>JALZEK010000148.1 GCA_030862065.1 Actinomycetota bacterium | reverse complement strand
ACGGTTTCAATCGAGCGAGCCTGTTTGAGGCTCGTGGGGGTGGACGGGATCCAGGGCGAGGGGGCCGACGCGGTTCCCACCCCCAACGTAGTGATCGATCGGATCCGCGCCGCTATGGGTCTCGAACGCGGGGTCATGATCCCGTTCTTCCACGCCGTGGAATCGGGATGCGGGCACATCCAGACCACGGCCGACCAGATCGCCCGGGGCGAGGTCGCGCCGAGCTGGCCCGAAGACCTCGACCACGAGATCGCGGCCGAGAGGGCCACCGCCGAGGCGCGATCGGCGGTGGAGCGAGTGACCGCCGCGAACGCGGCCCGGGCCGAGGAGATAGCGCGCGTCGGCGAGGCGACAAAGCCCTGGTTTTATCTAATCGTTGCCACCGGCGACATCCACGAGGACATCCCTCAGGCCAAGGCCGCGGCCCGCAACGGGGCCGACGTCATCGCGGTCATCCGATCGACCGGTCAGTCCCTGCTCGACTTCGTTCCCTTCGGAGCAACCAAAGACGGTTTCGCGGGGACGTTCGCGACGCAGGAGAACTTCAGGCTGATGAGAAGGGCCCTCGATGAGGTGGGGGCCGAGGTGGGCCGTTACATCAGGCTTACGAACTACGCGAGTGGGCTGTGCATGCCGGAGATCGCGTCGATGGCCGCGCTCGAGCGACTCGACATGATGCTCAACGACTGCATGTACGGAATCATCTTTCGTGACATCAACATGCAGCGAACGTTCGTGGATCAGCACTTCTCAAGAATGATCCACTCGCTCGCGGGAATCGTGATCAACACCGGCGAGGACAACTATCTGACGACGGCCGACGCGGTGGACGCGGCCCACACGGTCCTGGCCTCTCAGTTCCTTAACGAGGCACTTGCGCTTTCAGCGGGGCTTCCCGAGGAACAGATGGGGCTGGGGCACGCCTTCGAGATCGACCCTCAGACGCCCGACCAGATACTCATGGAGCTGGCGCACGCCCAACTCATAAGGGAATGCTTCCCGCGGTCACCGCTCAAGTACATGCCGCCGACCAAACACATGTCGGGCGACATCTTCCAGGGCTTTCTCTACGACGGGATGTTCAACCTCGTGGGCGCGATCACGGGACAAGACATCATCCTTCTGGGGATGATGTCGGAGGGCATCCATACACCGTTCCTTTCGGATCGCGATCTCGCTCTCGAGAACGCGCGCTATGTCTTCGGCGGCGCGGCATCGCTCGCGGGCGAGCTGGTATTCGAGACCGGGGGACTGGTCCACCGGCGAGCCGAACAGGTCTTAGAGGAATGCCTTCAAATGCTGCGAAAGGTCGCGGACATCGGAATGTTCGCCGCCATTGAGGCCGGAATGTTCGCCGACACGGTTCGGACTCGCAACGGAGGAAGGGGCTTGGACGGCGTCGTGGAGCGCGACCGCGCCTATTTCAATCCCATAGTGGATACCCTCGAGAAGAGGGCTGGGGTGACGGCATGAGCGCGGTGAAGCCGTACGGGGACGCTACCGACGACGGGCTCGTGCAGTTGTCGTTCACGCTTCCGCTGCCGGAGTCGGAGCGGACCCGGCAGGCCGCGCTCGAACTTGTCGCAAAGATGGGGTTCGAGCGAGCCCAGGTGGTGCACATGAAGGCGATGGGCCCCGACTTCACGCATTTCGTCGTGTATGGCAAAACGAAGTATGACGTCGATCCCGACGCCATCATGGTGCAGGAGCGCGACTTCCCGCTGCTCAACTACCAGGAGGTCAATCGCCTGATCCGCGACGGCCTCAAGCGACAGCTAGTGGTGGTCGGCGCCTGCACGGGGACCGACGCCCACACCGTGGGACTCGACGCGATCCTGTCGATGAAGGGCTTCGCCGGAGATCATGGGCTCGAGTACTTCACCGAGATGCGGGTGGTGAACCTGGGAGCCCAGGTCCCCCCGGAGGAGATCGTCGAGGCCGTGGCCGGGGAGCGGGCCGACGCCGTGCTGATCTCGCAGGTCGTGACCCAGCGGGACGCACACATTCTTCACCTGCAGGAGGTGAGAGCGGCCCTCACCGAGGCCGGGTTGCGCAACGACCTGGTCCTGGTCGGCGGGGGGCCGCGGTTCTCGCCCGAGCAGGCCTCCGAGCTCGGATACGACCGAATCTTCGGTCGCGGCGCGCTGCCGTCGGAGGTGGCCTCCTATCTGGCCTGGGCCGTCCTCGCAACAAAGGGGATCGAGCTCGCCGTGTCTGAGGCGGCACCAGGATGAGCGAGCAGCGGGTTTCCCACCGCCTGAGGCTGTCGCAGGCCGACGCTCACTACGGCGGCAAACTGGTTGCCGGCGGCCGGCTGATGGAGCTGTTCGGTGATGTGGCTACCGAGCTGGCTGTTCGGTCGGATGGGGACGAGGGGCTACTCGCCGGTTACTCGAGCGTCGAGTTTTTGCTTCCTCTGTATGCGGGGGATTTCGTCGAGGTCGTGGGGGAGATCTCCCGGGTGGGGAGAACCTCGCGAGAGATTGAACTCTCCGCGTTCCGGTACGCTCGTCCCCGGCCCGACGTATCGGAGTCTGCGGCCGACGTACTGGACGAACCTGAACTCGTGGCCCGCGCCACCGCCACGGTTGTTGTCAAGACCGAACGACAGCGAAAGATCGCGGTCGAGGGGAGTGATTCATGAAGAGAGTGGACGGCATCCGAGCAGTCACTTACGACTGCTGGGGGACGCTGCTGCGAGATCGTGATTGGGAGGGCGCCATGACCATCAGAGTCGGCGCCCTTAGTCGTTTAACCGGGGCAACCCCCGAGGAGGCCAGGGCCCTGATGGAGGAGGCCTGGAACAAGCACGACTCAGCATGGAGGCAGGTCGAGACCTTCGGGCCCGGCCGGATGGCCTCCTACTGCATGGAAAAGAGGGGGATCGACGACGACGTCGCCCTCCGCGAGTTGACGCGGGCGTTCGAGGAGGCAAGCCTCGAGGTCGGAGTCGAGGC
>JALZEK010000174.1 GCA_030862065.1 Actinomycetota bacterium | reverse complement strand
GGAACCTCGATCCAACTCCCGCCGAGAGGACCTGGCGCATCTCCTAGTTTGGTCCGCGTTCCGCAGGTTGACGGAAGGCATGTCCCTAAATGTCTTAATTGTCCAAACCGTTAGGCGAATGCGTATTGATTGCGCGTTTGGGATTTCGGTCGAGGCATTGCATGAGCACCGCCGGTTCTCTATGTTGACTCCAGCTTGACTTCGGAGGACGCGCGGCGATCGTCGAAACGGCAGTTTCGATGAGCGTCCAGAGCGGGAGGGCCTATGAAGCGCTATCTGAGTGCCGTCTTCGTCTTCGTTCTACTGGGAGCGGCAATGCTGCCCTCTGCGGGCGCTCGATCCGAGGGGGCCCCCGCGCAGAGCGACATCCGTTTCGGCCCCGCCACGGGCGGGACGCCGGGCCCCATAACCGGCGCCGCGGCCGAAGCGATTCGTTCCGGTCCCCTTCCCGCGGACCGGGGCGAATACGACCGGGCGAAGGAGCGCGCCGCGGCGAGATTCCATCCCGAGTCCACAGAGTCGGGAGGCGGATCGCCTCCGCCGACCCTTGGCAAGAGCAAACAAGGATTGTTTGACGCCACTCGTACGCCCTCGGACTCGACGGGAGCCATCGGCACCCAGCGATACGTCGAGACGGTCAACTCTCAGGTCGGGATCTACGACCGCAGCCTGAACCTCATCAATCAGGACACTCTTGTGAATTGGTGGGCCCAGCCGGGCTCGAACTCGTTCGACCCTCAGGTGATCTGGGATCCGACGACCAACCGCTTCTACTACGCCGGCGACTCCGTTTTCAGCTCGACGGATAACCGTCTCTCCTTCGGCTTCAGCAAGACGGCGGCGCCCAACAACGCGACCTCGGACTGGTGCCACTACCAGGTCGCCTACGGGGCCTCTTTCCCGGACTACCCGAAGCTCGGCGACTCGAAGTTCTTTGTGATCATCGGGGTAAACGTCTTCACCGGAGGCACGTTCTCGGGCTCCGACATTCTCGCCATCGGCAAGGCGCCCCCGGGGACGACCTGCCCCGACGCCTCGACCTTTGAGTTCGGGATCGAGCAGGACATCATGGTCGGCGCGGACGTGCAGTTCACGCCGGTTCCCGCGAACGAGATCGACACCAACAAGAACGGTTGGGTCCTGTCCCGCCCGGCCGCGCTTCCCGCGGACGACCTCGGGAGGTTCAAGGTCAGCCGCAACTCCACGACGGGGAACCCGATCATCCAGAACCCCGGCACGCCGATCGCCGTGGCGAGCTACACCCTGCCTCCGAACGCGCCTCAGAAGGACGGGACCTTCAATCTCGACACAAGCGACGCCCGGCTGACGCAGGCCGTCGCGGCGGTGGACCCGAGCCGCGACCGCAAGCTGCACGTCTGGACCCAGCACGCCATCGCCGGTGGGGCGGGGTCCAGGGAGCGATGGTACGAGGTCAACCCCGCTGCCGCGACGGTCGCCCGCAGCGGTACGGTGCAGCACGACTCGTTATACGTCTTCAACGGCGCGATCTCGCCGGATCGGGTGGTCAACGGCACCACCAGGGCGTTTGGCAGGAACATGGTCCTGGGATTCTCGACGTCGTCGGCGACGACCTATCCGGCGATCCGGATGGTCGGCAGGCGGGGCAATGATCCCACCTCCGGGTTCGTCCTCGTCAAGAACTCGCCCGGGCACAACGAGGACTTCGGCTGTCCGGTAAACGGATTCTGCCGGTGGGGCGACTACTCGGCGGCGACACCCGATCCCAAGGCGGATGTCTCGAAGGCGACCGGCCGTATCTATCTCAGCAACATGTGGACGGCGGACGCGGACACGACCGGGGGGACGAGCGGGGCTTCGTGGAGGACGTG
Source organism: Actinomycetota bacterium (assembly GCA_030862065.1). GTDB lineage: Bacteria > Actinomycetota > CADDZG01 > CADDZG01 > WHSQ01 > JALZEK01. Next base: position 13,153 of record JALZEK010000174.1, on the reverse strand, counting down.
GAACTGGGCGGCGCGGCCGTAGCGGTCGGTCACCCGAGAGGGTGATCTCACTCAGAGCGACTCTACGCGGATCTCTTCCCAGTCGCTGTCGTCGCCCGACAGTTTCAGGTGCAGAGTCGAAGACGCGGGGTCGTAGTAGTAGCCCGAATCGATTCTCTGATCCAGGGCCGAAAGGCTCGAAACGGAGGCGAGGGGGTATCCCCAGCGGGTGACCTTGAACCCGGGGGACAACGGGACCTCGACCCGGACCCAGCGCCCGCGTCCCCTCCAGAACACGAATCTGAACTCCGAAGGCGTGCCTCCGTTGAAGGCAACTTCATAGGATCTGTTGGTGATGATGGTGGTATGCGCCTCGTCGGAGTTGTCGCAGCATCCCATCAACGTTTGCGTGATGCCGTCGGACCGGGTGAGGATTACCGGCTTCACGTCCTGAGAATCTCCGGTCAGGGTGCCGGCCATAAAGGTGGCGAACGCGGTCGGGGGACAAACCTGTGCGTTCCACTGCGCCCTGAACTCGCATCCGTCTCGCAGAAGGAAGGGATTGTTCACAACGACGACGTTGCCGGGAGTTCCCGTCAGCGAACCATCTTTGTCCACGAACACCTTCGATGCATCTCCGTCCATCCCCGGCTCAGGATCGGCCAGATAAACGGGGTTCGAGTTCGTAACTTGGACGGACTCTGAAAAGTTTCTGGGATCGATGGGGAAGGCGTTCGGCGCGAGGTAACCGAGGGCCCCAGATTTCCGGACCAGATTGGAGTTGAAGCCAAAGAAGTCGGTCCGACGGGTTCCGACGCGACCGTCGTAGAACTCGAAACCGACGATCGGGGCATCCGGCTCCCAGAAGAGCGGCAGAGCCCGGCCCTCGTGGCCGGTTTCCTCCCACGGTTCGGGTGTCCCGGGATTGGCTGATTCGCCGACGAGGAGGGAATCCTCCAGGAACGTGTCGTCGGAGGCGAAGGTCGCCCCGGCTCGGTTGTCGGCCAGAACCGCGCCCGTCACAACGTGATTTTCACCCCGCAGCCAAACGCCGCGATCACGGTTCATATAGGCAGTGAAGGCTTCGAAGTGAGCCACGACGGGTGCCGAGTTTGGGTTGGTGGGGTCCGATACCGGCTTGTACCAGCTTGAATCCGTCCGCCCGTCGGGACCGGGCCCGTCGTCGACGTTGAGGCCGGTGTCTCCATTGGAGTGAGCGACGTTCCCGCTGAACTCTCCGAGGGGAGTTCGTCGGGGCCAGATGTCCTGTCGGTTGGAGAGGCCCGTTGGATGCTCGGGAAGGGCGTACCAGAAACCGAAGCCCTCGGACCCCCCCGCCACGTTGTCTTTCACGACGTTGTCGGGATTTGTAATCCAGAAAGTGGCGGGGCGTCTGTCGGACGGGAGCAGTCCATTGCCGGTCCCGCGGGTCCCGAGTCCGAGGTTGCCGGCTATGACGTTGTCGCGTTCTGCCCCGTCCTCCAAGAAGAACCCGTGACCGACGTGATCGAAACAAACGTTCCCCTTGATGGTCAGTTCGTTCGTTCCGTGGACCACAACGCAACGGTTAAAGCTGTGATGGATTGATGATCGCCTCAGATAGGAATCGGGGGCGCGTCCCTCCATGTGGAAGTGAACCGGATACCGACGCAACATGTTGGCCTGACCCATGTTCTCGAACTCGACTCCCTCGACCCGGGCGCGGCCCCCCTCCATGACCATGACGTGTCCCCCAAAGCCATCTGAGGAGGATGCATCGGTGCCTCGAATCACGATGTTGCGAGTGAGAAGGCCGACCTCGGCGCGCTCGTCGACAACCTCGGCGCCGTAGGGTTGGAGCTCACCCCAGTGCATGTAGTCGAGCGGTTCGTCCAACTCGATCGATCGGCCAGATACCCGCGTAACGGTGCGCTGCTCGTAGTGACGGCTCCAGTAGTCGGTGGACGCGACCACGATCCGGTCGCCCGGTCTCCAGCCCGGGGCCTCGGCCAGAGTGATCGTGCGATGGCCGCGCCGCGCGGTCGAGCCGAGCGTCGTCCAGCCTTTTGTCTTCCGGCCGTGCAACTCGAGGTTGCCCCCCATGACGCCTAGAAACCTGGTCCCCATCCCCATCACGTCGGGGTCTCCCTTGTCCCCGGTGAGTGTTATTAGGGCCCTGCGACGATAGGGATCCGCCTTCTTTCCGATCCTGAGCGTGCCGTGGACCATGATCCATTCGGATGTGAGGCTCAGGTTCTTCTCGGCAAACGCCAGGGTCCCGTCGATCTGCAGTCCTCCAAGAGGGGCGGTTCCGACGTCGAGCAGGACCGAGGCTCCGGCCGGGATCCTCACGAGATCTCCGCCGGCCGGGACTCGACCGCCCCACGTCTGGGGGTCGGACCAGGCCTGAACGCCCGAGGCCATCCGAGCGACGACCGTCGCCGCGGCTTCTGCCGAGGGGGGTAATTGCAGCAGAGGCAGGGCCACGGCGACCACCAGGACCGAGAAACCTCGCCGCAGCGACACGTTGTAACCCCTCTGACTGATCTAAGCCGACGACTAATACCAGTGGCAGTTATCGGCAGGAGGCGGGTTGGTCCTAAAGGACTAGTCCCAATCGACTAGTCGGACCCGTAACGCCGCCCTCCCGGCCCCCGTTAGACCTGCTTAGGTGCCCGTAGCCAAGAGGAAAACCCTCGGGGGCGTCGAACCTCGGTCTTAGGGCCAGCGTGGCGGGCCCCTGGCTGAGGGAGGGTACATATATGGCCGTGTCACCCGGCGAGATCGCCGATAGAGAGTTCTTTACGTCCACCGACGGCTACGACAAGGAAGAGGTCAAATCCTTCCTGCTAATGATCGCGCGGGAGCACCAAGCTCTGATCGAGAGGCTCCGCAGCGTCGATGAAACCGACTTCACCGAGGTAGGAGAGACGGTGAGAGAGGTGCTGGAGAGCGCCTCGCTGACCGCCCGAAGGCTCAGGGAAGAGGCCGAGTCGAACGCGCTGGATGTTCGTAGCCGCGCGGAGGAGGAATCCAAGTTACTGCGCGAGGCCACCCGCGAGGCCACGGCCAAGTTACGGCGCGAGGCCGAGGACTACGCGTTTGAGATTCGTGCCGCGGCCGAGCGAGCCGTGCGGGAGCAGCAGTCATTCGCGGCGGACCGGGTGGGCCGTGTCCTGACGGGAGAGTCCAAGATCCGCGAGAAGCTTTACGCGTTGGAGCTTTCTCTCCAGGGAATGAGAGCGAATCTCCTGCACACCGCCGAGGGTGTCTATCCAGAACTGTCCAACCTGAACGCGTCGCTTCCGTCTAACGGAGAGAAGTCAGCGGTGCCCCCCGCTCCGGAGGTCATTGAGCTCGACCCCAAGAGCGACGAGGCGCGGAGCGAATCGCCCGAGGGCGGTCGCCTGAGTAACGCCTGACATACAGACTTTTGCTCGGCACTCCTGCTGCGGTGTGTTTTTCGCGCGCTCGGGTAATCAATAGGGGAGCAAAGCTGAAGTCGAGCAGGCTCGAAAGGAGATTAGGACATGCCTCAGTCACAATGGAGTTCCAAGCGTGAGCGGCAGTACAAGAAGGTCAAGTCCTCGCAGAAAAAGCAGGGGCGGTCGGAGAAGAGCGCCAAGCGTGTGGCCGCGGCAACGGTGAACAAGCAACGTGCGCGCACCGGGGAATCGAAGACTCGGAGTCGCACTTCCACGAGAGACATGTCGTCGGGCCGTCGGGGCGGTCGGAGGTCCGGCACGGACAGACCCAAGGGCCGGACCAAGGAACAGCTATACGCCGAGGCCAAAAGGCGGGGTATCGAGGGCCGGTCGAGTATGAACAAAGCCCAGCTTCAGAGGGCTCTGGCCGGAAAATCCAGATAACCTTTCGGCCACCCACAAACCCGAGGCCGGAACGAGGGTTCCGGCCTCAAATCATTTCGATCGACCTTCTCGCCTTCCTGGGGCCAAAAGCGGGAGGCCTGATACCCGAGGTTTCGATCAATCGTTGAGCGCGTCCCCGATGCCCTTTGTAGGGCTCGAGGAGTTCCAGCATGCGCTCGTCGGAGGCCCGCGGCTCCCGTGTCAGGGTCCAGGCCACCATGTGGGGAAGGTGGAAGTCGCCGACGGTGACCGCGTCGCAGTCTCCCAACGCCAGCATCTGGACGTGTCCCGCGGTCCATGCTCCCACGCCGGGCAGAGACAGCAACTTGGTGCGCAGCGTGTCCGATCCGAGTTCTGCCCATCGCGCCAGTCGAGCAGCGCGCGCACAAACGGAGCGAATGGTTTCGGCTCTTCTGCGCTCCACCCCGAAGGGATGGAACTCGTAATAGGGGAGCTCGGCGAACGCTTTCGGATGAGGCGGCAGGACCAAGGGGTAGGGGCCGGGGGCGGGCTCACCGAACCGATGCACGAGGCGTCTGTAGGCACGCCTGGCCTCGTGCCCGGTCACCTTCTGTTCCAGGATCGTGGGGACGAGGATCTCGAGGACGTTGTTGCACCGCGGAATCCGAAGGCCCCCGCGTGCGCGATGAAGTTCCCGCATGACCGGATGACGCGGTCTGAAGACCGTGGGATCGTCGTCCGCTCCAACGAGAGCCGGCGCGTTCTCCAGAACCCACCGTGCACCCGGCCCCCATGCCTCTGCGACGGCGGCACGGCTGTCGATCGAGAGATGAAGCGTCGCGGAGCCCTCGGGCGTGCGCGTTGCGAGCGCCGCTTGGTCGCGGCTCAGAAGCATGCACGGGTCCCCATGTCCCCGACGCAGCGGCGACAGCGTCAATCCCACATCGACCGGGAACCGGCAGAGAAAGCGTCGCTTCGTCACGGATCGGATCAGCGTAGTCGGCGGGCCCCGCGAAGCTCTGGATTCCGCTACCGAAGCTTCGGCCGGCCGCGTCGCAGGCGGGGCCTTTCGGGGATGGCCGCCAGCAAAGGCTCGAAGCCCCGCGCCACCTCCGCCGCCTGGGGTCTGGACCTCGGATCCTTGTCGAGACAGGCGAGGATGAGTTCGGCGATCGGCCCCGGGGTTTCCTTGGGGAAGGCGGGAGGGTCCTCGACCAGCTGCGGAAATGCGCGCGCCTTGTCTTCGGTATCGGCTTCTTTGTCCGCGTGGAACGCTCTCGTGCCGGTAACCGCCTCGTAGAAGGTGACTCCGGCCCCCCACACGTCGGTCCAGGTGCCTATCCGATTGGGTCCCGGTTCGCATTGCTCGGGTGCCATGTAGGAGCGGGTGCCGACTCTCTGGGTGAGCTTTTTGGCCGCGTCATGGGTTCGGGCCACGCTCAAATCGATCAACTTCGGAGGGCTGCTCATCACGACGTTGCTGGGCTTTACGTCGAGATGAACGATCGATTCGGTCGCCATGTAGTGGAGTGCTCCACAGACCTGAACCGCCAGAGGTACAAGCTGTTCGAGCGGGAGAGGGCCATATCCCTTGATCAGCCGGCGCAGGGTGGGGCCCTCGATGTGCTCGAGCACAAGATGGGGCCTGTCGTCCTGAAGACTTACCCCGAAGCTGCGCACCAGCATTGGATGTGCCAGGCCGCCGACCGTGTCCGCCTCGCGTCTCAGGTCCTGCACCGATTTGTCGTTACCGATCTGATCGGGGCGGACCACCTTCACGACGACCTGAGAGAACAGCTTGTCGTCCCAGGCCAGATAGACCTCGTATCGTTTGCCCCCTCCGAGCCGCCGAAGCGCGTAGCGACCGGGAACGATCTCGTCGCCCTCTTCGAACTCCCAGCTCGCCTTCTTCACCCCGGCCGTACCACCAGCCGGACTGGGTCGTCGCGCTTTTCGGCCAGCCTGGTGACCCCCCCGTTCACGTCCTCGAGCGGCATCACGTCCGTGATCGATGCGGACAGATCGAGCCGCCCGCCGGCAAGAAGGCGCACGAGATCATCGAGGTGCCGTTTGTCGTAGCCGAGATGGCCGCGGACCGACTGTGACTGGGTCCCGAGGATCAGGCCGGGACCCAGCTCGACTCTCTCCATCGAGAGACCAACCATGACGCACCGGCCTCGTCGCGCCAGGCATGACGACGCTTGTTTGAGAACTGCGTTTGATCCGACGAGGTCCACCGCGATGTCGAGACCATCCGGCGACACCGACCGCACCGCCGAGCGGACGTCTTCGGAGGATGGATCGATCGCCACATCCGCACCGAGGCGCAGAGCGCGCTCGCGGGCCGTGTTCAGTGGATCGATCGCCACGATGATCCCGGCCCCCAACAACCGGGCGAGCTGAACCGCGTGGGTCCCCAGTCCGCCGATCCCCCAGAGCCCGACGGTTTCCCCGGGATGAAGTTCGGCCGTGTCGAGGAGGGCCGCGTAAGGAGTGGCGACCGCGTCGGCGAGTATCGCCGCCTCCTCGGCCGGAATCTCGCCCGGAACGGGGGAGAGCGTGTAGTAGGGAACGCTCACGAACTCGGCCCACGCTCCGTCGTAATGAAACCCCATCAACTCGTACGAACGACACTCATTGAATCGGCCCGTGCGGCAACTTACACAGGACCCGCAGTTCCGTCCGCCCATGATCGAAACGTGTACTCCGCGCGGCCATCCCACCACCAACTCGCCGGTCTCCTCGACCGTTCCGGAGGCCTCGTGACCGGGGATGACCGGCTGCTTGACCGGCGGTATGGATCCATCCATAAGGTGGACGTCGGAGAGGCAGATCCCGCACGCCTTGACCTTGACCAGTACATCGAGAGGACCCGGTTCCGGGACGGGGAGGTGCTCGAGTTCAAGAGGCCGGTTCGGCTCAAAGAAGCGGGCCGCGAGCATCTTCTCCACCATCTTCTCAGGACTGCCTCATCGCAGGGAGGCTCGACGGAAGTTCAGGAGGTGGCGGGCCGGTCGAAAAACGTCATGATCCTCTGGGCGAACATCAGGTCGCCCGACACGCGCAGGCTTCCTCCCATGAAGAGCTGGATTCCATCGGCCTGACCGGTAATCAGCTTCACGAAGGAAACGAGATCGGTTTTGAGGGTCGTCTTCGGGTTGTCTACCGTTCCGCTTGTGGTGGAGCAGGTCCCGCTTCTGATCGTGACCGCGTAATTGTGCTCGGTCCCCTCGTCGTCGATGACGAACAGGACCTCGGCATCAACGTCTTTGGCCTTTTCCGGCAGGAACCGATCTTCGAAACCCTGGAAGATCCGATCGAGAGTCTTGTCGGTTCCCACCGCGTGAATAACATCGGTGATCTGCTGGTCGTTCTCGGCCGCCGCGACGAGCTGTGCAAATTCCTCCGGACTTACCGCATCCGGGCTCAGCCCCATGTCTTCATTTGCCATGCCATCTCCTTTCTCCTCAGGAAAACGACCGCCCAACCATTCCCTGGAGGGCGGACCGCCACCGGACGATTCCTTCTACTGCGTGGTTACGAGGCCCCGCTAGAGGCGACCCTATTGCAACTCGCGACTTGGTCCTCCCTCTATATTCGATCCGTCCACAACCTTCAGGAGAGGAGCGAGCGTGGCCGATCATTACGAGGCCGAGGTGAACAGGGGCGACATCAACATGAGGGCGTTTCAGAGAAAGCTCAACGAGCGTCACGAGCAGGGTTGGAAACTGGCCCACGTGTTCTCAGAGGGCGGAAACACGATCATGGTCTGGGAGCGTTTCCGCTGAGCGTGAGCTCGATCTCAATCCCCACGGGCAAGGTAGTCGATGTAAAGAGGCCGAAGAGCATCGGCAACCTCCGGTTCGTCGCCGGAAGTCACCACGTCCGTGATCAGGGAGGCGAGGCTCATGACGTCGGCCTCGGCCTCGTCCAGGTGGCCCGCGGCCGCCTCCGCCACCGGCACCGCCTTGACCAGCGACCACAAAAACCCGACGTCGACGTGGGTCACGGCCCTCTTCACGGCGCGATCGTGGAGTTCCTCGGAGGAGAGTTTTTCGAGATCTGACCGCGTCGGCATGGCGCGAAGGATAGTCGCGGGAGCCCTTCCGAACGATTGCCCGGTTCCCGGGCTGGGTAATTAGTCCTCGTGCCCAGAAACGTTGAAACCGCCGCTCCGCTCGTCCCCGCCTCGCCGTCCCTTCCTAAATTGAGGGAGGCCGCGGCGACCTGCATGGCCTGCGACCTCCACAAGACGGGAACCCAGACCGTCTTCGGAGAAGGGACCCGCACCGCCGAGGTGATGCTGGTCGGCGAGCAACCCGGTGACCGAGAGGACCTTGAGGGGGAGCCCTTCGTCGGCCCCGCCGGACGGCTCCTCGACAAGGCCCTCGTTGACGCCGGCATCGATCGCAAGAAGGCGTACGTCACCAACGTCGTCAAGCACTTCAAATGGGTGCCGCGGGGCAAGCGGCGCATTCACAAGAAACCGAACATGGCCGAGATCACGGCTTGCCGTCCGTGGCTCGACGCGGAGATCGCCACCGTCAAGCCGAAAGCCGTGGTCTGTTTGGGCGCGACCGCCGCGCAGGCTCTGCTCGGGTCCGACTTCAGGGTTTCGAAACGGCGCGGGGAATTGGTTGATTCCGATCTCGCCCCGATCGTGATGGCGACCGTCCATCCGTCCTCGATCCTGCGAGCCCCCGATGAGGAGACGCGACAGCTCGAGCTCAAAGCCTTTACGGAGGATCTCGCCACCGTCGCGGAGGCCATACGAGCCTGATCCGCCGTTGCGCGGGGCTGGAGCGCGCCAGATCGGTTTCCGGACGAAGACCTTGATGATCAGGTCGTGGTAACGACCTTCGTGCCGGACCAACCTCTCCGGAATTGCGGGACCTGGCTCGGCCAGACCGCGTAAAAGCGCGCGGTTTTGAAATCGGCAGCGATGTTGATGAAGGCCCGACATTGGGAGTCAACTTTTCGCGTGGCGATGGTTTCCGAGCCGTCCACGAGCCGGCGCCGGAATCTCACGTCGGTACCTGCAAGCAGAGGGCGCGCAGACTCGTCTTCGCAGGCCCTTAGCCGAGCCCCTAAGGTGATCGTGTCGCCTCGCTCGGGCGATGAATCGGAGACACGCAGCCGCAGTCGCGGCCCGGGAATTGAATACTTGGTGGGCAGACATGTTGCCGTCCCGTGACCGACGTCCTGGTCGGTTGGAAAGGCCCTTGTCCGCGGCGGGGTGAAGTTGTGTGCGTGAGCCGACGGCGGCGGTGCTCCCTCGCTCAGTCTCAGAGCCTGCTCCCTGTCACCGCCCTCATCCGGAAGATCGCCGGCCACGACAAGGACATCGTCGACGATAACTCCCTGGTAGAAGGGCGAAGCATTACCGATGTTCGATTCGAGGCGAAAGCGAATCTGCAGATCACCGGCGGGGGCTTCGAAGCTCGCGACGGCGCGGTCGAACTCGGGCCAGTGTTCATTTTCGTTTTGGGGAGCCCGCCCCCCGAACTTCGTTGCATTCGTCCACGTCTGGCCGTCACTCGACCACCTCAAGTGAAGAGCATCGGGGAACGGGTTGGTCGGACCCTCCTCCGACGGGCTCAGCTGATAACGGAGGTGGAAGCCCACTGAAACCTTGCCCCCGGGATGGTCCAGCACGGGAGAGGTGAGGTCGTCTGCGGTCTGGTCGCTGTAGGGCTCGTGATTCCAGGCAAAATCGGATTCGTATCCGGGCCCCTCGCGTACCCACTCGTCGGGGGGCACGCCAAAGACGTCGTCGTTCGTCGTCCACCCCTGGTCTCCGGTCTCGAAGCGGAACATCGGGGCGAGGGCATTCGGGGGGGTGTCGGGGATGTCCTTGCCGAAGAGATAGCCGGCTCCGTTGTTGCTATCGGTGGTCGTCTTGCCTCCGCATGTCTTGGAGCGAACCGCAAACTCATAGTCCTTCGCCGGATCGAGGTTGTCGATGCCGACCATGTGGTGCGTGGTTCGGAAGGGGGCCCCAACCTGACGCCACTCGTTTGTTCCCTGTTCCCGGAACAACACCGTCGAGTCGGACGGAACGTCGGTTTGCCAGCTCACCGTGGTGCTCGTCCGACCCGGGCCCTCTCCCGGTGCCACTCGGATGTCGAATATGTCGGGGGCAGGAGTTTTCGGATCGCAGGGCAGCGGGTCGAGTTGTCTTTTTCCGTCCTTGAAGAAGAGCACCAAGCGAGGTCTGAAGGCGGGCCCTCGTGATAACGAGTTGAATCCGAAATCGTACGAGAAGATATTGCTGTCCAGTTGCGTATCGGCCTGGGCTCTGAAAGCGGCATTTCTCGTGCCCCCCGACGGATTTTCAAGGGTGGATCGCAGATCGCTCAGCTCGTCACAACCAAGCGAGTAGGAGTAAGGACTTCCCGCGCCGATACGATCTGCCATTACAGGAGCCAGCCGAGACAGCGTGGGCGCGTCGTTCAGTTGATCGTAATTTTGCGTTCCCCAGTCCGACTCGACGGAGTCATCCAATAGGTCGAGAGAGTAGCGAGAGTCATCCACGTAAGGGTTTGTGTGGTCGAGCGTAGTTGTTAGTTCCACGGCCGCCCCGGTAATGGCCTGAGGATCAACCGACTCCGGCAGGCGAAACATGAATCCCGAAATGAGACGTTCGGTGCCGTTAAGCCCCGTGTGGAGGTTGTAACCGGTCTTCCAAGCTTTTGCGCCTTCGTTCCCGACGACGCCCGTATCCGCCGGTGCCGGTCCGTACACCCCCTCGCTGGTGCGGAGGACTGGACCGCGCTTGGTGACTGAGTTTCCCTTCTGGTCGCGCGCTTTCGCGATCGTCTCGTAGTCCACCCCCGGCGAGACTCCGGTGACCAGAGCCTCGTGGGCAGTTCCCAGAACAGGTCTATCTGCGTAGGGGAGACTGGTCCTGACCGGACCCTCATCGATACCCGTGAAGCCATCCTCGTCCTGGTTGTAGGAATCGACGAACCGCAACGTGTCGCCGCCATGTCGTAGAGCCACGGTTCCGGTTGTCGGCTCGTCTGTGGTCCAGTGAACCAACGCCGTATCCGACGTGACCGGCTCGACGCGAACATTCGAGATGTCGGGTGGCCCCGGTGTGTCGGGAAGGAGCCCGGAGCCCCGCGCCGGTGCACGGCCACCCGATAGTGCGCCACTCGCCGCAAGGGCGAATCCCTGGGGGCCTTCCATTACCTCGTCCACCGATACGGTGATCTCGTATTCGCCCGGAATGGGGTTCGGGATGCGAACCCGCTCCTCGACGTTCGCGGTGTCGGGAGGAGCCTCGCCGGGGATCGTCGCCGCAACGTCGGCCTGTGGATCGGTCTCCGTGTTGAAGTTGTTGCCGACGTAAGCCGTCCCGCCGGGCGCTGTCACCGACAGGTCGAGGTCGTTTGCCAACGTGGGGTTTCCAACGAGAAGCGAACTGGGGGCGTCGGTCCACGCGAGGGTGACATCGAGCGGCTTTGCGTCCTCAACCTCCATGGTGTACGTCCGCTCTTGCGGGCCGCCGGCGAGTTCGAATGCGTCGGCGTCGGCGCGCCAGACGTCTTGATACCAGTTACTCAGATCGTCTCCATTGAAGAAGAGGGAATTGTCGATATTGATGCGGCCAAATCCCTGGCCCGCGCTCGGCCACATGCCGTCCTGCTCTCTCTCGTTTCCATCGTCGCCCGTGTACCAGCCCCTCATGCGCTCGGCACCATTCACGATGGTTGCCTTCACGAGGGCGGCGGAGGGGTTATGACTGCGCGTCGGTTTCCCGCTCCCGCGGCCAAACCCATCCCCCCCGGCGGGTCCCCAGCCGTCGAAGAAGTACTGACGGACCAGTACCGCCGTCCCGGTGAGAAGAGGAGCAGCCATCGAGGTGCCCGAAAGAGCGTGTTCTTCGTCAACGCTCCCGCCCTTGGCCGAACTAAGAGGCCACCCGGGCGCCGCAACGGTGGGCCCCAAGCGGCCATCGATGGTGGGTCCATGGGATGAGTCGGTGCCGAGCGAATCTATGGAGCCCATGGGTATGCGGCCGTTCATTGACATCGCGGCCGTGAGGTCGTTCTTGGCATACGCCGGGGCCTTAATGGTCGATGGGTCCGGACCGTCGTTACCGGCAGCGAACGTAATCGTCATGTCCTCGTGTTCCCAAACGAATTCGTCAAGCTGGGTTGCATCGGCGGGACCGAGGGGGTTGATCGGTAGGACGGATCCCCATGAGTTGTTGTGGGCGCGGGCGTCGACGTTAGACTCGTAGTTCGAATACTCATTCGGATCCCACTGGTGCTTAACCGATGAGGGATCGCGCGGCCGATATGCCTGTCGGAACAGGTCGTACAGATCCGAAGGGATGGCATTCGGCGTGCCGTTGCTGTTCTCAATATTCTGATGGACCAGTCGAGCACCAGGCGCGATGCCATCGCTTTGGTTCCAGTCACCTCGTTTACCAATATCTCCTGTGACGGATCCGGCTACATGCGCACCGTGGAGCGAAGGATCTACTCCCTCCAGACCGGTTTCTCCAAGCTCAAAGTAGGCCGCCATCTTTCTGTGAGAGCTCCCCGTCGCCCGCACGTTCTCCAGAGCCGCCGTGGTGTCCCCCGGCTCCACCTGCACGAAGTCCGCTTCCTTGCAGAGACCGCCTTCACAGTCACTGAAATAGGCGAGGGCGTTACCGGCCGAATCCGGCAGATAGTTGACGGCCAGATCCGCGACCGCGGCCGTCTGGCCTTGGCCGGTAAGCCGTCCGGGCGCGGTGGCGGCGTAGACATCTCTAATTCCGGTATCGACGACCCAGCGCGCTTCGGAATTGTGCGTCTCAAACTTGGGACGGGGGGCGATCCACTCCACCGCCGAAACCGAGGCGATTGCGGGGATCCGCGACTCGTCCGCCCTTACGACCACCACTCGGTCGCCGCTAACCGGCAAAACCTCAACTCCGGGAACCGCCTCGATCGATCGACGCGCGGCGTGCAGGCGCGGTTCGGCATCGAACAACGAAACCTGGTAGTAGGGCTCGTATTGGTCCGCGAGAAGGGAGGGCGAGAATTTCCAACCCGGCTGAACCAGGCCGGTCCACCTGAGAGCGCCGTCGGAGGCAAATTCGGTTTTCTGTTCGGGGGTGGCGCGGACGATGTAGGTATGGCTCGGCACGACTCCGGCAACAAGGGCTCCCGAGCGCTTGATCGCTCGCACTGCTTCGGGAACGCGTCCCGGATTGACCTGGGCAAGCCAGTATGCGGGTTTGCCCGGGCTCACCGAGTCATCGTCCACGACCGGCAGGGACGATGGGGCAAGTTTCTTGAGAGGATCGAACGAACCCACGGCGAGGAAGATTTCGCGTGACGAATCCGGCCCGCGCGACACCGTCGCGC
>JALZEK010000156.1 GCA_030862065.1 Actinomycetota bacterium | reverse complement strand
TCCGAACGCGAGACGTTGAAGTCGATCTATCGCCTGACAAAGGGCGGTGCTTACGCGCACACCGGTGACCTGGCGGAGGCGCTGGGGGTTTCCCCGGGGACCGCCACGGCGGCCGTCAAGAGGCTGGCCGAGCGCAGGCTCTTGCAGCACAAGCCTTACCGAGGGGTCGAACTGACTCGCACCGGCCGGCGGTCTGCGGTCGCCGCCATTCGCCGTCACCGGATAGTCGAAAGGTTCCTCTCCGACATGTTGGGATACGCCTGGAACGAGGCCGATCGACTGGCCGGCGCCTTCGAACACGAACTCCCCCAGGAGGTCGAAGACAGGCTTTTCGTCGCCCTCGACCGACCTTCCACCTGCCCCCATGGTTTTCCGATCCCCGATCCGGATGTCGTCGACATCCCCGAGATGCCTCCGCTGTACGCGCTCGAGCCGGGAGATGTCGCCGAGGTCGCCGTTCCCGGGTCGACCGATCCCGACGTCGTCGAGTTCCTGGAAAAGCTGGGACTCAGACCCGGCGTGCTCGTCGAAGTTCGGGAGAAGCACCCCTTCGATGGGCCGGTTGTCGTTCGGGTTGATGGAAAAGACAGAACCATCGGCGAGAAAGTTGCCAATCAGATCTTCGTTCAGAAGAGAGACAGAAAGGAGCGGCTCGCATGAACAACCTCCTTCTGGCCTCCGAGGGGGGCTACCAGGAGTTCAATCTGGCGGGCGGCGAATTCCTGTGGCTGTTGTTCTCGGTCGCCTCCGCCATGCTGGCAATCGCCGTCGGGTTCCTGTTGATGAGGGTGGTTCTTGCGGAGGATCAGGGAACGCCGAAGATGCAAGAGATAGCGGGCGCCATCCAGGAGGGCGCCCTCGCCTATCTGAACCGTCAGTTCAAGACCATCGCGATGATAACCATTCCGCTTGTAATCATCGTCTTCTTCACCTCGACGGCGGTGATGAAACCGAGCGGGGCGGAGGCGCTCAGCTTCGGTGAGTCCGGCATCTTTCGAACCCTCGCCTTTCTGGCGGGCTGTTTCATGTCCGGCCTCACCGGCTTTATAGGCATGAGCCTTGCGGTGCGGGGCAACGTAAGAACCGCCGCCGCGGCGCGGTCGGGTTCGCTTCCGGCCGCGCTCAGGGTTGCGTTCAGAACCGGCGGCATCGCCGGAATGTTCACGGTCGGACTCGGGCTGCTCGGCGCGACCGTGATCATCCTCATATTCCAGAACACGTCGTCGGCCATTCTTATCGGATTCGGATTCGGTGGCTCTCTCCTCGCGCTCTTCATGAGGGTGGGGGGAGGCATTTTCACCAAGGCTGCCGACGTCGGCGCCGACCTCGTCGGAAAGGTTGAGGCCGGCATTCCCGAAGACGATCCCAGAAATCCCGCCACCATCGCCGATAACGTCGGCGACAACGTTGGGGACTGCGCGGGTATGGCCGCCGACCTCTTCGAAAGCTACGAAGTCACTCTGGTTGCGTCGATCATTCTCGGAGTCGCCGCCTTCGACTCGATCGGGGCCAACCCGGCGCTCGGATTGATCTTTCCCGTGATCGCTCGTGCTCTCGGGGTCCTTGCGTCGATTGTGGGCGTGTTCATGGTCCGAGCCACCGACCGAGATAAGACGGCGATGGCTCCCATCAACCGCGGCTTTTTCACTGCCGGGATCCTCACTGTGATCGGAACCGCGATGGTCGCATTCACCTACATAGGCGACAAGGGACCGGGAGGGGGCCATGAGGGCCTCAAGGTATTCCTGGCAGTCGTCATCGGCCTGGTCCTGGCGCAGATCGTCAGCCGGTTGACCGAATACTTCACGTCGACCGAGACAACGCCCGTCCGCGAAATCGCCGAGGCCGCGCGAACGGGGCCGGCGACGACGATCCTGTCCGGATTTTCCTCGGGACTCGAGTCATCCGTCTACGCAATCATCGCGATCGCAGCGGCGCTCGCTGCCGGCATTGCGCTCGGAGGCGGCAACCTGGCGTTCTCGTTGTACCTCATCGCGCTGACAGGGATGGGAATGCTCGCGACGACCGGCGTGGTCGTGAGTGAGGACACCTATGGTCCGGTCGCGGACAACGCGGCGGGAATAGCGGAGATGACCGGCGAGTTCGAGGGCGAGGCTGCGCGCATCATGGTGAGCCTCGACGCGGTGGGAAACACGACGAAGGCCGTCACCAAGGGGTTCGCGATCGGATCGGCCGTTATTGCTGCAGTCGCGCTCTTTGCGTCGTTCATTGAGACAATCGGCGTGGAAAGAAACCTCGCGGGAGGCGCAGATCGCCTCTTCTCGCTGCCGGCGACGCAGATCAACGTCGCCAATCCGACGATCTTCATCGGGCTATTGATCGGTGGGTCGATTGCGTTTCTGTTCAGCGGACTCGCCATACGCGCCGTCGGTCGTTCGGCCGGAGTCGTCGTTCAAGAGGTCCGCAGACAATTCCGCGAGAAGAGGATCATGGAGGGGATCGATCGGCCCGACTACGGTCCCGTTATCGATATCTGCACCACGGCTTCGCTGCGCGAACTGGCGACGCCCGCGCTTCTGGCAGTGCTCTCGCCGGTCATCGTCGGGTTCGGGATCAACTACTTCGCGCTGGGAGCCTTTCTCGCGGCCGTGATCCTCACCGGGCAGCTGATGGCAGTCTTTTTGTCCAACTCCGGCGGAGCGTGGGACAACGCCAAGAAGTACATCGAGGACGGCCATGAGGGCGGAAAGGGCTCAGAGGCCCACAAGGCGGCGGTCATCGGCGATACCGTCGGCGATCCCTTCAAGGACACGGCAGGTCCGGCGCTCAATCCACTCATCAAGGTGATGAACCTGGTATCGCTTCTGATCCTGCCGGCCGTGATCAATCTTCAGGACAACGACCCCGCCCGCCTCACCGTTGCCGGCGTCGCGCTCGTGATCCTGGCGGGTGCCATCGCCTTTTCCAAGCGCAAGGCACAGGCCATCGAACCGAGTGCGGAGGCGGCCCCCACCGAGACGATCATGACGAACAAGAAGGCTGCTCTCCAGGCGGCGATAGATCGATGGATCTATGACCTCGGAGACGAAGAGGCAGACCTGCGCGAAAGACTCAGGGAAGTGAAAGGTCAAATAGAGACAAGGATCTGACGCCAGAGGCGAGGGCGATAAGGTCGTCGCTTGACGTAACAACGTGCAGTTGGTCCGTGTCCTAGCCTTGTTCGGGGTGAGGGACAAGCTCGTACTCTGGATTGAGGATCACAAGTTCCCCGTCCGATGATCTCCCTGCAATCCCGTTCACGACGAGACCCGTGCCAAGCCCGATTCCCGACAGCGATTGTCGACCCAGCCACTTCGCGACGAGGTACCCGGTGCCGTCCGAGATCGTGACCTCTATCGACCCACTCCCCTCGCGCGGGTCGATCCGAATATTTTGAACAACTCCGGCCGCCTTTTGATGTCGTCGGGTCTCGATGTCTCCAATCCGGGTGGTGCCCGGGACCGAAGAGGCCCATTCCCGGCATGTCTCCGCCCGAAGTTCTTCGGGGGTCCGGGTTAACCTCCCGAGTAACTGGCTAATCGACGCCATCGGTTTGAAGTATGGCAGTATCGCCCGCGTTCCAGTGGGTCTTTTGTGATAGTGGGAGCGGCCCGGTGCATGTTGTCATTGCGGGATGCGGCAGAGTCGGATCCGAGCTCGCCAGCAACCTGGAGAGACTGGGTCACTCCGTCGCGGTGGTGGACAAGAACCCCAAAGCCTTCGACCGTCTCAAATCAGGTTTCGGCGGGCGCCAAATCGTGGGTTTCGTATTTGACCGCGACGTCCTGGAAGAGGCCGGAATCCGCGATGCAGATGCCTTCGCATCCGTCACGAGTGGCGACAACTCCAACATCGTCTCGGCGAGGATGGCCAAAGAGCACTACCGGCTTCCGCACGTGGTAGCAAGGATCTACGATCCGAGACGGGCCCAGATTTATCAGCGCCTAGGCATCCAGACCGTCGCCACCGTGAGGTGGACCACGGATCAGATACTTCGACTGCTGATGCCGGAAGACGTCCCCGTCGAGTACACCCTGGATAACGGAGAGGTCGTGGTCACTGCCGTCCAGGCCCCCGTGAAGATTCTCGGGCGCCATGCCACTGAACTGGATCTCGATGGAAGGCGGCGAGTGATAGCCGTCAGTCGGTTCGGCGTCCCCCGAGTTCCAGACAAGAACCTGACCATCCAGGAGGGCGACATTCTCCATATATCCGTAGCGCGCGGCGACGCCGCCGAACTCGCCGAGGAAATCGAAAAGGTGGGTCGTCCCGAATGACGCCGAAGCAAATGCGCATTGCTATCGCCGGCGCGGGCAACGTCGGGCACTTCGTGGCAAGCGACCTGATGGGCCGGGGACACGACGTGGTTCTGATCGAGCAAAACGCAGCCCTCGTGAACACCCTGAAAGAGGACCTCAAGGGAGTCAGCTGGATAGTGGGTGATGCCTGTGAGCTCTACACGCTTGATGCGGCCGTCCTGTCCTCTTGCGACGTCGTGGTCGCGGCAACCGGAGACGATGAGGACAATCTGGTCGTGGCCCTTCTGGCCAAACAGGAATTCGCCGTCCCCCGCGTCGTGGCTCGCGTCAACCATCCCGATAACGAGTGGCTCTTCAGGGAATCCTGGGGAGTGGACGTGGCCGTCAGTACGCCTCATCTTCTGACATCGATCGTCGAGGAGGCCGTGTCCGTCGGCGACCTCGTGAGGCTGTTGAACCTCGAGCAGGGAAAGGTCTCGCTCATGGAGGTGACTCTTGCCGAGGGGTCCCCGGCCGAGGGGCGGGTCGTTCGGGATCTCAACATGCCTTCGGACTGCACGCTGGTCGCCATCGTGCGGGACAGGCACGTAATCTCTCCTCGAGACGAGACGCCTCTTCGGGCGGGAGACGAGGTTCTTGCTCTCACCGCGGCCGAGGCCGAAGGCGATCTGCGAAGGGCGCTCACCGGGAGCGGGCCCGGTGAATAGAGAAAAAGCCAGAACGATCGTCGCAAAGTACTCGCAAAAGGACACGACGGTTCGGCACCTGATATCGGTGGAGGGGGTCATGCGCGGTCTCGCCCGCCATTTCGGCGAGGACCAGGATCGATGGGGACTCGCCGGTCTCTTTCACGATCTGGATCAGGATCAAACTCACGACGACCCCCAGCGACATGGGTATCAGTCTGTCGAATGGCTCAAAACGGAGGGCTTCGAGGATGAGCAGGTCTTGAACGCCGTCCTGGCTCATGCGCACGACCAGTACAAGACTGACCTCATGTCGAAAACGATCGTTCACGCGGACGGTGTTGCCGGTCTGCTCGTGGCCTGCGCACTGGTTCGGCCGGCCAAGACCGAGGGCATGAAGGTCTCCTCGGTCAAGAAAAAGCTCAAGGAGAAGTCGTTCGCTCCCGGCGTTGAGCGGGACAAGATCAGGGGTGTCGAGGAGGCGATCGGTATCCCAATGGATGAATTCATCGGCATATCGATTCAGGGCCTCCAAGATGTCGCCCCCGACATAGGTCTTCGAGCTGAGGACTAGCGCTCGCTAAGTTCGCCTGAGGCGCCGTCTTCGTAGGTACCAGGCAACGGCTACCGATACCAGCAGGAGCCCGATTATCAAAGACGGGATGTTGAAGTAACTCGCGACCTCGCGCCAGTTGTTCTTGACGACCACCCCCAAATAAGTGAGCGCGAACGTCCACGGAATGACCCCGAGGAACGTATATATCGAAAACTTCCCCAGTCTCATTCGGGCGATGCCCGCCGGCAGCGAGATGAACGTGCGGATAACGGGCAGTAGCCGGCTGAAGAAGGTGGCCGCCTCGCCGTACTTCTCCCACCAGATCTCGGCGCGATCGACATCGTGAGAACGGATGAGCACATATTTGCCGTAACGGTCGAGCACCCCTCGGCCCATATATCGCCCCCCTGCATAGGCGACCCAGGAGCCGACGAGGTTGCCCAGGACTCCGGCCACTCCCACCCAGAAGAAATCGAGTCTCCCCTCCGCCGCATACCACCCCCCGACCAACATGGTCACCTCGCTCGGGATCGGGATGCAGGCCGATTCCAGAAGCATCAGCACGAAGATCGCGAAGTAGCCGTAATCCGTGATCCATTGCTCGATCTCGCCGATGAAAGCCTCCACGGGACGAGATCGTAGTTGGCGGTCGCTGCTTCGGCGGGCACCGACCCGCCCCCGCCGACCGCGTTTCCGCTGGTAGACGGGCCATTTCCGGTGCTCTGAAGGCGATGGGGGAACATCCGCCGCCCCGGGAGCGTTGGTTGACAGCGATTGGAAAGGGCGCGATAAGTGCCGTCCAGTTCAGGCCCACGGCCGAGGGGTCGGGGATCTTTCTTTCACGTTGACTCCCCCGTCGTCTGGGAAAGGATGCAAGCGTGGCCAAGAACCTTGTCGTCGTCGAGTCTCCGGCGAAGGCAAAGACAATCGAGAAATACATGGGGAAGGACTTCAAGGTCCTTGCCTCGATGGGCCATGTCCGCGATCTTCCCAAGTCCGATTTCGGACTTGAGGTCAACGGTGGGGTCTCCTTTTCCTACGAACCTCTGAAACAAGCGTCTACGAAGAAGGCCATCTCGGCGATCAGAAAGGCCGCCAAGGAAGTCGACAGGGTGTGGCTCGCGCCCGATCCCGACCGCGAGGGAGAGTCAATCGCCTGGCACGTCGCAGAGCTGATAAAGCTCGACGGGGATCGCGCAAAGCGAGTCGCATTCAACGAAATCACCAAACGCGCTGTCGAAGAGGCATTTGCTCACCCCCGATCGATCGACATGAATCTGGTCGATGCTCAACAGGCAAGGCGTGCGGTGGATCGGATCGTCGGATACAAGCTCTCTCCTCTTCTTTGGAGAAATGTTGGCCCGAACCTCTCGGCGGGCCGCGTTCAGAGCGCGGCCCTGTTTTTGGTCGTCGAGCGCGAAAGAGAAATCCGAGCTTTTAGTCCCCAGGAGTTTTGGGACGTTGCGGCAACATTGCTGACCCACGACGAGGGACGTTTTGTCGCTTTGTACCCGGTCGGCGAGAAAGAAAAATTTGCCCTTCCCGAAGAAGCGGCGGCAACAGGCCTGGTCGAAAGAGTCGAGCCCGGCCCCTGGGTCGTTGCGTCCGTGCGAAAATCCGAGCGGAGGAAGAAGCCTCCGGCCCCGTTCAAGACATCTACCCTTCAGCAATCGGCGTCCAGCAAATTGGCGTTTCCTGCATGGAAAACCATGAAGGTGGCTCAGTCGCTGTACGAGCGCGGTTACATAACCTACATGCGAACCGACTCATCGAACCTCTCGCGCGACGCTCTGTCGGATGCAGGGCGCGCGGTCGAGATTCAGTTCGGCCCCGAGTACCACGTCGAGAGAAAGTTTCAGGAGAAGGTCAAGGGAGCCCAGGAGGCGCACGAGGCAATTCGTCCCACCTCACCCGACAACGTTCCCAGCGCGATGTCGGGGGAGATGAACCGAGATGAGCTCCGCCTGTACGAATTGATCTGGCAGCGGATGGTCGCCAGCCAGATGGCAGAGGCCGTGTACGACGCGACCTCGGTCGACATCGAGTCCAACGGCGTCACATTCAGGGCCACCGGCCAGATCCTCAAGTTCGACGGCTTCATGCGGGTTTACCTCGAGCGCTCGGACGACGAGCCGGAGGAGGCGGAGGGTCTGCTGCCCGAGTTGAACGAGGGGGACATTCTCCGACTCGACGCGATCGAGCCCGAGCAGCACTTCACCCAGCCTCCCCCGAGGTACACGGAGGCGACACTGGTGCGAGAGATGGAGAATCTCGGGATCGGTAGGCCCTCCACATACGCGCCGACCGTCCAGGTGCTCGTCAACCGCGAGTACGTTCGCACGGAGAGTCGCAGACTCATCCCGACGCCCAGGGGCGAGGTGGTGACCGAGTTGCTGGAGGCCCACTTCCCGGAGGTCGTGGATGTCGATTTCACGGCGCGCATGGAGGGCGCGCTCGACGAGATAGCCGAAGGCGAAAAGGAAATGCAGCCGGTCGTTCGCGACTTCTTCTCGTCGTTCACCGCTCACATAGACGAGCAAAAGGACAAGATGAGCCGACCCGAGCGTCCGACCGACAAGACCTGTCCGGAGTGTGGCCGTCCCGTGGTCGAAAAGTTCGGGAAGCACGGGCTCTGGTTCCTGTCTTGCTCGGGGTGGCCGGACGACTGCCAGTGGTCACAGCAGCTGGATGAAAGCGGCGATCCCCTGCCCGAGCCGGAGGGAACGGGGGAGCCCTGTCCTGAGTGCGGTTCGGAGCTGGTTCAGAGAACCGGTCGTTTCGGTCCCTTCGTCGGCTGTTCGAACTATCCCGACTGCAAGTACATAAAGCGGGAGCCCCCCAAGGAGACCGGTGAGTCCTGTCCGAACTGCGGCTCCCCGCTCGTGCAGAAGAGAGGCCGCTTCGGTCCCTTCGTCGGCTGTTCCAACTACCCGGAGTGCAAGTACATAAAGAAGTCGCCGCGCAAGAAAACT
>JALZEK010000141.1 GCA_030862065.1 Actinomycetota bacterium | reverse complement strand
TAACCAGCGAAGCGCGGGTGCCGAATGGGGACCGCCTACTCCGAGCTATCTAATCAGTCGGCACGCCGACAATCGATAACCGCTCCAAGGACCACTGCACCGGCTCGCTGCGATGGGCGAAGGCTGCGGCGTTCAGATGACCAGTCCGCCGTCGACGCACAGCACCTGTCCGGTCACATAGTTCGACTCGTCGGAGGCGAGGAAGACAAAGGCCGGTGCTATCTCCTCGGGGTCGCCGTATCTCCCGAGAGCAAAGCGCGCCAGCCGGGTCTTTTTCTGCTCGGGGTCTTGGATGAGAGGCTCCGTCATCGCGGTGAGTGCTGCGGGGGCGACGGCGTTGACGTTGATGCCGAGGCGGCCCAGTTCTTTCGCCCACGTCTTGGTCAACCCGACGATCCCCATCTTGGCCGCCGAGTAGTTCGACTGGCCGGGAGATCCGATGAGGCCGGATGCCGACGTTACGTTGATGATCTTGCGGTGACGCGGCCCGCCCTCTTCAGCCTCTTTTTTGGCGAGTTGGCGCCAGTGTTGCACTGCGGCACGGCTGCACGCCCAGGTTCCTTTGAGGTGCACCTCGATAACCGCGTCGAATTCCTCCTCCGACATGTTGTGCAACATTCGATCTCGCAAAATTCCTGCGTTGTTGACCAGAACGTCGAGTTGTCCGAAGCCGTCCAACGCGGAGTGCAACAGCGTTTCGGCTGCCTCGACCGTGCCGATCGGGTGGTGGTGAGCGAGCGCCTCGGTCCCTTCCGCCTCGAGTTGCTTCACGACCGCGTTCGCAGCGGCGGAGTCGGCATCGTTCACCACCAGCCGGGCTCCCTCGTCCCCAAACGCCAGGGCAATCGCCTGGCCAATCCCTCGGCCTGCTCCGGTGATCGCACACACCTTGCCTTGCAGCCGGGAACCCATGGGGCGATCCTATGCGCCGCCGCCCCTGTTCCCCGGGTCCGAAAGGGTTACCTACAATGGCGCGTCATGAGCGGTCAACCGAAAAAGCAGATAACCCAGCGCGCCTACGAGCGACTCAAGCAAGAACTAGATGAACTCGAAGGCGAAGGTCGGGAAAGGATCATCGAGGAGATCGCCCGGGCACGAGCTCACGGGGACCTCAGTGAGAACGCGGAGTATCACGCGGCTCGCGATCAGCAGGGCCTACAGGAGTCGCGGGCCCGGCAGATCCGGCACATGCTTCAGAACTCCGAGATCATCGACGTCTCCGACGACGGCGTCGTCAAGCCGGGGATGCTCGTGACGATCCGGTCGAACGGAGACGAGGAAACCGAGACCTATCTACTGGGTCTCCGCGAGGAAAAGGGTGGTGAGCACGACGTCTTGACGCCGGATTCTCCGATCGGTCAATCCCTGATAGGGCGATCGGCGGGGGAAACGGTCAGGGCCCGGGTTCCGGCGGGGGATCTCGAGATCGAGATCGTCGCGGTCCAGGCTCCTTAACGAATCCGGCCGATTCGCCGGCCCATCCTCCACACCGATGCAACCTCCGTCATATCGGCTGCGTTCTGAAGAGGGCTTCGCCTAAAGCCGACGATGTCGGCGTCGAATCCGGGCGCGAGAACTCCTTTGGTCTCAAGACCCAGCCATTCGGCTGCAGCCACCGTCGCCGACTCGAGGATGGCCCCCGGTGACATCCCCGCCGAGGCCATGGCCTTCACCTCGCGCCCGTCGATCCCGGGGCGGGGGCCGTAGTTACCAAGGTCGGTCCCATAGAGGACTCGGCCCCCTTGTCTGAGAAACTCGCCGAGGTTGTCGACTGCAATCCGGAGGTCGTTCCCGAAGCGGATGGACAGGGTTGGCACCACGACAACCCCGCGAGCCACCATTTCCTCGATGTCGGATGACGGAATCCGCTGCTCACCCATGAGCATGTGTGCGAGCTCGTCGAGGCCCGCCTCGATGGCCTTGTTCAACTGGTCGACGCCGGAGACGTGCCCGGTGACCTTCAACCCTCGGTCGTGGGCCGCGTCGATAATGCTCTTGAGCGTTCTTGAATCAAGCACCGGGCCGGCTTCCGGATTGAGCGCGATCTTGATGACCCGGGCCCCCTCCCGCGCCGTCAGTGCGACCGCCTTGGCAGCCTCCGACGGATCGGCAACCCCTCTTCCGGTTCCTGGCGGCGCCCACTCCGCCCGCATCGGATATCCCCCCGGCGCGGTCAGCATGGGGCCTGCCGCCACGATCAGTGGACCGTCGAAGCTCGGGTCGGCGGATCGGGCCGCGAGCGGATGAATCTCCTCCGGCGGCCAGGCGAGATCGCGCACGGTCGTTACTCCGCCGGCCACGACCTCGGCCGGCGAGTGGAAACCGATGTGGACGTGGGCGTCGATGAATCCCGGCGCCAGGGTCTGGCCGGACAGGTCCACGACCTCGGCTCCTTCCGGCACCGGACCCGACCCAGGCTCTATTGACGCGATCTTGCCGTCTTCGATCACGACCGTCGCGTCGGAGACGACCTCGAGTTCCTTGCCCGCGAGCACCTCCGCGCCGGTGAGGACGGTCGGTGACGTGGTCATAAGGTTGAAGGCTGACGGTTGCACGCGACCGGCGCAACTACGACCGCAAACGGCAGAGAAATGGGGGGCGCTTCCCAACTTCTCTTGACCCCGACTTGGCCCGGATGGCTTTTCCTTTCACCAGAGGGTAAAAAGGGTCGCCATGGCAGCAAAGAACAAGGCCGGAGAAGTCGAGAGCGTCCTCGCCGCGCTGGCGCGCGGGATCGTTGGCGAGGCCTACGTTGTCGAGATTCCCGGGCGCATGCAACAGACACTCGATCAAGTTGCCGCGGCCCAGGATCGCAAACAGATTCTGAAAGCATTGCGTCTCCTCAACACAAGGATCGGCGCGCTGGCCTTGACCGGGAGACCGATCCCGGTGTCGTGGCTGCGGCCCGCAGAGGCC
>JALZEK010000134.1 GCA_030862065.1 Actinomycetota bacterium | reverse complement strand
AACGGTGCGATATCTCGGGGACCGAGGGCGACGACGTGCTACAGGGAACATCAGGATCCGAGATCATTTGTGGCTTCGGGGGAAACGATCGGATCATCGCCAAGGCGGGCGACGACGTTCTCAAGGGACACGACGGCGATGACGTACTCAAGGGTCAGGGCGGTGACGACCAACTCAGGGGCGGTCCCGGAGAAGACTCGCTCGACGGGGGCCCGGGGCGCGACGACTGCGACGCGTCGCCCGGAACAAACGACGTGGAATCGAACTGCGAAACCTGACGATTATCGGCCGGCGACCGCGCGCAAGAAGAAGCGAACGTTGGAGGGTCGCTCGGCGAGCCGTCGCACGAGGTACGGATACCAGGCCTCGCCGTAGGGCACGTACACGCGCACCCGAAAGCCCTCACCGGCGAGTTCTTCCTGCAGATCGCGGCGAATGCCGTAGAGCATCTGGATTTCGAATCCCCGCTTCCCCGCACCAGTGCGGGCCGCTGCGGTCTTGGCGTGCTCGATCAGTCTTCCGTCGTGAGTGGCGATCGCCGGATCGGTCCCCTGCTCGAAAAGCCAATCGGTCAGGAATGCGTACTGGCCATCGAGCTCCTTCTTTTTCTGAAATGCGACCGCCTCGGATTCCGCGTACGCGCCCTTCACCAGTCGAATGCGCGGCCTGATGTTCGCCATCAGTTGGAGGTCGGCCGCAGTCCGTCTCAAGTACGCCTGGATAGCAAGCCGCATTTCGGGAAAGTCCTGCTGGAGAACCCGGAACACGTCGAGTGTGTCCGAGACGTATTCCGATTGCTCCATGTCAACCTCGACGCCGGTCCCGACGACCTGGGCCTCGGCTCCGAGACGTCGGAGGTAGTCGATCGCGGCCCCCTTGTCGAAGCCCAGCCCCAGTTGCGTGAGCTTGACGGAGATCGTGGTATCGATCTGCGTCTCTTCGATCCGCTTGATCGCCGCGAGATAGTCACCGGCCGCGGCCTCGGCCCCCTCGGCGGTCGTCACTCCCTCCCCCAGGAGGTCGAGGATCCCGCCTATCTTCCTTGAGTTGAGTTCCTTAATCACCTGAACGGCGGATTCGAGGTCGTCGCCGGCGACGAACCTGTTCACAACGGAACGGCCGAGTTTTCCTCGGGTGACGACGTTCTTTACCCAGTCCTTCTCGGCCGCCCACAGAAGTGTTCGATTGATCACGACGCTGTGGCTCCCTTTGGCGCGATGAACTGCCGCGTGACCTGCCATCATAGACACCACCATGGCGAGACTTGCTGTTCTGGGTGGAGGAAAGATGGGCGAGGCTCTCATCGCGGGACTCCTCGCGTCCGGCTTTCGCAAGCCCGAGGAGATCGTCGTCACCGGGCGCCGACAAGAGAGGTTGTCGGAACTAAAGGACTCGTACGGGGTAGACGCCACTTTGACCAACTCGTCCGCGGTGTCGGGGGCCGAACTGGTCGTGCTCTCGGTCAAGCCACAGGACATCGAGGCGCTTCTCGGGGACATCTCGGCCGAACTGAATGCCGAACAGACGGTTCTGTCGGTGGTGGCGGCGATTCCCACGAGCTTCATCGAGAACCACTTCGCGGAGGAGGTTCCCGTGGTCAGGGCTATGCCGAATACTCCGTCGGTCGTTCACGAGGGCATGGCCGGCATCGCCGGAGGTCGGTACGCGGGCGACGAGCATCTCAGGCTCGCCTCCGAAATACTCGAACACGTCGGGCGGGTCGTGACCGTGCCGGAGAGCTATCTCGACGCGGTTACCGCGATCTCCGGCTCCGGGCCGGCGTATTTCGCCCTGCTGGCCGAGGCCATGATCGAGGCGGGGATTCTTCTCGGGCTTTCGCGCGAGATCTCCACCGATCTGGTCATACAAACGATGCTCGGATCTGCCAAGTTGCTGCGCGACGAGAAGATGCATCCTGTTGAGTTAAGAGAGATGGTTACTTCCCCCGGCGGAACCACGATCCGGGCGATTCGAGTGCTCGAGCAATCGGGAGTGAGGGCGGCTTTTTTGAACGCCATTCAAGCGGCCATGGAGCGTTCCCAGGAACTTGCGGGCGGAGAGCCGGAGGCCTGAGGGCTTGGGCAACCTCCAATCGGATACTGCCCCACCTAGGGGGTTTCATAACGAATGGGTAACTCTGTAGCGCTGATAACCGTTGAGGACATAGCTCGCGCTTACGACTTCGGTTCCTCACACCCGTTGCGGCCGGAGCGCGTGCTTCTCACCTACGAGAAAATCCGCGCGCTGGGGCTCATGGACGGTGATCGGGTCACAGAGGTCCCCTCCCGATCCGCCACCGACGACGAAATTCTTGCCGTGCACAGCAGCGAATTCGTCGACGTCGTCAAGGGGATCGACGCCGGGACGATGGGTTCCCGCGATGGACTCCGACATGGCCTCGGGACACCCGACGATCCCATCTTTCCCAACATGCACCCGGCCTCGGCGGCAGTCTGTGGAGCGTCGATCGCCGCGGCCGAGCAGGTCGCGACCGAAAAGCGCGACCACGCCTTCAATCCGGCCGGAGGTCTGCACCACGCGCGCCGGAGCGAGGCGTCCGGGTTCTGCATCTACAACGACCCCGCCGCCGCCATCGCGAAGGTTGTAGAGCTGCATCCCGAATGGAGGGTGATGTACATCGACGTCGACGTCCATCACGGCGACGGCGTGCAGTGGATTTTCTACGACGACCCTCGCGTGCTCACGCTGTCTCTCCATCAGTCGGGTCAATACCTCTATCCGGGGACGGGCTTTGAGGACGAAACCGGCTCGGGAGAGGCTCGGGGAACGGCGGCCAACCTTCCCCTCCTTCCCTTCACCGGCGACGATGACTACCTGTGGGCGTTAGAGCGCCTGGTCGGTGAGCTGGCGGGCGCGTTCCGACCTCATGTGCTCGTGACGCAACTGGGGGCCGACACCCATTACGGAGACCCCCTCGCCAACCTGGGACTGACGCTTGCCGCCTATCCCCGAATGGCCCGGATCCTGCACGATGCTGCACACGCACACGCCGAGGGGAGATGGATCGCAACGGGCGGAGGCGGATATCAGTTCGACTCCGTCGTACCGACGGCCTGGACGGTCCATTTTGCCGAGATGTGCGGCCGTCCGGAAGTCATTCCCGATGACTGGGTGAGCGACAAGCCGGCCGATGAGGTCTCCCGGCCCTATCGAGACGAGATCGAACGTTCGGTTGAGCAGGTTTTACAGGCCTGCACCCCGAGGCTGGCTGCGCTGGCGGCGGCGGCAACGTAACCTTCCGCTTGCCATGAGCGAAATCCACCGCTACGTCGGCTTTGTCGTCCCGGCCGTATTTCTAATCGTGGGGCTGTATGCGATCGCAGCGTTTGTTCGGAACAAATCTCCCGGCGAGAACTTCTGGCGGCTGCTGGCCGGCGCTCAGGTCGTCTTCGGGATTCAGGTTGTGATCGGCGGGATCCTCTATCTCGTCTTGGGACGCCGAGGCCCGGAGTGGCGCCATTACACCTACGGGCTCCTGTTCCCCTTCTTTTTGCTGTTGGTCGGTCATCAGTGGTCCCGCCGGAACCAGGACATCGCGTGGATCGTCTTCGGCGCGATGGCTCTTCTCAACTTCGGGCTGACGTTCATGGCGCTAAGAACGGGACTCGAGTTCGGCTGATGAACCTCGCCGATCTCGTCGTCATCCTTGTGGCACTCGTGCTCGCCTGGCGGGGATGGTATCGGGGGGCGCTGCGTCAGATCTTCGAGTACGGGGGAGGTTTCATCGGGCTCTTGCTGGGGGCCTATCTCGGGCCCCGCGTCGTGGCGGAGTACACGGATCGGGCGGGAGCCGAGGCCGCGCTGGTCTCGCTGATAGTCGTCTTCGTCTGCCTAACGATCGGCCAGATCATCGGCTTCATCATCGGAGCCCGGTTCGGAGCGATGGCGCGGCGAGCTCAGCTGGGGCACGTCGACGCGGGCTTGGGTGCGGTGCTCGGCGTCGTGGCGGCCGTTATCGCCTACTGGCTGATCGGATCCATCCTGGTCAAGGGGCCGTCGCGAGCCGTAGCCAACGAGCTGTCCCAGTCCGCTGTGCTTCGTTGGGCGAACGGGGTGCGCAAACCCCCCGACCTCCTCGCTTTTCTGCAGCAGTACCTGAACACCTCCGGTTTTCCCCAGGTTTTCGTGGGAGTTCCACCGATCATCGACGATCCCGTGAGGCCTCCGGCCAACAAACAGGTTGCTCGTGCCGCCGATGCCGCGGACCAGTCGACGGTGCGAATCGTCGTCCCGGCCTGCGGTGGAACCCAGTTGGGAACGGGCTGGATCTCGGGCGAAGACACGGTCGTGACCAACGCGCACGTCGTCGCCGGCGGGGGCCGCGTGATGGTCGAGGAGCAGGGAAGCATCGGGACGGGTCAGCCCGGCACGGTCGTGCTCTTCGACGATCGCATCGACCTGGCCGTGGTTCGAGTGGATTGTCTGAGCGGCAGTCCACTTCCGCTGTTGACTAAACAACTCGACCGGGGGAGCCCCGGGGCGACCCTCGGCTACCCCGGATCGGAGCAGGGTCAGTTCGTTCCGAAGCCGGCGGCGGTGCAGAACATCTTCAACGCGCGCGGGCGCGACATCTATGGTCGCAACGAGGTCGAGCGCGAGGTCTACGAGTTGCGGGCGCGCGTTCGCCAAGGCGATTCGGGCGGCCCGTTCGTCACGCCTCAGGGACGCGTCGCCGGTGTCGTATTCGCGGCCTCGACTACCGACACGGGGACCGGCTACGCGCTCACGGGGGCCGAGGTCTCAGACGAGGTCAGAGAGGGAGCGAGCCGGACTCAGGAGGTGGGCACGGGCACCTGCACGCACTGACCGAAAACTGAGCCTGCGAGTGCCGCCGGGCCTGGTACTGCGCGTGCAGCCGGATCCTCTGAGGCACCCTGTGGAGAAAGCATCCGTTTCGAGTGGGCTGAGGAGCAGGCGTCGCCGGAGGAAGAGAATTGCCGCCGCCGCCGAAGGCGGCGCCAGTACCTAACCCGGCGGAGCCGTGCCTCCGCAGAAGACGTACTCGCCGTGGGCGAGGCCGTCTTCGAGGACCGCGACGGAGGCGATGCCTGCCCGCAGGCCAACGTCAAATCGAACGGAGTCGTTCATTCTTTTGCAAAACTCAAGCCCTGAGGCTTCTAACCCGCAACGAACGTTTTAGCCCTCGATATTTGACATCACGTGCTTGATGCGGGTGTAGTCCTCGAACCCGTACATCGAAAGGTCCTTGCCGTAACCGGAGTGCTTGAACCCGCCGTGCGGCATCTCCGCGACCAGCGGGATGTGACAGTTGATCCACACGCAGCCGAAGTCGAGGGCCTTTGACATCCGCATGGCCCGGCCGTGGTCCTTCGTCCACACGCTCGAGGCGAGTCCGTACTCGACGTCGTTGGCCCACGCCAAGGCCTTCTCTTCGTCGTCGAAGTGCTGCACGGTGATGACCGGTCCGAAGACCTCGTTCTGGATCATCTCGTCGGTCTGCTCAAGGTTGGCTACGACGGTCGGCTCGTAGAAATAACCGCCGCCCTCGATCGTGCTTCCGCCGACGAGGAGTTCGGCTCTCTCCGGCTTGCGCTCAACGAATCCCTTGACGCGCGCCAGTTGATTCGCGTTGTTGAGGGGGCCGTAGAGGATGTCGGTGTCGTCCGGCATACCGGTCTTCGTGTTTTTCGCCTGGTCCGTCAGCTCCGACACGAAGTTGTCGTAGACCTTCGGCCCGGCGAGGACGCGCGTCGCCGCCGTGCAATCCTGGCCGGCGTTGAAATAGCCGGCCACGGCTATAGCCTCGGCCGCCGCCGCCACGTCCGCGTCGTCGAAGATGATGACGGGCGCCTTGCCGCCGAGCTCCAGGTGCACTCGCTTGAGGTCCCCCGCCGCGGATCTCGCGACCTCCATTCCCGCGCGAACGCTCCCGGTGATCGACGCCATATCCGGTTCTTGGTCCGCGACGAGCTTGGCCCCCGTTTCCCGATCCCCGCAGATGACGTTGATCACCCCGGGAGGAAGGAACTCGGACATCAGCTCCGCCATCTTCACGGTCGTAACGGGGGTTGTGTCCGACGGTTTGAGGACGACGGTGTTACCGGCCGCAATCGCCGGTGCCCACTTCCACACGGCCATCATCATCGGGTAGTTCCACGGGGTTACCTGGGCGCAGACGCCGACGGGCTCACGCCGAATGAACGAAGTGTGGCCGGGCATGTACTCGCCGGCGGATCTGCCTTCCAGAACCCGTGCCGCACCCGCGTAGAACCGGATCTGGTCGACCATGGGGCCGACCTCTTCTTCCAGCGTCATCTGGCGCGGCTTACCCGTGTTCTCGCTTTCGAGGTCAACAAGCTCGCTCCCTCGATCTTCGATGGCCCCCGCGATCTTGATCAGCGCGAGACTGCGCTCGGAGGGAGTCGCGTCGCGCCATTTGTCGAAGGCGCGTCGAGCGGCCTTACAAGCCTCCTCGATGTCGGGTTCGCTCGACACGGGAGTCTCGGCGAATACCTCTCCCGTGGATGGGTTGATCAGTTCGGAGGTCTTGCCCTCGGCCGGGTCGCGGTATTCGCCGTCGACGAAGTTCTGGAGTCTACGAACGGACATGTGATGCTCCTCTCACACCCGGGTCTTTGCAGGAAACGCTAGCACCGGTCCATCGGTCTCCGAGTCCGAAGAATGTTCCAATGGTTGTTCAATATGAACAAACCGACACCTGTTGCGGAGGACGAGAGAGTCAGGCGGTCTGGCCCCCGTCCACGACGATCGTCGCTCCCGTCACGAAGGAAGAAGCATCCGATGCAAGAAAGATGGCGGCCCCGACGATCTCTTCGGGCTCCCCCCAGCGTCGCATCGGGACCATGTCGGTCACGAACTTGTCAGTCGATTCGTCTGCTCTGAGGTTTGCATTCAGATCGGTGGCCACCCACCCCGGCGCGATCGTGTTGAGCCGCACGTTCGATTCGGCGAGTTCCTTGGCCACCGCCTGCGTCATCAGCCGGACGCCGGCTTTGGCGGCCGAGTAGAAGGACAGTCCCGGACTGCCGACGATCCCCGCGACGGATGCAACTTGGATGATCGATCCGCCTCCATTTGCGACCATCCTCTGGGCGGCGAGTTGAGTGGCGTGGAAAACCGCGTTGAGATTGAGATTGATGTTCTTGTCCCAGCCCTCCGGACGGAGTCCGGTTATGGGGGCCATGAACCTCGTCCCCCCGGCATTGTTGACGAGGATGTGAGGTCCGCCCAATTCCTGATGCGTTCGCTCGAGAAGGTTCTCCAACTGATCTCGTTGGGTTACGTCTGTCGGCGCGACGAGAGCGCGCCGCCCCTTTTCCTCGATTTCGTCTGCCAGTGATTTGAGGTCTCCCTCGGTTCGAGCAGCAACCGCGACGTCGGCGCCGGCGTCGGCCAATCCGAGTGCGATGGCGCGTCCGATTCCGCGTGATGCTCCCGTAACGACGGCGACCCTTCCTTTGAGAGAAAAGAGATCGATGCTCACGAATTCCTCCAGTCGAG
This sequence comes from Actinomycetota bacterium, assembly GCA_030862065.1. Classification (GTDB taxonomy): domain Bacteria; phylum Actinomycetota; class CADDZG01; order CADDZG01; family WHSQ01; genus JALZEK01. Next base: position 2,824 of record JALZEK010000134.1, on the reverse strand, counting down.
TCGAGTCGGCGCGAAGAGCCAACCACCGGCCACTAGGATCACGCCATGCTCGAAGAATATTTGGTCGGAGCCCGAGACGCCCTCGTCGCCTGCGGCGTCACCGGCCCCCACCGGTCTCACTCGCGCAGGGACAACATCAACAAGATACGTGCCCTTGTCGACGGAGACAAAGACGCCTCCTTCGGGGTGTCGGGAATCGAGAAGTACAGCGCCGGAGAGATTCTTTCGTTCGTGTCGGAACTGACGGGTTGTTCTGCCGATCTGGGAGACCTGGACGGCGAGGACGACGTGGACCCCGACAAGACGGTCGCCGCCATTTTCGCCGCGGCGGAGCGGCTCAAGCAGGAGGCGGCGAGGGGAGGCGTACTGCTGGCGGCAACCGGCCATCCCACGGGTCTTCTGGAACACCATATGCGTGTCATCGACTCGTACCGTCGAGCGGGAGGAAAAATTCTGCGCCTGCGCGAGGAAGAGAAGTTCCCCATGGGTCGTGGGTATGGAGAGATTCGCTACGTCGGGGGAGTGGGGTGCCTGGCCACGGGAGCATCGCTCGTACACACGCATTCGGCCGAGCCGATGGAGGCGTTGCTGGAGGCCGAACCATGGCCCGACCTAGTCCTCGGGGATCACGGTTTTGCGGGCGCGGCCCTCGAAAGGGGAATCTCCGCGATCGCGATCATGGATATAAACGATCCCGCCCTCGCGGTTGCGTGGGCGGAAGGCAAAGACGTCATCGTCATTCCCTGCGACGACAACCGGCCGCCTCGTTTTTACGAACCCTCGTGGAGGATCTTCGATCAACTTCTCGATGCCGGGTCGCCATGACCGACCTCGAGCGGGCCGTCAGGACGGTATTGGTCGATTGCCTGGGGGTGAAGCATGGGGAGGACGTGCTGGTGGTTACCGATCCCGCCAGGAGATCTATAGCAGAGGCGCTCGTGAAGACGGCGCGCGATCTCGGCGCGGAAGCGATTCTTGCGGAGATGGCCGAGCGGGCCAATCACGGAACGGAACCGCCCCGGGCCGTGGCCGCGGCCATGGGCGACTGCGACGTCTTGATCGCGCCCACCTCGAAGTCGCTGTCCCACACCGAGGCCCGTCACGAGGCCTGCGCCCGGGGCGCTCGGGTCGCCACCATGCCCGGCGTCACCGAAGACATGCTGGCCCGCACCATGAGTGTGGACTTCCCGCAGGTGGCCCGGCGGTCGAGGGTCGTGGCCGACCTGCTGACGGAGGGCAGCAGTGTTCGTATCACCACCGAAGTCGGCACGGAGGTGACGATCGGCATCGCGGGCAGGGAGGGCCTGGCCGACGACGGTGACCTCAGGGCGCGGGGAGCCTTCGGGAACCTTCCGGCCGGAGAGGGGTTCGTGGCGCCGGTCGAGGGCACGACCACCGGCCGGGTCGTCTTCGACGGTTCGGTCTGGCCGCTCGGGCTCCTGCGCGAGCCGCTGACGGTTGAGCTGCGCGACGGATACGCGTCGGAGATAAGGGGGAACAACGCGTCGGAATGGAGAGCGGTTCTCGAGTCGCATGGTCGGGAAGCATTCGCCGTTGCCGAGCTCGGAATAGGTACAAACGACGCGGCAAAACTTACCGGAAACGTATTAGAAGATGAAAAGATTCTTGGAACGATTCACATCGCGTTGGGCGATAACCACACCTTTGGCGGAAACATTCGAGTTTCATCTCATCAGGACGGGGTGGTCTTGAAACCGTCCGTCTTTATTGACGAGAATCCAGTTTTGGAGGACGGCCGTCTGGTCATCTGAACGAGCGAGGAAGCCACCGCGACCAGCCAAAATAGGGTCCTGATATACTGCCGCTCGTCATGAGCGACCCTCCCAGTGCACCTGCAGGAACCTCACCAGTGCTCGGAAGGTTCTTTACGGTTGCGGAGGTCGCTCGACAACTTCGCGTGTCAAACATGACGGTGTACCGCCTCATAAAATCTGGCCAGCTGCCGGCCGTTCGGGTAGGACGCGGCTACCGTATTCGCGACGACGACGTCCGTAAGTACCTGAACGAACGCTATATGGACGCAGGTTGACCGGCTAAGAACCTTTGGTGGGCCGTCCTCCGGGACGGTCTTTTTCTTGAGGCAGTCGCCGAGGACGGGGTTTAGCGATGGGTGCCGACCTGCAGGATACGTACGAGCGGCTGTTGCGCGAGCCGGGCGTTGTGATGCTGTTGGGAGATATCGATACCGGCAAAACGAGTTTCGGTGTCGAGTTGCTCAGGCGAGCGAAAGAGGCAGGGATCAGAGCGGCTCTGGTCGATTCCGACATTCAGAACTCGACCGTCGGTCCGCCGACCACGGTCGGTCTTCGCTACACCGAGTCCCTCGCCGGGTTCGGCCGGGAGGAGCTCCGGGCCGCCGACGGCCTCTACTTTGTGGGCTCGATCACCCCGAAAGCGCACCTGCTCCCCCTCGTCGTGGGATCGGCGAGGCTCGCCGCCCGGGCGGCCGCCGAGGGCTGCGACCTGGTCGTCGTGGACACGACGGCCCTCGTTTCGGGCATCTATGGACAGACGCTCAAGTACTTCAAGCTGGACCTCGTCCGGCCACGCTATGTCGTCGCCTTCGAGAGGGGAGGGGAGCTCGAGCCTCTGATCGGCATCGCCAACCGGTTCACGTCGGCGGAGGTGATCGAACTCGAGGTCGACCCGGGAGTCCTACCGCGGTCGGTGGACGAGCGCACTACGTTCCGTGAGGAGCAATTTGCCGCCTATTTCGCCTCGGGCGTGTCGCGGTGGAGGGTGAGGCCCACGGTATTCATGCCCACGCTTCCCCCCGAGTTCGATCTTGCCCTTCTCGACGGGG
>JALZEK010000128.1 GCA_030862065.1 Actinomycetota bacterium | reverse complement strand
TGACCGACTTCGATCCCCACCGTCCTCACGTGGACGAGCTCGTCTTTCCCTGCCCTCGATGCGGATCGGAAGCCCGGCGTGTGAAGAGCGTGATCGACGCGTGGTTCGACTCCGGGGCCATGCCGTTCGCGCAGTGGCACTATCCGTTCGAGAACACCGATGTGTTCGAGGAGCGTTTTCCGGCTCACTTCATCTCCGAGGCCATCGACCAGACGCGCGGCTGGTTCTACTCGCTTCTCGCGATCGCGACGTTGGTCGAGGATCGCAACTCGTACAGGAACTGCGTGGTTCTGGGTCTGTTGCTCGATGCCGAGGGCCGGAAGATGTCCAAGTCGCTCGGCAACGTCCTCGATCCCTGGGCCGTTCTGAACGTCCAGGGGGCCGACGCGCTCCGCTGGTACCTGTTGACCGGAGGGACCCCCTGGGATGCCCGGCGCGTCTCCGTCGAAATCATCCAGGAGGCGCTGCGCAAATACCTGCTCACCTTGTGGAACACGTATTCGTTCTGGGTGACCTACGCGGCGCTCGAGAACTTCGATCCCACGAAGGAGAGCGTCGCCGTTTCGGAGCGATCGGAGATGGACAGATGGATCCTCGCCGAGCTCGACGACACCGTCAGGGCGATGACCGATTCACTCGAGGGTTTCGACGCGGCGCGCGCCGGCCGGCGCCTCGACCGCTTCGTGGACGACCTCTCGAACTGGTACGTGCGGCGGTCCCGGCGAAGGTTCTGGCGATCCAAGGAAGAAGCCGACACGAGGGCCGCGTTCTTGACTCTGTGGGAGTGTCTCGTCGCGACGGCCAAGTTGACCGCTCCCTTCACTCCGTTCGTCGCGGACGAGATCTTCATGAACCTCACACGACCCGATTCGTCCGAACCGGACTCTGTCCACCTCGCGGGCTGGCCCGAGCCGGACGAGGCGCGCCTCGACGACGGCTTGCGCCGGCGCATGGATCTCGTCCGCAAGTTGGTAACGCTCGGGCGCTCGGCGCGTACCCAGGCCAAGGCGCGGGTGAGGCAACCTCTGCAGCGCGCCCTGGTGGTGATCCCTCCGAGCCAGGCGGCCGATCTCGAACAACTCAGCGAGCTCGTGACCGACGAGCTCAACGTGAAAGAGCTCGACGTGACGAAGGGGCTGGAGGAGCTCGTCTCCTACAGCGTGAAACCGAACTTCAAACAACTGGGCCCCCGGTTCGGCGCCCAGGTCAAGGACATCGCCCGGACGCTGGCCACCGTCGACGCGAGGTCCGTCGTCGCCGACCTCGAGAACCGCGGCGAGGTGGACCTCGACATGGACGGACAACGCGTGACGCTAGTCGCGGCCGACCTCGACGTGCGCGTCGAGGGCCGCGAGGGTTTCTCGCTTGCCCAAGAAGGCCCCTACGGGGTCGCGCTCGATCTCGATCTGACCCCCGAGCTCGAGGCGGAGGGGATAGCGCGCGAGGTGGTGAGGGCAATTCAGGAACTGCGTAAGGCGAGCGGTCTGGCGGTCGAGGATCGCGTCGAACTCTGGTTGTCGGGTACCGACGACAGGGTGGTCGCGGCGCTCAAGGAGCACGCCGACTACATCGCGGCGGAGGTCCTGGCGACCGAGACCCACGTCGACGAGGCCGCCCCGAGCGACGCCGCCAACGACGAGGTCGAACTCGACGGGGGCAGCGCCGCGATCGGGATAAGGCGAATCGGTTAGGTAGCGCCACCCAGAACGAATCTTTGTGCCATAGACCACTCGCCCCGGCTTAGTCCCGTCTCGGCCTCCCAGAATCTCACGTGCGGAGAAACGTACAGCCCCAAGCCGAACTGCAACTACCTTCAGAATCCGGAAAGGTACTCCGATCACCGGCTCGTGTGGAGCCTGATCCCGGGCACTCAGCTACCAAACTAATTCGGGGGCGGCCCTATGCCGGCGTCGTCTACGTTGTATATGGCAAGGCATCAACTAAGACTCTCCGGCTCGCCGACCTAGGCCGTCACGGTTACCGAATTGGGAGCACCAAGGAGTCACAGGCCGGGGGCTTTGTCGCCGGAGTCGGCGATCTGAACGGTGACGGAAAAGTTGACGTCGCATTCACTAACCACCCAAGTCTCGCCACAGACGCAACCACAGTTTTCAGATCACCGAGCGACTGAAATTCCGCTTCAGAGGTCACGAAGATCGAATACCCGAGGTGGTCTTCAATGACGACGAGCCGACAAGTGCACCCCTGAAATTCGGGCGTCCTTCGACCTGATCCTTCTCCCGCTCACGGCTTGCAGGTGCCGCAGGGCGCGTAGCCCTCCGACTCGGCCTTCCCCCTCGTCATCCGCTCGCCCCCCTGGGCCCCGGCGAAACGGCAGTCGGTGCGGTGGAACTTCTTGGTCCGGGGAATGGCCACGACCTCCTCGGTCGAACTCGCCGCGGTGACGGTCTCCTCGGACGCGACGGCCGGCTGCTCCGCGGGGGCGGCCTCGGCAACGGGAGTCCCCATCGCCGCGGTCTCGGCTTCGGGAACCGTCGGTTCCCCCACCGGCGGGACCACCTGCGTGGGCTCCGCTTCGGAGGGGGCCTCGGGGGCGGCCGTCGCCGCGGCCGGCACCCTGCTCGAGCGGAAGTAGGCGAGCGCCAGCAACACCGCGGCCCCCGCGGTCGCGCCGATGGAGGTCCAGATGAAACCCTCGCTCGCGTTCAACCATCCGAGGACGAGCGCCACTCCCGAACCCGCGATCAGAAGGATCGAACCGCCGAGCAGAAGCGTCATGGAGTGGAGTGTCGGTCGGGCGCGTTCACGCCCCGAAGATTACTCGTCCCGAAAGAACAGCCCCCGGACCCCGCGCCGGTGGCCGACGGTCTCGTCGTCTTCGTCCGAGGGGACTTGCTCGTCGACGTTCACCACCCGGGCCGTCGCGGAGTCGGCCCCGTTGTCGCTCAATGGATCGGCCGGATCAGCGTCCATGGAGCGCGAGGAGGGCTCGTTTCTATGTCCGCTCGGCGCGGGATCGCTCTCGACGAGCGCGTCCAAAGCGAGCTTCTGTTCCTCGAGAAAGGTCCTCAGCTTCCTCTGAAGGTCGGACTGATAGGCGCTCATGCGAGTGATCGCCGCGTCCAGCTCGCGCCTTTTGGCCTCTCCCTTGCGCTCTTCTTCGAGACGCTTTCGGTGGGCCTCTTCCTCGGCGGCGTCGATGATCCGGCGCGCCTTCTCGTTGGCCCCGAGGGCGCGCTTCTCCGCGTCCTCGACCAGCTGCTCGGCCTTCGACTTGGCCTTGGCGATGGCCTCCTCCGCCGCTCGCTGCGCGGTCACGAGCGTCTTCTTCAACATCTCCTCGGTATCCCGCGTGGTCGCGAGGGCCTGCTCGAGCTCGTGGTTCCTCCGCCGGGTCGACTCGTTCTCCTGGGTGATCCGGTCCAGGCTCTCCGCCACCCGATCGAGGAAGTCGTCGACCTCCTCCTGGTTGTAACCGCGCCAGGCGTCGCGGAACTGCTTCTCGTTTATCTCGCGAGGAGTCACGTCCATACAGGCAGTATCGCAGGGCCCGGCCCCACTACCGGGGTTTTAAGCGGCTTTTTTCGCCTCTAGAAGAGGCCTCCGCACCCCAGCGCGCCCTGCACGACGCCGAGCAGAATGAACACGATCAACGGCGATATGTCGATCGGGCCGAGGGGCGGGATGATCCTTCGGAAGAATCCGAGCACCGGTTCGGTGAGGTCGTAGACGACCCGTACCAGACCGCCCATCGAAGCGGGGACGGATCCGGCCATCGTGACCCAGGAAAGGATGACGCGCACGAGAAGGATGAGCCAGTAGACGGTGAGCGCTGCGCAGACCAGCTCCAATTCAGTGCGCGATCAAGCCTGGTTGAAGAACCCGCGGTCCTCGAGAAAGCGACGGCGTTCCTCGGCCGAGACCGATACCCCGGCAGGAGTGATCAGAAAGACACGCTCCGCCGCGGGCTGCATGGAACCTCCGAGTCCGTAGGCCAACCCGCTGGCGAAGTCGACCAATCGGCGGGAGAGATCGTGATCGGCGGTCTGCAGATTCATGATCACCGAGAACCCCTCCCGGAACTTGTCCCCTATCTCCTGCGCGTCGTTGAAGGCCGTCGGCTGCACGAGGTGGAAGCGCGGGATCTGCGACGGCGGCGGCATGGTCGCGACGGCCGCGTCCCGGCGCGATACGCGCGGTTCGGCCTCGGCCACCGCGGTCCCGCCGCGGCGGGCACGCCTCGGCCTCGGGTGCTCCTCCGGTTCGAGGTCCTCGTAACCGTAGTCCTCGTACTCGTCCTCTTCGGCGAGGCCCAGGTAGATGAGGGTCTTTCTCCATACGCCGGCCATCGCTGGCAAGGATATCCCGCAGTCGTCGGCGAGGCCCGGGTATTGCCTCCGTCCGCCGTCGGCGGGTGAGTGGAGGGCGCGCGGCTAGCGATCCCGAGGACCGAAGATCGCCTCTCCGACGCGCACGATGGTGGCCCCCTCCTCGATCGCAACCTCGAGATCGCGGGTCATGCCCATCGACAACTGGTCCGCGCCGGGAAGGCGTTCTTGGAGCGCGGCGCCCAGGTCAGCCAGCTCTTTGTAGGCCGGCCTCGAGTCCTCCGGATCGTGGGGGAAGGCCGGGATCGTCATCAGGCCCCGGACCGAGACGCCGTCGACCCGATCCGCGTCTTCCGCCAGGTCGACCGCGGCGGCGGGATCGATCCCTCCTTTGCCGCCGGTGTTGACCTCGATCAGCACCTCTTGGGGGGCGCCCGCTCCCGTCGCGCGCCGGCCGATCGCCTCGGCCAGCCGAAAACTCTCGACCGAGTGGACGAGCACGACTTTCGAGACGACGTCGCGCACCTTGTTGGTTTGGAGTCTGCCGACGAAGTGCCATCGCAAGGGGCGATCGATCTGGGTGAGCTTTCTTTTGAGTTCCTGAGCTCGGTTCTCGCCGAAGTCGGAGACGCCCATGTCGGCCGCCTCGAGCACGGCGGCCGCGGGAAAGGTCTTGGACACCGCCACCACGGTTATGTCGCCGGGCACGCGACCGGCGCTATCGGCGGCCGCGGCCAGTCTGTTGTTGAACCGAGTCACCCGGTCCGCAAGAGTCATTCGAACAGAGCCGAGAACGCCCCCTGCCGGCCGGTGACGCCATCTCGGCGATACGAGAAGTAGTCGGGATTGCAGTGGGTGCAGGCATCGACAACCGCAACCCGGCTCACCCCCGCGTCCATAAGAGCGGCGCGCGCCGCGTCCGCGGTGTCTACCCGTCCGGGGGCCGCGACCGGGAGGCCGCGGGCCCGAAACGCGTCCACGACCTCGGAGCCGACCTCGTAGCAACAGGATCGGATGCTCGGGCCCACCCAGGCGGCCTCCGGTCCACCGAGGCGCGCCAATCCGGCCTCGATGACGCCGGCCACAAGACCTCGCCAGCCCGCGTGCAAGACCGCCACTCCATTTTCTCCGGACACGATCACCGGAGCGCAGTCCGCGGTAAGGATCCCGATCGTCGGGCCGCCCGCGCGCGCCACGAGCCCATCCGCAGAGCCGATCACCCCTTGATCGCCGGGATGCACCTCGATCGTGTTTGTGCCGTGCACCTGCCGGCAAAGCGCCAGCGAATCGGCGTCGAAGCCGAGGGCGAGCGCCACCCGCTTCCTGTTCTCCTGGACGGGCTCCGCGTCGTCGCCAACTCGCGCCGCGAGATTGAGGGTGTCGTAAGGGGCTTCGCTCGCACCGCCGCGTCTGTCGGTGAAGCCGGCGAGTAATCCGGCTTCATAGGCCCTCTCGTCCCACAGAATGTGAAGCCCGTCGCTTTCGAAAGAGCTCAACTTCGGTTCGATCCTCACGCCACTAAGTCTCCCCCAACCCAACCCGGCGCTCGTAAACCAAAAGGCGGGGCCGCGAGGGCCCCGCCTTTCAGGCTGCTCTGCTCGGTTACTCGTTGCGAAGGAACGAGGGGATGTCCAGATCTTCCTCCGCGTCGAAGACGAGTCTCTCCTCCTCGGACTCGGACGCCCGCGCCGGCTCCGGCTCTGAGACCGGGGCGAGCGGCTCGGAAAAGATCTGCTCCTCGGGCCTGACGATCTGAGCGGCATCGTGGTCGCCCCACCTGTCGAAGCCGGCGGCTATGACGGTCACGCGCACCTCATCTCCCAGCGTGTCGTCGACGACCGCCCCAAAGATGATGTTGGCGTCGGGGTGTGCCGCCTTCGAGATGATGTTGGCGGCCTCGTTCACCTCGAAAAGGCCGAGGTCGGAACCCCCGGCGATGTTCAGGAGCACCCCGCGCGCGCCGTCGATCGAGGCCTCGAGCAACGGCGACGAGATCGCGGCTTTGGCCGCCTCCTCGGAGCGACCGTCGCCGCGGGCCTGTCCGATACCCATCAACGACGATCCCGCGTCGGTCATGACGGCCTTCACGTCGGCGAAGTCGAGGTTGATAAGCCCAGGAGTCGTGATCAGATCGGTGATGCCCTGAACCCCCTGGAGGAGGACCTCGTCGGCCATCCGAAACGCCTCGAGAACGGATGTCGTCTGGTCGCCGACGTCGAGCAGCCGATCGTTCGGGATCACGATGAGGGTGTCGACCTTCTCCTTCAGGTCGGCGATCCCCTTCTCCGCCTTGATCGCGCGCTGGCGCCCCTCGAAGGCGAAGGGGCGGGTTACGACTCCTATCGTCAACGCGCCCATGTTCTTGGCTATCTCCGCGACGATCGGCGCTCCCCCGGTCCCCGTTCCACCGCCCTTGCCGGCGGTGATGAAGACCATGTCGGCGCCCTTCAGCACCTCATCGATCTCATCCCGGTGCTCCTCGGCCGCCTGCCGGCCGATCTCGGGATCGGCCCCCGCGCCGAGGCCGCGCGTGAGGTCCCGACCGATGTCGAGCTTCACGTCCGCGTCCGACATCAGCAGGGCCTGCGCGTCGGTGTTCACGGCGACGAACTCGACGCCCTTCAGTCCGACGTCGATCATCCGGTTGACGGCGTTTACACCGCCGCCCCCGATACCGACCACCTTGATGACGGCCAGGTAATTCTGCGGTCCGGTTGCCATTTCGACCTCCTCCCACCCTCAACCCGGGCTCAAAGCTTTGGCCCTCCTGGCGAGGCCCGCCGCATTTGCGCAGCTCAGAGGGGTCTTTCTGAGGACTTACTCTCAAGTTGAGGTTTATGATTATGTCAACCTACAGCAATGGTTGAGGAATATAGCACCTCTCCCCTTCAAGTCAAGACCGCCTCCCGGCGCGGACGCGCCCCTACTGACCCGGAATCGGTTCCTTGGGCGGAGGGGCCGGCGCCGGCGTAAGCCCTCCCGTTCCGATGGCCGGGTTCGACGGGACCCTGACGTCGATGTAGGCGGCGGGCTGGGCCGACCGGTGCAGTCGCTCCAGCACGGCGGCTATTACGCCGGCCTTGTCGTCCGCTCGATCGGGGCCGCCGTATCGGATCTGGAGACCGCCCTCCACAACGAGAGTGATCCGGTCGGCCGTGGGCGCGACGGCCGAGTCGATTTGCGACCGCACCCGATCGGGCAACGCCTCGACGGCCGCGAGCGCGGCTTGCGCTGCCTCCGACGTGACGCGCTCGCCGGTCGAAAGATCCTCCCGCTCCACGAGCACCATCGAGACCGGATCGCGACCGACGGCACCGGGGGCAAGAACGACTCCTCGGCCGTCCACCGTCCACCTTTCATCGCCGCTGGCGACGACCATTGCGGGGCGTCGTTCCACGACTTTGATCTCAAGCGTTCCGAACAGCTTTCGCGTGACTCCGGCGCGCCGCACCCAGGGCAGGGTCTCGACCGCGTTCTCCACACCCTCTGTCGAAACGAGGAGCAAGTTGTCCGACCCGCCGATACCGGCGACCTCACGGATCTCGGCCACGGTGGTGTGACGAGCTCCGTTGACGGAGACGGTTCGGACGTTAAAGATGGGCGACCAGATCGACAGCGCAACCGCTCCCCCGATCGCTCCGATCGCAACGGCGCGCGCCATCAACCGGTGACGTCTCGCCTTGACGATCCAGCGTCTCCGCCTTCGAATTCGGGGATGAGCCGCGCTGCTCACCCGCCATCCTCCGAAGGAAGGTCGGCGACGGAGGGGGGCCTGTCGTAGGAACCCGCGAATCGAATCTCGGGCTCCAGTTCGATCCCGAACTGTTCGTTCACGCGCGCCCGCACCGAATGAACGAGGTCGTAGACGTCCTGAGACGTCGACCCCTCCTCGGCGATGAAGAAGTTCGCGTGAAGTGTCGATACGTAGGCCCCACCGATACGCCATCCCTTGAGCCCCGCCGCCTCCACGAGCCGGCCGGCCGAGTCGCCCGGTGGGTTCTTGAAGACGCTTCCGGCGTTTTGCACGGCCCCCGGCTGGGTGGCGGCCCGATGACGGCGGTATTCCTCCATTCGGTCCCTTACGGCTCCGGGCTCCTCTTCATCGAGATGCCAGCGGGCGTCGACCGCGAGTTGCCGGTCGGTCACGTTCGAATGCCGGTACGAGTAGTCGAAATCCGAGACCTTCTTTTCGACGACGGCGAGCGAATCGAGATCAAAAAGCCTCGCCGAGACGAGCGCATCTCCCGTCTCCCTTCCGTGGGCCCCCGCGTTCATACGAATCGCTCCGCCGACCGAACCGGGGATCGCTATGGCGAACTCGAGGCCGGAAAGGCCGCGCCGCGCCGCCCAGTTCGCGAGCAGGGGCATCGGTGTAGCCGCGCCGGAGCGAAGGCTCGATTCCCCGTCCGATTCCTCGGCCAGCCATGAGAAGGCGGATCCGAACCGGATCACGACGCCCTCCCACCCACGATCCGAGATCACGAGATTTGAGCCGCGCCCCAGAGCGAGGACGGGTAACTCGGGAGCGACATCGTGGAGGACCCGGCCGAACGCCTCGACGTCGTCGATGTTGTTCGGTTCGACGTAAACCGCGGCCGGTCCTCCCAACCGATAGGTGGTGAAAGGCGCCAGCGACATGTCGGTACGCACCTGCCCCGTCAACTCGGATCGAAGTCGCGCCACGACTTCCGCCGAGCTCATCTCGAGCTCCCCAATCGAGTCAACATCTCCTCTCCCAGGGTCGTGATGTCGCCGGCTCCCAGCGTCATGAGAAGGTCGCCGGGACGGGTGATCGTCTCGAGGTAGGCGACGAGGTCTGCCCGGTGGGGCAGGTAGGCAACGGGTCGGCCCGGAAGGTTTGCGCAGACGGAGTCGGCGACGATCTTCCCCGTGACCCCCGGCACCGGTTCCTCGCCCGCTCCGTAGACGTCTGTGACCACGACGCGGTCGGCGTCGGCAAAGGCCCGGCCGAACTCGCGCCGAAAGGCCTGGGTCCTCGAGTAGCGGTGGGGCTGGAAAACGGCGACGATCCTGTCCCAGGAACCGGGCAGCGCCGCGGCCAGGGTTGCTTTTATCTCGGTCGGATGGTGGGCGTAGTCGTCTATGACGGTGACGCCCCTCGAGCGACCCTTGATCTGGAAGCGGCGCTCGACGCCCTGGAAGTCGGACAGGCGGGCCGCCACCACCTCCAGCGAGATCCCCACCTCCAGCGCGGCCCCCACCGCCGCCAGCGCGTTGGAGACGTTGTGCAGACCGGGGATCCTCAACCGGGCGGCGGCGCGCTCACCGCCGGCGGCGACGGTGAAGGAGGAGTCGTCTATCGAGAGCTCGATTCCGTCGGCGGAGACATCCCCCGCCGGCCCGAAGGTGACGATCTTTCGACCAGACTTGCGCGCCTCCTCCAACAGGTCCGAACCGGCGGGCATCACGATGGCCCCGTCGGGGTCGACGCGCTCTATAAACGCCAGGAACCCGCGCCTGATTTCTGCAGCCGACTTCCAGTAGTCGAGATGATCGGACTCGACGTTTGTCACCACCGCGATGTGAGGCGACAGCAAAAGGAAAGAGCCGTCACTCTCGTCCGACTCGGCAACGGCGATATCCGACCGACCGTGTCGGGCATTCGTGCCGACGTCGTTCAACCCCCCTCCCACCAGATAGGTGGGGTCCATTCCCGCGTTGCCGAGAATCGTCACGATCAGCGAGGTCGTCGTGGTCTTGCCGTGAGTCCCGGCCACGACGATGGAGCGGCTCCCCTCGAGAATCTTGGCCAGGGCCTCTCCTCTCCCGGCAACCCGAATACCGAGCTCCCGGGCGCGCCTTATCTCGGGATTCGTATCGGGGATGGCGGACGACGCGACGACCAAATCGGGACGGTGCTCGTCCACCAGGGCGCCGTCGTGGCCGATTTGGACGGTCGCCCCGATGGCCTCCAGCACGGTCGTGGCGGAGGAACGTTTCAGATCGGATCCCGACACGAAATGGCCTCTTTCGAGCAATACCTTCGCGATCGCCGACATGCCAGCGCCGCCGACCCCGATGAAGTGCACCCGGGTCTGGCCCTCGACGATCACGCGGCCACCTCCCGCACGACCGCCGCGAGCTGCCGGGCCGCCTCGGGACGGCCGAAACTCTTTGCGGCGGCGCGCATGCCGTCAAGTCGCTTGACGTCGTCGAGCAAGGGTCCGGCGATCTCGTCGACGGCGAGCGCCGTCGCATCCCGCTCCATCAGCACCGTTGCCGCGCCCACCCGTTCGAGGGCCCGGCCGTGCAGTTCCTGCTGTCTGTCACGGTGATAGGGGTAGGGAACGATGACGCCGGGCACACCGACCGCCGTGAGTTCCGCGATCGTCGTCGCGCCTCCCCGACAAAGCGCGATATCGGCAACCGCGTACATCTCGCTCATGCTTTCGACGTACGACGTCGTGCGATAGATGAGTTCCGACTCCCCTCCCGGCTCCGCCGCAGGTTGCGCACTTCCGGAGATGTGAACAATCTGTCGGTCGCGCTTATCTCTCCACAGTTCGACCAGGTGAGGGACGAGACCGTTTATGCGTTGCGCCCCCTGGCTTCCGCCGAATACGAGAAGCGTTCGACGATCCGGATCGAGGTCGAAGCGATCGATTGCTTTCTTGCGTTCCACGTCGACGTCCATCTCGGCGATCTCGGGCAGCACGGGGTTCCCGGTGTCGACGCCGCGCCTCCCCGCCTCGGCAAGAGTTTCCTCGAACGAGACCGCGACCCTGCGAGCGAAGCGTTTGCACAGCCTGTTGGTGAGACCGAGAACGATGTTCTGTTCGTGCACCACGACGGGTATTCGCAGAGACCTTGCCGCAAAGCAAACGGGAAGGGCGACATAGCCCCCCATCCCGACGACGGCATCGGGAGACAGCGTCCTCAACAGGCGTCGAGCTCTCCCCGTCGCCTTGAGGGCTGTGACGCCCACCCGGACGAGGCTCGCCGGTTTGGCCCGATCAAAACCTTGAACCTCGATGGTCTCAAAGGGGAACCGCGCGGCCGGAACGATTCTGGCCTCGACTCCGCGGGACGTTCCGATGAAAGTGACCTCGTCTTCCGAAAGGGCCCGGCCAAGCGCGACCGCCGGGTTGACGTGGCCCACCGTGCCGCCGCCCGAGATGACTACCTTCACCGTCCGGCGCGCCGGGCGCGTTTGGAACGGCGGGAGGTCTGGCCCCTCCTCTCGGACTGCCGCGCGATGTTCGCCAGTATCCCAACCGCAATGAGCGTTATCACGAGCGAGGAGCCCCCGAACGAGACCAGCGGAAGGGGAACGCCGGTTATCGGCAATGTCGCGGTGACGGCTCCGATGTTGACTATGGCCTGGCAAGAGATCCAGATGGTGATTCCTCCTGCCATGAACATTCCGAAGCGGTCCGGCGCGCGGCGCGCCGTTTTGACGCCGAGATAGGCGAGGGCGACGAACATCCCCAGCACGACGAATGTGCCGATCAGACCCATCTCCTCACCCAGGATCGCGAAGATGTAATCGGTGTGGGCGTTGGGGATGTAGTTCCACTTCTGCCGACTAGCGCCGAGACCGACGCCGAACCATCCGCCGGACCCCAGCGCGACCAAACCCTGGATCGTCTGGTAACCGGTGTTGAGAGGATCCGCCCAGGGATCGAGAAAAGCCATGACCCGGGCCCGCCGGTAGGGAGCGGCCAGAGCGGCGGCGGTTGCCGCTAGGGCGCCGATTCCTGATAGCGATACCACGTAGCGCATCGGCGCTCCGGCCACGAAGAGCATCCCGATACCGATGATTCCGAGCAGGAGCGTCGTTCCGAGATCCGGCTGCAGTACCACCAGAAGCGTCAACGCGGCCATGGCGGGAACCAGAGGAATGAGCGTGTGGGACATGTCCTCGAGGGTCGACTCCCGCTTCCGGGAAAAGACGTCGGCGGCAAAGAGCACCAACGCAAACTTCGCAAGTTCGGACGGCTGGAAGCTGAGGGGGCCGAGCCCCAACCAGCGCGCCGAACCGCCCGCGCTGATCCCCACACCCGGGATGAGTACCGCCACGAGGAGCGCCATCACCAGCGGCAACAAAACGTATCCGCTGCCTCTGAATCGCCTGTAGTCGATCCGGGAGAAAACGACGAACGCCAGGATTCCGAATCCGACCCAGATCAATTGCTTGTTGAAGAACAAGAACGATGAGCCGTAGTTGGTGAACGAGGAGACGAAGCTGGCCGAGAGGATCATGATCAAACCGAGCGTGACCAGAGCACTCGAGATGATCGTTATCAGAACGCTTACGTTGGCGAGATGATCTCGCGGCAGCGCGCGAACAACCTTGCGCGCGGAGCTTCGGCCGACGGCCTCAGTCCGGCTTGCCACGCGCCCCTCCCTCCTCGATCAACCTTCTGACTTCTTCCACAAAGGCGTCGCCGCGAGCCGCGTAGCTCGCGAACATGTCTAGGCTCGCACAGCCAGGCGACAACAAGACGGATCCTTTGCCATTTGATAGGTCGCGCGCGAGCCGCACGGCTTCCGCCATCGATCCCGCTGTTTCGACCGGAACGAGGTCCTTGAAAACACTTGCCACCTCATCGCGCGCTTCTCCCAGCGCGACCACGCCGCGAACCGGTGGGACACTCGTAGCGAGCACGGACAGGTCGATCCCTTTACTGCGACCCCCCGCGATCAGTACGACGTCCTCGAAGCCTTTGACCGCGGCGATCGTTGCGTGAGGGTTCGTGGCCTTTGAATCGTCGACGTAAAGGACGCCGTCGACCTCCGCTATGACCTGAAGCCGGTGCGGCAAAGGTGAAAAGCTCGCGATAGCGCTTGCCACCGCCTTCTCGTCCAACCCGTACTCGAGCGCGGCCGCGCAGGCCGCGATCGTGTCCTCGAGTCCCGCCGTCCCCGGAAGCACTACGTCGCCAAGTGGAATGACCTTTTTGTCTCGGTGGCATACATAGCCGTCCTCCGGGCCGGCCCCGTCGGGGGGCCGCACACGGTGGGAGAACGGAACCGTTCGTGCCCTGCTTCGACCGGCAATCTCTCTGGCATCCGGATCCTCGGCGTTGAAGACGAGGACATCCTCAGGTTGCTGGTTCTCGGTTATCCGCGCCTTCGCGTCGACGTAAGACCTGAAGGTTCCGTGCCAGTCGGTGTGATCCTCCGCGACGTTCAGCACCACGGCGACACGGGGCCGGAACGTATCGATTGCAGCCAATTGAAAACTCGATACCTCCACCGCGATCGCTCCACCGCTCGGGACGGTACCCGCGGCATCCGCCAGAGGATGCCCGATATTGCCGGCCGCGAGGGAGGGAACTCCCGCTTCCTGGAGCATTCTTGCGAGCAGGCTCGTGGTGGTGGTCTTCCCGTTAGTCCCGGTTACCGCGAGAAAATCGCACGAGGCAATCGAGAACGCGAGCTCGACCTCGCTGATTTGCCGAACGCCCTTGGCGCTAAGCGACTTGAGTACGTCGGAGGTCGGGGCGATACCGGGACTGATTACGGCGACGTCGTGCTCGCCGGCGGCGAGTTCGTGCGAGCCGAGCTCGACCTCGGCCCCCTTGTCCCTCAGCCACGACGCTCGCTGCTCGGTTTCCGGCGTGGATTGCTGTTCGGTCACCTTCACTCGTGCGTCGAGCGAAAGAAGGACCCGCGCCGCGGCGTATCCACTGACGCCGAGGCCGACGACGAGTACCTTTTGGTCCTCCCAGCCGGCCCGGTTCACAGCGTTCCTCCCTTGGACAGGAAGTCGGCGTAGAACAGTCCGAGGCCGAATGCGACCGATAGACCGGACACGACCCAGAATCGGACGATGACCGTGAATTCCGGCCACCCCGCGAGCTCGTAGTGATGATGGATCGGTGCCATCAAAAACGGGCGCTTTCCGGTCCGCTTGAAGACCGCGACCTGCGCGATTACCGACAGGGTTTCGATGACGAAGAGCCCGCCCATCACGACGAGGAGCAGCTGGGTGTTGAGCAGTATCGCCAGCACGGCCATGGCCCCGCCGAGCATCAAAGATCCCGTATCTCCCATGAAGATTTTGGCGGGGGCCGTGTTCCACCACAAGAACCCCGCGCACGCGCCGAACAGCGCCGCCGCCACGATCGCAAGCTCGAAAGGGTCGGATCCGTGAGCTCGAAGGTCGTAGAAAATCGGGTGGCGGAACTGCCAAAAGCCGATCACGACGAACGCGCCGAAGAGCTGCACGGAAGAGCCAACGGCGAGGCCGTCCAGCCCGTCGGTCAGGTTCACGCCGTTCGACGACGCGGCGACCATCAAGAAGACCCAGAGGAAGAAGATCAGTCCGAGGTCTACGTTCGTGGATCTAAAAAAGGACATATCAGTTCCCACATCGACCCACTCCACGGCAAGCACCCCGAACACAACCGCGATGACGAGCTGGCCCAGGAACTTGGCCCTCTTCTGAAGTCCGAGAGAGCGCGACCTGCGGATCTTGATGAGGTCGTCGGCAAACCCCAACATGCCGAGAGCGATGATCGTGCCCATGGCCAGCAGTCCGCTGTCCTGGAATTGCCTGAAGCCTCCGGGGCCGACGTGGCCAAGCAAGTAACCGAGGACCGTCCCGGCGAGAATGACGAGGCCGCCCATTGTGGGCGTTCCCCGCTTCTCGTAGTGGGCCTTCGGCCCCTCCTCGCGGATCAGCTGCCCCCATCCCTGCCGCTTGAACACGCGCACCGCGATCGGAGTCCCTAGAAGCGTCGTTATAAGACCGATAGCTCCGGCGATGAGGAGGTTCGTCATCCGGTTCGCCCCTCGAAGCCGGCCTTGAGCAGCTCCTCGCGCGCCACGACGCGGTCGTCAAACGGGATCGTGCGATCGGCGAACTGCTGACCGGTCTCATGCCCCTTGCCGGCGATGACCACGACGTCGTCCTGGCGCGCCACAGCCACAGCCCGCGCTATCGCCTCCCTGCGATCGACCAGGACCGCGTCGGGACCGTCGGTCCTCTCCGCGATCACCCCTTCCAGGATCGAATCGATGATCGCCTGCGGATCCTCGCTGCGGGGATTATCCGAAGTGACCACGACGACGTCCGCCAGTCGCGCCGTTACCGCTCCCATCAGAGGTCGCTTGCCACGGTCACGATCGCCTCCGCACCCGAACACGCAAACGACACGTCCTCGCCCGGCGAGGGCCCTGGCTCCGCGGAGGACGTTGTCCAGCGAATCCGGTGTGTGCGCGTAGTCGACGACGACCGTGAAGGGCTGCCCGGCGTCGACGGACTCGAAGCGGCCGGGCACGGCGCTCAAATCTTTGATCCCACTCTCTATGGCCTGGGGCGAGATGTCGGCCTGGATCGCGGCCGCCGCGGCTGCCAGGCAGTTCGAGATGTTGAAGTGTCCGACCAGGGAGGTTGAGATCTTTACCTCCTGGTGTGGGGGAAGCGTCATCACGAACTCGCTTCCCCAGGGCCCGGACCGGACGCGGTCCGCCCGAACCAGCGCATCCTCGTCCGAACCGAAGCCGATGCAAGGGATCGCCGTCTCCTCGTAGAGCCGGCGTCCGTAGGGATCGTCGAGGTTTGTGGCTCCCCTGTCCAATCTCTCGGGAGTGAACAGCTCCCGTTTCGCGCCGAAGTAGTCCTCCATGCCGGAGTGAAAGTCGAGATGGTCCTGCGACAGATTCGTGAACACCCCGGCTGCAAATCTGACGGTCTCGATCCGGTGCAAGGTCAGCGCGTGCGAGGTCACCTCCATGGCCACTCCGTCCACGCCGGTCTCCCGCATCTCCGCGAAGAGACGCTGGAGATCGACGGATTCCGGAGTGGTGCGAAGGCCCGGTCGAGTGTGTCCCGCGACCCGCGTTTCGATCGTCCCGATGAGCCCGGTGGTCAATCCCGCGGCCCTGAGGATCGACTCGAGTAGAAACGCGGTCGTGGTCTTCCCGTTGGTTCCGGTTACGGCGAGCAGCCGGAGGTCGGACGCGGGATGGTCGAAGAAGCGAGCCGCGATTCGGCCCATCGATTTGCGGGCGTCACGGACCACGATCTCGGGCACCCCCAGAGACAAGGGACGTTCCACGCAGAGGGCCACCGCCCCGCGGGCGAGCGCCTCCGGCGCGTATTCATGGCCGTCCGAGCTCGCGCCCGGCACGCAGAAAAAGAGGTCTCCGGGACGGGTCTTTCGTGAGTCGTAAGAGACGCCGGTGATCCTGACCTCGTCGACCGGCGCCTCCTTCAGGAGATCCTCGGGCGCGGCCGCGAGGGCCGTGAGCGCTTTCGACCGACTCGTCTCTTTCATAGATCGCAGACTAGTCGTGCTAATCGTGCGCAGGTGAGGTCTCTTCACCGGCGGCCTCGCTGGCGTCCGCCGCTTTTTCCGCGTCGGTGGTCGGGGGAACCCCCAGCCGTCGCAGGGCAAACTCGGCGATCGTGGCGAACGTCGGTGCCGCCGTTGCTCCTCCGTAGATCCCGTCCGGCTCGTCAAAGGAAACGATGATGACTATCTCTGGATCGTCTGCCGGCGCGTATCCGGCGAACGACGCCACGTACTGGTCACCGTAGCCACCCGTCGGCACCGGTTTCTGCGCCGTGCCGGTCTTCCCGGCGATTGCATAGCCCGGGACGGCCGCGGCTGTCCCGGTCCCCTCATCGACCACGGCTGTGAGCATGTGGGTCATCTTGCGGGCCGTTTTTGCGGACACGACCCGCTTCTCGGCGGGAGGCGAGGCGGGCACAACCTTGCCGCGGGAATTCATCGTGCCCGAAAGCAACTTTGGTTCCACCCACACTCCACCATTCGCCAGAGTCGCGTAGGCGGAAACCATCTGCAGGGGGGTTGCGGCCACTCCCTGTCCTAGCGGAATGGTTGCGATGGTCGGACCGGTCCAATCGTCGCGATCAATCACCATGCCTGGAGACTCTCCCGGGAAATCGAGACCGGTGGCCGATCCGAACCCAAATTGCCGAACGTACGCGTCGAGTTCTTCGCCACCGAGTTCAAGCCCGATCTTGATGGTGCCCACGTTGGACGAATCCTTGATGATCTCCGCGGCCGTCATTTCCTCCGTCGGGTGCGAGTGAGAGTCGTGAAAGACCCGGTCGGAATAGGGCATCTCGTCGGGGACGACGAAAACTCGCTTCGGCGTGATCACGCGTTCCTCAAGAGCTCCGCTAAACGCAACTAGCTTGAAGACCGATCCCGGCTCGTAGAAGTCGGTGACGGCACGATTGCGGAGGGCCGCCTTAGGCGAGGCATCGGGGTCGTTGGGGTTGTAATCGGGCACGTTCGCCATCGCCAGGACTTCCCCGGTGTCCGGGCGCATCACGATCGCGGTTGCCGCCTTCGCCTTGTAGGTCTCGGTTGCCTGCGCCAGGGTCAGCTCCGTGAAGTACTGAATCTCTTTGTCTACCGTAAGGAACAAGCTCCGCCCTGGTCTCGGTCGTTCGTAACTGAACTCGGCCTGAGGGAGCGCGTTGCCCGACGGGTCCTGCTCCAGAATCATCCTGCCGGGCTGGCCCTCGAGTATGTCGTCGTACTGCAATTCGATCCCGGCCACACCACGACCGTCGATATCGGCAAAGCCGACGATGTGGGAAGCAAGGCCGTCGTTCGGGTAGTAGCGCTTGGCCTCTGCGCGCATGAAAACTCCGGGAAGGTCGAGTTCACGGACCTGTTCGGCGACATCCGGCTCGACCTGGCGCGCCAGATATTCGAAACGGTCACCGGGAATGACGCCGCGCAGTTTGGCCTCTAGCCGTTGGACCTTCTGACCCAGAACCGGCGCCAGTCTCTGGGCCTCCCCCGCAGGGTCCTGAACCAGTTTGGGATCCGTGTAGACGGTTTGGAGGTCCACCGATATCGCCAGTGGTTCGCCGTCTCTGTCGTAGATCGTTCCGCGTCGGGCGGGGAACAGGATCTCGCGCTTTCTCTGGTCGGAGGCAATGCGCGCGTACGCGGGAGCATCGACAATCTGGAGCATGATGAGCCGCGCGGCCAAACCGAAAAAGGCCACGGACACGCAGAGGAGCATGACGACAAGCCGCTGTCCGGAACGTGACCTGGAGCCTCCCTGCGATGAGCCGGAGCGCCGTCCGGACGAACTCGATCTCAGGCGCGCATTAGAAGAAGGGGCCGACCGTTTGCGGGTCGACCCCCCTTTGCCACGATTGCGCTTCGACGGCATCAGTGGGCCACCTAGGGGACATCCTCGACAACGGTTCCCGCGGCGACGCCGGTTCCCGGCTGCAGTGGCCTCGTCGCCTTCGACCTCGCCACCAGCGATCCGCCGGTCACACCTTTGACGTTCGCGACCACGTATTCGGTTCTCTGCGAGTCGGGCGGAACCATTCCGAGTTCTTCCATTGCAACCCTTTCAATGCGGCCGGGGCTGCCTAGCCGGGTCACCTCCAGCAACAGCTCCTGATGCCGAGTCTCGGCCACCTCGACCTGTTCGCGAACTCGGCTCAACTTGAACGCCGATTGGGCCAGGACGACCTGCTCGAGGAGCACCGCGACGACCGCCGTCGCCACCACGATCGAGGTCAGAATCGCCACCGGGGCCAGGCTGGTCGAAAAGCTCCTGCGGATCAGACCGCGCGAGCGCCGGCGCACCAGGCGTAAGCCGGGATTGTGAGGCCTGGTGCGAGGCGCGCGCAGTTGTGACGCTCGAGCACTCATGCCGGGATTTCGAGTTCCGAGCGTTCGGCCACGCGCAGCTTGGCTGCGCGTGCCCTTGGGTTGCGTTCGACTTCTTCTTGGGGGGGCCGGACCGGCTTGGGAGTCAACACCCGTACCCGAACCTTTGCATCGCAGCGACACACCGGGAAGTCGGGCGGGCAAATGCATCCTTTCGTTTCGTCGCGCAGAAAACGCTTGACGATTCGGTCTTCGAGGGAGTGATAGGAAACGACGGCGAGTCGTCCACCCGGCTCCAGCGCGTCGATCGATGCCGGGAGGACGTGCTCGAGCGACGCCAGTTCGTCGTTAACTTCGATCCTGATCGCTTGGAAGGTCCGGCGCGCCGGATGGGGTCCCGTCCTCCTCGCCGGAGCAGGGATGGCTTCTTTCACGATCTCGGCGAGCTCAGTCGTGGATCGAACAGGGCGCCGATCGACGACGGCGCGAGCTATCCGTCTGGCGAAACGTTCTTCTCCGTAGACTCTCACCACGCGCTCCAGCTCGCCCACCGAATACTCATTTACAACGACGGAGGCGGATAGGGGCTGAGAGGGGTCCATTCGCATGTCGAGCGGGCCCTCGTGTCGGTAGCTGAATCCACGAGTGTGTTCATCCAGTTGGGGTGAGGAAACGCCAAGGTCGAGTAGGACTCCGCGAACCTTCTCAATCCCGAGTCGTTCCAGAACGGACGCGAGGTTTTTGAATTGGTCACGTACGAGCCGTACCCGGTCCTTGTACGTCGAGAGGTTGGACCGACTCGCTTCCAGCGCGACCGGATCGCGATCGATCCCGAGGAGGTGCGCGCGTGGCGCGGCTTCGAGGAGCGCGGAACCGTGACCACCTCTCCCGACGGTGGCGTCGACGAAGACGCCGCCCTCATGGAGCGGCGGGGAGAGAAACTCCACGACTCGATCGACGAGTACGGGGTCGTGTTCCACGCAACCCCCTTCGGAGATGACATCGTCAGCTTCCCAACGCCCGGGTCGCTATGGCGATCATGGCAAGGAAACCGGCAACCGAAGAACCGGTCAGCGCCAGCAGCACGACGCTCTGGCCCAACTCGCGCGCCAGGGTGTACTTGCGGGGTGCCTCTACCGTGTCCAGCATCTCCCCTCCTCTTGTCTAAAGGTCCATCTCGTCGAATAGCCGGTCGAAACCGCCCTGCTCGACCCTTTGCTCCTCCGGAGTCCATCTGTCCGGGCTCCAGATCTCGGCGTGGTCCAGCGCGCCGACCACGACGACATCCCTGTCGATCTCGGCGAAATCCCTGAGGTGGGTGGGGACGGCGATGCGGCCCTGCCGGTCGACCCTGTCGGTGTGGGCCTTGGCGGCAAGGTTGCGCACGGCCGACCTGCTTCCGCGATCGCTCCTGCGCTGTTCGAGAAGCTGTCTCTCCAGCTCCCGCCACCCCGGCCCCGACCACATGGAGATGCAGCCCTCCGTCCAGATCGTGAGGACCACGACGTCGTCCTCGAGTTCGTCGCGAAGCCGCGACGGGACGATGAGGCGCCCCTTCGCGTCGATGGTGTGCCGGAACTCCCCGGTGAACGACAAGTCATCTCCCTGTCAGGCCTCTCCCCGTGGAGTCCGAGGGGCGGGCGGGCGGGTTTGCCCTTTTGCTCCCTTTCCCTCCACTTCCCTCCACCTGATGCCAAAAGGTAGCCCTCAGGGCCCCCGAAGTCAACACTCCGGGCCACAATTACGTTCTTGTAATTTGTAGTGATTTGATGCCGCGTGTTAACTACAGAGCATCATTGAGGCGCCGGTTTCGGGCGCGGCTACGTAGATGTGCGTAGAAGAAAAGAAAGTCGGGCGCGGACGACGGCCGCGCTTGTCTGGATCAGACCCGCTGCCGCTTCTTGCGACCGTTGGCCAGGTACTGCGTCCAGTGGGGGTCGACCTTGTCCACCGCGACCAGGATCCAGACGCTGTCGTGGGGCGGCCGGGGATGCCGCCTGAGCCGAAGCCCCACGTCGGCGGGCCTTCGATTCTCCTTGCGGGAGTTGCAGGACCGGCAAGCCGCCACGACGTTGTCCCAAGTGTGGCCGCCTCCCCTGCTCTTCGGGACCACGTGATCGACGTTCTCTGCCGCCCGGCCGCAGTACTGGCACTCGAAGTTGTCTCGGACGAGGACGGCGCGACGGGAAAGCGACGCCCGGGCTCGGAACGGGACCTTCACGAAGTAATTGAGTCGAACGACGCTCGGAGCGTGCAGCGTCAGGCGCTCCGAGTGGAAGACGTGACCGTTCGTGTGGAGGACCTCCGCCTTGCCTTTAAGCGCGAGAACCAGTGCTCGCCGCACGGGTACTACGCACAGCGGCTGGTAAGACGCGTTCAGGACCAAGGATCTTCCCAACTTGCCCCAGAGTATATGGGGACTCCACGCATCTCCCGTGAGCGATCAGGCGGTAACCGGCGGCGCGGCGTCCTCCCGCTCCACGTCGTGCAGCCTCGGGGCGAGAAGGAAAAGCGTTATCGCTCCACCCCCGAAAAGGCCGGCCGCGACAAAGGTTGTCTTCAGCCCGGCCCGCTCGGCAAGGGGGCCGGTCAGCGCGTAGGAGAGCGGAATGAGACTGCTGGAGACGAGCCAGTCGAGGCTCGAGACCCTGCCGAGAAGCCTCCCGGGGACCTTCCCCTGAAGAAGAGCCGTCCAGACGATCATCCCCGCCGTCAAAAGCACCTCCATCACGAACGTGACGATCATCACCTCCCACAGCGCGCTGGCCAGCGCATATCCAATGAGGGTCAGGGTCCCCGCGGCCCAGCACAGATAGGTGAAGGTGATGTGTCGTCGAGGCAGCCCTCTCTGACTCATGAGCACCGAAGCGAGAATGGCTCCCATACCCCCGACCGCGAACACGAGTCCCAAGTCTCCGGCGCTCCCGTTCAGAGAGTTCTTGACCAGGAACGGAACCAGCACCTGAAATGGTCCATAGAACGCGAGAAGCCCGACGGCCGCCGCCAGCAGCGACAGCCAGAGCCACGCGTGGCGGCGGACGTAGGCGAAGCCCTCTTTCATTTCACGAATCGCGTCTCGATCTGCCTCGTTCGAACCATCCACCAGCTGGGAGGGTCTCATTCCCGCAATTGCAACGGCAGAGAAAATAAAGGTGACGGCGTCTAAGAAGAATGCGGTGCCGATCCCGAACACGCCGATGATAAATCCCCCCAGAGCCGGACCCGCAAAACGAAGGGTCACCGGACGCATGAATTGATCCAGCGAGTTCGCCTGGATCAATTGATCTTTGGGGACGACCTCCGGAACGATTGCACTGAAGGCGGGCATGAAGAAACCCTCTCCCGCTCCGTACACCGCCACAAGAATCACCACGTGCCACAACCGAACCGCGTCGCTCACCGCCAAGACGCCGATCAACCCGATGGCGCCGGCGCGAAGTATGTCTGCGGCGATCATCACCTTTCTTCTGTCAAACCTGTCGCTAACGACGCCTGCCCATAAGAGGAAAACAACTTGAGGCAGGGTCCATGCAACTCCCACAATCGCCAGTGCGGTCGGGGCGTTCGAAATCCGAAGAACAAGCCATGCGATTGCCACGAAGTACATGCCGTCACCGAGCAACGAAATCGTCATCCCGAACCACAGAAGGCCGAAGTCTCGGATCTTGAGAGGCCGCATCAGACGAAGCCCGCGATCGGGAGGTGCTGACGGCGGACGATCGGCGTGCCCGGCTATGGTCCGAGCGACCGGCTCGCTCACCGGAGACGGCGGCGTCGCACGATCCGTAGGATCGGCAGCAACCCTCCCTTTGCCGCCCCGCCCCCTCCGCATCAAATCAGACCAGGTTCGGGACTACCGTTGTTCTTCCCTGAGGTATTCAACATAGCGGTGGAACGCCAGGTGATCGGAGCTGCACTCCTGTGAGTCGCCGTCTTTCTCCAGCTTCACGACGTCGGCAGGCCCCCCGGGGGCGGTGGTGTCCTCGCTGATCTCCACCACTTCCCAACCCTCGTCGATCAACTGCCTGAGCTTTTCCAGTTCCGGATCGTCGCCCCAACCCGCCATCTCAAATCCTCCTCGTAGCTCGCGGCCGCCGCTCCCTTAAATCGGCTTCTGGGAACCTACCGGAACTCCACGAGAGCCGGAGGAGTCTGAATATTCGGCGGGCTGCTAAAGCTTCGCTCGCTGCTACCCTAAAACCCAAATCGGCTAGAGATAGGCGCATGGCAGAACGACCTACCGAATTCTTCGACGATTTCAGTTCGACCTTCGATCAGATCGTGTCGAACGTCGATCGAGTCATCCAGGGCAAGAGCGACATCGTGAAGCTTTGCCTCGTCGCTCTGGTGTCCGAGGGGCACGTATTGCTGGAAGACGTTCCCGGGGTCGGCAAGACGATGCTGGCCAAATCCCTGGCCCGCTCCCTCGGATGCACGTGGAGCCGCATCCAGTTCACGCCCGACCTCCTTCCCTCGGATGTCACGGGGGTGAACGTCTGGGACAGGACCACCGGGAAGTTCGTCTTCAAGCCCGGTGCCGTATTCGCAAACATCTGTCTCGGAGATGAAATAAACCGAGCGTCACCCAAGACCCAGTCGGCACTCCTCGAATGTATGGAGGAACATCAGGTCACGGTCGACGGAACGACCCACCGCCTCGGCCCCCCATTCATGGTCATGGCGACCCAGAACCCGATCGAGCAGGAGGGGACTTATCCCCTTCCCGAATCCCAGCTCGATCGATTCACGATGAGACTTTCGATGGGTTATCCGAACCGACCGTCGGAACTCGACATCCTGGACACGCACGGAGCCCGCTCCCCCTTTGAAGTCCTCAAGCCAGTAAGCGACCCTCGCTCGATCGGAGCCCTCATCGACAGAGCGCGGCAGGTGCACGTGGCGCCGAGCCTCAAGCGATACGTCGTGGATCTCTCCGAAGCAACGAGGAACCACCCCGACATCTACCTCGGCGCCAGCCCCAGGGCGTCCTTGCATCTGCTGAAGACGGCGCGCGCCCTCGCCGCCAGCCTCGGCCGCGGCTACGTCGTCCCGGACGACATCCAGGACCTCGCCGTGCCCGTGGTTGCCCACCGGCTGTTGCTGGCACCCGAGGCCCAGATGAGAGGGACGACCGCGGATCAAATCCTTGAGAGTCTTCTCGGAAACGTGCCGATACCGGCGCGCGAGCACGCCGAGGGATAGTGCGGCCGGTCCGGCATGCCTACCGCTAGAGGTTGGATCGTCGCCGCTCTCGGCCTCCTGATTGCAATATGCGGCAACCTTTTCGGAGCCCAGACCCTGATTCAACTCGGCTACGCGCTCATCGTCTTGGTCTTCATAGCGATCGTGGTCGTACGTCTCGGAAACCAGGAGTTGGCCGTGAAAAGAGCGGTCTCGCCCGAGAGGGCCCGGCTCGGCGAGAAGGTCACGGCCAAAATCCGCATCGAGAATTATGGGCGGCGTCGCACCCCACTGTTGCTCGCGGAGGATCGTCTTCCCGAGGGCTTGAGCGGACGACCGCGTTTTGCGATTCAGGGAATGGAGCGTGAGGGATGGAGGGAGACCGCCTACGCTCTGACTCCCTCGCGGCGCAGCCGTTATGAGATCGGCCCTCTAACCATCTCAGTAGTCGATCCCTTTGGGCTGGCGCGCGTCGCCATCGAAAGTGACGCGACATCCACCTTCCTGGTGCACCCTCGCTTCACCCGCTTGATCACACCCCGCGATCCCCTCGATAGACGAGTGATCTCCACCGCAGCGGCTCGCAACCCCGCCGTGACCCGAGGAGAGGAGTTCTACACCCTGCGCGAGTACGTGGAGGGGGACGATCTTCGCCGGATCCACTGGCCCTCAACCGCCAAGAGGGGGCGCTACATGATCCGTCAGGAAGAGACCCCGTGGCAGACGCGCGCCACCATCCTGCTGGACGATTTTGGGGGCGCTCACGATGCCTCCGGGGACTATTCGTCGTTCGAGGCGATGATCGAGGGCGCGGCATCTCTGGTCGACATGTATCACCGAATCGGCTTCAGCTATCGCCTCGCGGCCTCCCTTGACCCGGGAGTGGCTTCGGGTAGAGGGAGCGAGCAGCGCAATCGGTGCCTCGACCGGCTGGCCGTCCTTACGGCCTCGCCGTCGTCCGATCCCGATCCCGCCGCCACCAAACTGCTCGAGCTGGATGCCTCTGCAACAGGGCCGGAGGCGGCCCTCATGATCTCTGCCGGCAGCTTGACCCCCGCAGCCGCCACGGCTCTGGTTCGAGCGGCGCGTCGATTCCGTCAAGTCGGTCTGGTTTGTTTTCCTGCGCATCGCTACGGGGCCAACAGCACCAAGTCGCGCTGGGCGGCCGAAGCCCAGCTGAAGGAGGTCTTCAGGCTCCTGATCAATTCGAACATCCGGTGCACGGCGCTCGGGCCGGATGACGACCTTGCCGTGGGATGGGCCGCGATGTGGCAGGCCAAGAAGCCCTCGATGGAGGCGCAATGGGTGCAGAGACCAGAACCCGTTTAGGCCTTGCCGCACTTCTGGCGGCCACCCTTTTCTCCTTCGAGTTGATCTTCGACGGCGACGCACACGCGGGCCCGTCGATGCTGGGAGCCGCCATTGCGATAGCCGTTATCGTGGGAGTCCGGAGATTGGGCGCGGGACCCATTCTCAGCTTCGAAATCTCGCTCGCCTGTCTGCTCTGGTACCTCTCGGTCGTCTTCCAAGCGGACAACACCTTCTACGGCCTTCCCACGCCCGCAACGGCAACGGGTCTGTCGGATCTCTTGTCGAGTTCCTACGATTCCGCCCAGGTCGACGTCGCGCCGGTTCCCATTCGGGCGGGGTACGTCATCATGGTCGTGACGGGAATGTGGCTCGCCGCCACGATCGGTGAGATCGCAACGTTTCGCTGGCGGCGACCGACGCTGGCCTCGCTGCCGTGCATAGTTCTGATCGCGGTACCGCTCATGCTTGGAACCGGAGCCGGGTCGGGCTTCTTCTTGGTCGTTTTCTTGTCCGCGCTGTTCACCTATTGGGCGCTCGAGTCGTCTCACCGGCTCGATACCTGGGGTCGATGGGTCAAAACGTGGAGCGCGCGCTCGCAAGGGGGTGACCCGAGAGCTCTGACGGGGGACCTGGCGCGTCGCATGGGTGCCTCCTGCATCGCACTGACCCTCGTGGCTCCTCTTTTTTTGCCTTCGCTCGGACGGGCGTGGTTGGACCTTGGGGCCATCGGTGGAGGGGGCTCGGGCGACGGCAACGGTTCCGGGGGCGGCAACGTCGACCTGCTGGTAGCGGCGAGACCTCGTCCCATCCGGCAATCCAATGAGGTCCTGTTCGGCGTGAAGGCCACTTCAGGCTCTTATTGGCGACTGGCTTCACTTGCGCGCTTTGATGGAATCAAATGGCGGCCCGCGCCGACCGAGGTGGATTCGGAAGGGCTCTCGCTCGCGCTCGGTGACCTGGGAAGCTCCCGTCCCGGCTCACGTCTCGTCGAGCAGATATTCACGCTCGACGCGCTCGAAGGCTCGTATCTCCCCGCGGCAGTCCAACCGTTGCAGGTGGACGGGTCACCAGATATCGAACTGGAGGCCGGGACCCAGGCCCTCGAGATCGACGGGGGGGCCGGGGAGGCGGGAACCTACCGGGTTCTGTCTTCGGTTCCGCAACCCACCTACCTTCAACTGAAGAACGCCCAGGCAGGTACCGGGAACTTTCCCGGTCCTCATTTCGTGGATCTTCCCCAGACGAGCTCGGCCATCCAAGCGCTGGCGAACAAGTGGACGGAGGGCGCGACCACACCCTTCGACGAATTGATCGCGATCCAAAATCGGTTACGCCGCTTCGACTACAGCCTGGACGTCGAGAGCGGCGCTTCCGGTGATTACCTCAGACAATTCTTACTCGAGACCAAAGAGGGGTTCTGCCAGCAGTTCGCGACGGCGTTCGCCGTACTCGCGCGAGTCAAGGGTTACCCGTCTCGAGTTTCGGTCGGGTTCCTCCCGGGAGACGCACGGCCTCTCCGCACCGGCGGCATTCGATACACGGTTCGTGGAACTCACGCCCACGCGTGGCCCGAGGTCTACTTCCAGCATTACGGGTGGATCCCGTTCGAGCCCACTCCGAGGAGCGCCTCCTCTCCTCCTCTCTACACGACCGAAACGTCCACCGGGGCGGGCTTCGGACGGGCCGGGGAGGCTCCAGGGTTCGAGCCGGGCCCCGGTTTTCGTGCACCTGAGTTTCGCTTCGACCCCGGCGAACAGCTGGGAGCCGGACGACGAGCCGGCCAAGGCAAGGAGGACCGCCCAATCGAGGAGCCCCCATGGCGTTCGGCATTCGGCCGCCTGCTGCTGTTACTTCTGGGTCTGGCCGTGAGCTGGGTGCTCGGAGTCCCGTCGATCAAGCGATACCTGATTGCCGCTCGGTACGGGAAGGCCAAGACCCCGGCCGCCGCGGTTCGAGCGGCGTGGCTCCATTTCGAGACAGACGGCGGAGCGCTCGTCGGCCCGCGCCTTCCATCGGAGTCCGCCGTTTCCTACGCCCATCGGCTCACGAGATCGAGTCAAATCCCCGAACGAACCGCGTTGGCTTTGGCGATCATGTACGAAGAAGCCGAGTACTCATCCGCCGGTGTGACGAAGCCCCAGGCCGCTGAAAGCAAACGCCTCGCACATCACCTTCACGCGAGCCTCTGGTCGCGCGCGACACCGCTACAAAAGGCGCGCGCTCTTCTGTCTATAACCCCATTACTGTCCGCGTTCCGATTCCCTCGAGGAGGGGTGCTCAGACCGGCGTCCTACTGAACGGCCTGAAGGCTCCGTCGATTCTCTGCCCCCAACTCACCTTCGAGATTGGATTCGACACGTCGGAGGGCCTCGATGAACTCATCCCGGTCGTAGAGATATTGGGCCACGCGGCGATCGACGCCACGAGCGATGTCGTCGATGGCGAGGAAGAACGCCATTTGCCCCTCCTTGAGCGCATCGAGGATCTCGCCGTCGTTGTGGCAGATCTTGAAAACGCTCTGACCATCGGTGACCAACTTGACTTCGGACAAATGTTCCTCGAGACCGGCCTTCTTTCGGAGATACTCGATCGCTCGGCGGACGCGCTGCAAAGACATCCCGCCTTCGAGAAGAGACCTGATCACTCTCAGCCCGATGAGGTCTCTGAACGAGTAAAGACGTCTGACCCCTGGTCTGCCGCCGGTCGACTGAACGCTCGGCTTAACGAGACTTATGCGATCCCAGTAACGAAGTTGGTGAGCGGTACAACCGGTGAAGCGAGTCGCCTGTTCTGCGGTAAAACCCTCCATTCGAGCGCGCGGACCTCCACGGGTAGTAACACCTACAGGACGAAAATCCACCCCAGCCACGAACTTGAACGCCCCGTTCAAGTTACTTCGGCCCTAGAGCAGCAAGGGAGCCAATCTAGCGCGCGAGGTCGCGAGGCGGCAAGGGGCAGACCCCCTGTTTCGGCCAGAGCGCGAACTTTTCTTCAGAAAGTTTGTGAGTTGGCAGAGGAAGGCTATCGGCGCCGGTACCGCTGTCTGATGCGGCGCTCCCATTCCGTCACCGCCTGCGTCAATCGCTCCTTGCCGGCCCGGCGTTTCGACGAAACGGTCGCCCCCGCCGCGGTCACGGCGATGAAGATTCCGGTAACCATCGCGCCGAACGCCAGTACTCCAACGAGAACGGCCCCGGAAATAAAAAAGCCGATCAGCAATCCAAAGCCACTGAGAAAAATGAGCGTGCCGAGTCTTATGCGTCTGGTGTTGCCAGTGCGCGACATGCCGACACTGCGTCCCAGGGCGGGATCGTCCTGATGGAGATTCTTTTCGATCTCTTCGAGAATGCGCTGCTCGCGCTCCGACAGAGGCACGACTACCAAATTATAGAGATGGTGGAGAAATGCTTGATTTGAGGATCGGCCGGAAACGGGCGGCCGGAGATCGTCACTCCGGATCCAGCAGCGCGGCGGGCGACAGGGCCGTCTCTCCGAAGCGTACCCGGATGTCGTCGACCGCCCTGGTCACCTCATCACGCTTGGTCGTCACGTCTCCGGCTCCCAGGAGATCGAGCTGGCGCTTGGGAGGGCCCGGGACCAGGCCCGTCCCGGCCACCCCCAAAAGACGGATGCGGGGCCGCTCGGGACTCAGCCGCAGGTAGAGGTCCCTGGCCACCTCGTAAAGCTCGGTCCCGGATGCGGTTGCCTCCGCCAGGGTCTTCGATCGGGTGATCGTCTTGAAGTTCGAAAACCGGATCTTGAGCGTTACGGTCCGGGCACAGAGGCGCTTGGCCCTGAGCCGGCCCGCCGTCCTCTCGGCCAGCCGCAGGACCTCCCGCAAGACATCGTCCTCGTTGTCCAGGTCGTGTTCGTAAGTGTTCTCCGAGCCGACCGATTTCGCCGGCTCGTACGGAGTCACCTGTCGGTCGTCGATCCCGTTCGCAAGTTCGTGAAGATGAGCGCCGACCGCGTTTCCGAGGGAGCGCTCAAGGGTTCTCTTGGACAGTCGCGCCACATCCCCCACCGTCTTAAGGCCGAGCCTCCTCAGCGCTTCCGCAGTCTGCTCGCCCACTCCCCAGAGGGCGGTGACGGGGAGCGGATGAAGCCACGACTCGATCTCGGATTGACCCACCTTCAAGAGTCCATCTGGTTTGGCCCGGGCAGATGCGAGTTTTGCGATGAACTTGCTGTAGCCGACCCCCACGGTGCAAGTCAACCCGATTGCAGAAACGTCCTTCTTTATCGCCTTTGCGATCGTCACCGGATCGCCGAAAAGTTTGATCGAACCGGAGACGTCTATGAAGGCCTCGTCGAGTGAAAGGGGCTCGACGAGAGGCGAATAGCTGAGGAAGACCTCCTGGATCCTGTGGGAGTAGTCCTGATAGGCGGTGAAGTCGTTCGGAAGATAAGCGGCATGGGGACACAATCGTCGGGCAGTGACTATGGGCATCGCCGACTTGACCCCAAAGGTCCTTGCCTCGTAGGACGCCGACGTCACAACGCCGCGGTTGCCCATACCTCCTACGACGACGGGACGGCCCACGAGTGAGGGGTCCTTGATCGTCTCAACCGCTGCGTAAAAGGCGTCCATATCGACGTGCAGAATCGGAACGTCGACGGTCATGTGCACAACCTAAGGTAGTGAAGTGTCCAGGCGTACTCTTTTCTCGGCCCTTCTTTCGACGGTCCTTTTGGTGCTTGTGGTACTCGCCGTGGTGAGCTACGAGGAGGACCCGAACCTGCCGCCGTCGTCGTCATCGTCTCCGTCCCCCCGCATACCGCCGCCTGTCCCCGTCTCTCCCAACCCCTCCAAAAACCCCTCGAAAAAGAATCCCGGTTCTCGTGAGGTCGCCGGGGTCGCCATGACCGCTCTCCCGGATCGGGCCCGGGTGATCTGCGGGACCGGTCGACTCGAGGGGTCATGTCCCGAGTTCATCCCGGCCGAGCCCAAAGACGGCCGCTTTTTGTTCGACGCATTTGGCCGCCCCAACGGAAAATTCCACGTTCTGGAGATCGTGGTCGGGGCCCCGAGTGACCGGGACCCGGCTCGCAACCGACCCCCCGATGTCGTGCACGTGGTGGTCGAGGTGGCGAAGCCCGGGTTCCTCGTCGACTACGGCGACCCGATCGCAGGGAGCACACCTCTGGAAGCGCTCGTTGAGCAGCGGCGGGACCAAGCGATGATCATTGGCGGGTACGAACTGGGCGACGTCATCCTGGCCCCCTCCTTTCCCGCGGGGGGCGCGCACGCGGACCACCTCGTCTATCGCTGGATGCAGGGGGGCTACGAGCACCGGCTGTCGCTGCACGTCTGGACGCCGGTCACGGAGCCGGTCAAGGTCCTGCGGGCCATGGCGGCCTCGATCCACGACTAACCGCGGGATTGCCGGTCGCGACGTGCCGAGGAGCAGGTATCCCCGGAGGAAGCCTCCGCAGACGGCAAACGAAGCGAAGCTTCGGATGTCGTCGAGGACCGCGACGGAGGGGATGCCTGCCCGCAGGCCGACTTTGAGGCGGCGATCGGACGGTCCCCGTTCGGCACCCGCGCTTCGCTGGTTCCGAAGGCACCCGTTAAAACGGTTGCCTTCTCCACAGGGTGCCTCAGGGGATCCGCCCGTCTCGCCGCTTTTGGGAACGTTGCCTTCGGGTGTTCCGAAAGTCCGGGGGTCATCGGCCGGCGCTTCCTCCGCTCGCGTGCCACACCCTCGCCGGAGCCTCCGACGCGGCGTCCGCAGAAGTGGGGGCGACGGCGGCCTGGCGCTCCCTCTGCCCCCTCACGGCATCGGCCAGAGAAACTCCGTTGCGACGGGACTCCGCTATCTCGGCGAGGTCGAATGCCTCCTCGGCCACGACCGTGACCCCAACGTTGGTGGGGTCCATCTTCTGTACCCGCGACGCTCCTCCTCTCTTTCGGACCTCTCCTCTCACCAGCAGCAACCAGGAATGGAAAACCGTACGGGCGCAGCGCGGCTGGACCCGCTCGAAGACGGTCACCTCGATGGGACCCGTCGTGTCCTCGATCGTCAGGAAGATGATCCGCTGACCCGAACGGATTGCCGGGGTTTGCGTCGACACCTTTACTCCGGCGACCCAGACCTGCGACCGGTTGCGCGTCCGGCGCAGTGCCGCGGCCGGCTCACATCCCAATTCCTCGAACAGCGGACGGTAGAGCTCCATCATGTGGCGACGGGCATCTATGCCCGAGATCTCGAGTTCCGCCTCGGTTTCCTCTATCGGTGAGTAAGGGGGAAGATCGGGCAACGACCGATCTATCGGTTCATCTAGGTCGATTGAAAGCTGGACCGAAGTCCGACCCGCGGATTTGGAGCTCTGTCGTCCGGCGAGCTCGACCGCCCGCCACAACAGCTCTCGCCGGGACCGTTTGATCTCGATCGAGTCGAGCGCGCCCACGTGGACCAGGTTCTCGAGAACCGGCCGGCTGAGATCGGTCCGCCGCCAGAGGTTCTCGAGCGAAGTGAAAGCCCCACCGCGCCGAGCCTCGAGAATCGAATCGATCTCGGCACCCGAAATACCGCGAACCTCGGAGAGGGCGAGTCGAATCCCGATCCTCGGGCCTTCGGTGATTCCGACGGGCTCGGCCCGGTAGACCGCGTCCGAGGCGTTCACGTCGATCGGCAGGATCGGGATTCCCATCACTCTGGCGTCGGCCACGATCGCGCGCCGCGGATACATACCGGGGTCGTGGGTCAGCACTCCGGCCAGGAACTCGGCCGGGTAGTGCGTCTTGAGATAGGCGGAGATATAGGTGGGCAGGGCGAAGGCCGCGGCATGCGACTTGCAGAAACCGAACGAGGCGAACGAGAAGACCTCTTTCCACAGAGCCCGTGCCTGGCGAGGCTCGAAGCCGTTGTGGATCGCCGATGTGATGAACCAACGAGCGACGTCTTGTTCGGGCGGGACGATCTCGATGGGGCCGGCAACCCCGTGATAGCGAACTCGCTCGTTCTTCACCCAGTCCTCTCCCAGAGCGTCTTCGGCCTCACCACTTGATTTGACGGTCGGCTTCATACCGTTCCCATTGCCGCCCGGCGCTTGTTCCGAGGCCCACCGATCCACCACCCAGCCCCCCAATTGGATTGCCTCGGGCAGCTTTCTTTCGGATACGTGTCCCGGATCGTCGGATTTGGATGGTCGCTCGGCGTCTAGATGCCGGCGCACGAAATCGGCGTCGTCGAGCGAGCAGCCCGTCACCGCGGCGATCACCCGGATGACTTGCTCGTGATAGACGACGACTCCGTTGGTCTCCTTGAGGATCGGCTCTAGGCATGGATGCGCGTAGGTCACCTCCTCGAATCCATGGCGCCGGTCCAGATAGGGCGAAACCATGTCCGACTTCACCGGACCGGGCCGGAAGAGCGAGATGTCGACAATCAGATCCTCGAAACAGCGCGGCTGAAGTCGAGCCAGCAACTCGCGCTGACCCGGCGACTCGATCTGAAAGCAGCCCAGCGTGCGCGAGGTCGACGCCATGCCGTAGGTGGGGGCGTCGTCGTGGGACAGGCGGTCGAGGTCGAGCCGCCGCCCGTGGAGACGTTCGATCTCGTCGCTCGCGTGGGCGATCGACGACAGCATCCTCACGCCGAGGACGTCGAGCTTGACCAGGCCGAGCTCCTCGACGTCGTCCTTATCGGCCTGCAGCATCGTGAAGCCCTCGTACGACTCCTGCATCGGGACGCGATCGGCAAGGTCGGCCGAGGACAGGATCACTCCTGAGGGATGCAGCGCGAGGTGGCGGGGAAACCCGTCGATCTCGATGCACAACTCGAAGAGCTGCTCAAGCTGACCCGCGTTGAGGTTGGTAGCGATCAGCTCGGGGAGCCTCTCGATCGCTTTGGGGATGTCGCCGGCGCTCACCCGGGGGAAGGCCTTGGCCACCAGGTCGACCTCCGCGGCTGGAAGCCCCAGCGCCTTGCCCACGTCGCGAATGGCCATGCGCGCCCGGAAGGTGTCGACCATGCAGCAAACGGCCGTCTGGTGGGGGCCGAAAGTCTCGAGGATGTAGGCGAGCACGTCCTCACGGCGATGCGACTCGACGTCGACGTCGATATCGGGGAGCTCTTCGCGGCGCGAGTTCATGAACCGCTCGAACAACAGGTCGTAGCGCACGGGATCAACGTCCGAGATGCCGAGGACGTAGCAGACCAGCGATCCGGCGGCACTTCCCCGGCACGCGCACCGGATCCCGAGGTCGCGCCTCACGTGATCGACGATGTCGGCAACGAGTAGGAAATAAGAGGCGTAACCGCCCTGAAGATCTCGACCCTTTATGCCTCCGCCGTTGAAGATGTAGTTGAGTTCGTGCTGAAGGCGATCCTCGACTTCTCGGGGGACGGTGCCGTAGCGCCGGGCGGCGCCCTCGAAGCACCGTCTCGCCAGAAGTTCGGTCGGGGTCTCGCCGCTTCTTCCTCCGGCGGCCGGAGGGAGATCAGGAAAGTGATAGGTCCCGAGATCGAGGTCGAAGTCACAGACCTCTGCGATGTGCATGGACTCGTCTAAGACGTCGTGGACGTCTCCGAACAACCTCCTCATCTCGGATGGTTCCTTGAGGTAGTACTCAGACGTCTGTCGCAGGGCATGGGCGCTGGACAGAGGGACGATCTCTCTGATCGCGTGCAACACCTCATGACCCGCCGCATGCTCGGGAAGGGCGTAGTGGACGTTATTGGTCGCGACCGCCTTGATGCCGGCCTCGCGGGCCACACGCAACAACCTGTCCCTTAAGGCGCGGTGGCCGTAACCGCGATGGTCGAAGACCTCGATGCGGTAGTCGTCTCCGACCGCGTCGCGCCACCGCCGAGCCGCCGCCACCGCTCGAGGGATGTCGCCGGCGGCGGCGAGCCTTGCCACCTCTGAACGCATGCATCCCGACAACACGAACAGGCCCTCGGCCCGCTCGGAGATCGCCGCCAAGGTGGTCGCCGGATGATTGCGCTCGTTTTTGAGGTGGGCGTCGCTGATCAGTCGGCAGAGATTGGCGTAACCCACTTTGTTTTTGGCGATGACGATGACGTGCTCATCCCAAAGATCGTTTTGGGGGGCCTCGGGTCCGCATGCATCCCTCGGGACCCAAACCGTTTTTGAGGCTCCCTCGGGACGCACACGGCCCTCGGCCCCTCTTGAGACTCCTTCCTCGGCCCTCCTGGATGAGGTCAACGTGAGCTCGGCTCCGTAGATCGGCTTGATCCCCGCTTCTTTGCACGCGCTCGAGAAGCGCACCGCTCCGGTCAGCGCGTCGTGATCGGTCATGGCGATCGCCTCCATGCCGAGGGCCTTGGCGATGTGCGGAAGGGCCTCGACCGGGATCGCTCCGTCGAGAAGCGACCACACCGAGTGGCAGTGGAGGTGGACAAATCCGCTCACGACAACACCCCACCGCCCTCACGGCGCGAACTTTCGGTCTCACGTCGCGCCGGGCGAGACCTCAGACCGAAAGAACGAAGCCGACACGAACTTTTCGTCTCACATTTCGAAAACCGAAACCTGAGGCGAGAAGAACGGGGGCGAGCGGTCAGCCCTCGGCCGGGATCTCCGTTCCCGAAGCCTTCGCTATCAGCTTCCCGTCCGGGTCGGTGACCTCGGCCTCCGCGAACAGCACCCGCTTGCCGGATTTGAGGAGATAGCCGCGCCCGGTCAGTTCCACTCCCTCGGGGGCGGGGCGAAAGATCGAGATCTTCATCTCGGCGAGTGCCGGGTAGCGATCCTCGGGTATGTGCGCGGCCGCGGCGGCCCCCAGCAGCGCGTCTGCAAACGCGGCGAGGATTCCTCCCTGGAGATTGCCGGCGGTGTTGCAGTACTCGGGAGGGACCGTCCAGGTAAAGGTGATCGATTCCTTCGGACGAGAGTCGTCGATGACCTGAAACCCCATCGTCTCGTTGACCGGGAGCCGCACCGAGCCGTCGGCGACCGCGCTCCACCGAGTCCTGTCCTCGCTCACGGGGCGCAACATACTGGTTCAGTCCCACACCCGCGCCAGCCTCCACTCGTCTCGGATCCGATCGCAATAGAGGTCGTAGACCGCCCCCACGTGGCGCATGAACCCATCCGCGTCGAGATCTCCCGTCGCAAGCGCTCCCCGGGGCCGGGCGAGGACCCGGAAGAACTCACGCTCCCGAGCACCACCGGCGTTGCCGTTCCCGTTCGACTTGACCCACCACTCCCCCGCCTCTCGCCACGTATCGACCCACTGGTCGATCTCGTAGCGCCGTCCCCGCCAGTTAAAGGAGACGGGCGCGCCGCTGTGGGCCGGATCCGGCGTCACCTCGATCGGCTCGTCGTACCGCTTGGTCACGGATCGACTCGGCCCTCCAGCTCACCAACCCGCCGAGAGAAGACAACGGGACCCAACGGACCCGCCCGCTCCTGCGGGACCGCGAACGGTCTAGCGGGCCCATTTGGGTCCCTGTCTTTACGCCGAACTCGTGGCGGCGTGGGCACCGGGGAAACCACGCCTTCCGGGGGCGGGGAGAGGCCCCTGTTACGAGTATCGAACGTATGTTCGATACTAGAACAGCGGGCGGATCGACGTCAAGCATCGAATTGGGAACCGGGCCTGAACTGGGAAAGCCGCCTAGGGCCCGGCCAGAGCAAGGCCCGCGGCCCCGGCTAGGAGGACTATTACCACCTCGGGAACCCTGAACCGCCATAGCAAACCAAGGCTCACCACCGCAATGACTCCGGTGGCTACATCAACTACTGCCTGACGCGTCAGCACGATCGTGGCGCCCCCGATTGCCCCCGCGGCCGCGGCGGTGGCGCCCCTCACAAACGCCTGCAGCTGCGGATGATCCTGGTGCCTCACGAACCACCGGCCCGGGATCACTACGCCGAGATAGATCGGCACAAAGATAGCGACCGTCGCGATCACGGCCCCAGTCAGGTCCCCCACCAAATAGCCGATAAAGGTCGCCGTGATCACCACCGGCCCCGGGGTGATGAGACCCATCGCCACGGCATCGAGGAATTGATCGGACGTCAACCAGTGGTGTTGCTCGACGACTCCCTCCCTGAGAAAAGGAACGATCGCCAATCCGCTTCCGAAAATGAACGCCCCCGCCTTCAAAAAGAAAAGACCGAGTGCCAGATAGGTCTCCGGGGCGGCGCCGAGCGCGAGAACGGCCTGGTCGCCTCCCGCGGCTAGAAAAAACATTCCGCCGGTCGGACGCCGGAACCGGGGCGGGGCCTCGATTACAACCATCAGCAACCCTGCGGCGATGAACAGGATCGCTATCTCCGACTCGGTGACCGCAGTGACGACAAGCGTGACCAAAGAGATGGCCCACAACTTGAGATCGTCTTTGTTCGTCAGGCGTGCGAGCTTGATCGCCGCGATGACGATGATGGCCACGACGCCCGGCGCGATCCCGTAGAACAGCGACTGCACCCAATCGAGACCCTGGTACTCGACGTAGAAAAAGGAGATAACCAGAACCGCAACAAACGACGGAAGGATGAACGGGATCGAAACGAGAAAAGCACCGAGCGCGCCCCGCTTGAGGAATCCCACCCACATCGCCACCTGGGCCGCCAACGGTCCAGGCATCGTTTGCCCGAGGGCGACACCGTTCAGGAACTCCTCTCGAGCGAGCCACTCCCGGCGCTCGACCAGATCCCGCTGCATATATCCGACCGTGGCGATGGGACCGCCGAATCCGAAGCTTCCCAGCCACAAGAAGTAACGAAGGAAACCCCTAAGCCCGGGCTGCGCCGGTCCGCGTTCGCTCACATGTTCGCTCACCGACCTGAGTATGAGTCCAAGCCTGCCTCGAGGCCGTCGGACCCCTTGTCAGGGAGCCTTGTCTGAGGGAAGCTCATCTCGTTGCATTTACTCAGCGGGAGGTGGTGACGATGGCGGGACATCCCAACGTCGACAGGCTCAAGGGGGGGTACGACGCGTTTAACGCCGGAGACATGGATACGCTGCGCGAGAGGATCACGGACGACGTCGTGTGGCACATCCCCGGCCAAAGCCCGCTCGCCGGCGACTACAAGGGCCAGGAGGACGTCTTCAACTTCTTCGGGCGCATCTTTCAGGAAACGAACGGGACCTTTAAGACCGAGATCCACGACCTACTCGCCAACGACGAGCACGGAGTTGGGCTCGTGCGCGTCTCGGCTGAGCGGGGAGGCAAGAGCCTTACCCAGAACGTCGTCCACGTATTCCATCTGAACCCCGAGGGCAAGACCACCGAGTTCTGGGCGTTCCCGGAGGACACCACAGTCGCCGACGAGTTCTGGTCCTAGATTCGACGTAGGCGCGCGTCTACGTCACATGTGCAAGCCGGCCGCGGCCAGTAACTCGGCGTATTTTGCTCCCGATCCCGTGTTGTAGAGCAATACCGGGCCGACGAGGTCGCCCTCACTCGCCAGTTGGTCTGCCGCCGCGACGGTCGCGGCCCCCTCGGGACAAGCAAAGATCCCCTCCTGCGAAGCAAGGATTCGGACGGCCTCGATGATCTCGTCCTCGCCGGCCGCGACCATCGTTCCGCCCGAGCCCCGGACGGAATCGAGAACGAGTCCGCCCTCGGTAGGGGCCGGAACTCTAAGCCCCGCCGCGATCGTCATCGGGTCCCCGTCCCACGGGGCGACGTCTCGATCCCCGCGGTCGAAGGCGCGCACGATCGGGGAACAGTTGGCCGCCTGGACGCCCACTATCCGCGGCCGGTTGTCTTCCGACCAGCCCGCCGCAACGACCTCGGCGGCGGCCTTGGTCGCGGCGATGGCGGCCACGCCCCCTCCGACCGGCAGCACAATCGTCGCCGGAAATCCAAAAGTGTCGCCGGGACCGAGGCGATCGAAGCACTCGAGCCAGGACGACTTCTTTCCCTCGAGGCGGTAAGGCTCGGAGAAGGTCGCCGCCAGAAACGCTCCCCTGTCGTCGGCGATCTCGGCCGCCCTCGCTCCCGCGTCCGCGATCGAGCCGTCGACGAGCACGAGCTCCGCGCCCGCGGCAAGCACCTCGGCCTGGTTGGCGCGCGGAGCGGTCGCGGCCATCGTCACAGTGATCTCAAGCCCCGCCCGGGCCGCGTACAGCGACCACGCTCCCCCCGCGTTGCCCGCGCTCGGCATGACGACCCGTTTGACTCCGAGCTCGCGGGCCCGGGAGAGGCCAACGCATGCGCCGCGCGCCTTGAAAGTTCCTCCGGGAAGACCGGAGTCGTCCTTGAGGTAGACGTCGACTCCCCACCTCTCGCTGAGCCGGGGGGCGAACAAAAGGGGGGTTTCCGGCTCTCCCAGTGACACCGCGTCGCCGGCCACCGGCAACAGCTCCCGGTAGCGCCACGTCCCCGGGGGCCGCGCTCGCACCGGGCCCATGTCGAGTGCAGTGAGGTCGTAGCGACACAGAAGAGTCCCTCCGCACTCACAGCGCTGGTGGAGGCGGGCGGCGTCATGACGGGTGCCGCAGCGAGCGCACTCGAGATGACTGAGTCGCGTGGAGCCATCGGGCCGGGCGGCGTTGTGTGGCATGAGCCGAACCTAAGGGATGGGCCCGGACCGGCGCAGGGGGAGGGGGGATCCGAGGCGAACCCTTCCTACAGCCCCCGGAAGAGAGGATTCCTGCTGAACGCCCACCGCAGAGCCATCCGAATCCTGTGCTGTGCGGCCCTCGCGGCGGCGGTCTCCCTCGCGCCCGGAGGGGCCTCCGCCGCTCCTCCTCCTCCCGGAGCGATCTCGAAAAACGTGAAGTTCATCGCGAACATCCCGGAGATGAAGTCCGCCATCGCCCTCGCCTTCATCGACAACACCATGTTCGTTTCCACGGCCCATGGCGTTTACGGCTACAGCATCAGCGATCCCTCCGCGCCCCAGTTGATCGGCGCTCTTCCGATGTTCATCTGGGAGAACGAGGACATGGACGTAGACGAGCGGCGCAACCTGCTGTTCATTTCCCGCGACCCCCGCGGCTTCACGACTCCCGCGACGCCCGGGAGCACCTTTCCTTACGGGGCCGTTCACATCATCGACGTCTCCGTTCCGCACGCGATGGTTCAGGTGAGCGCCTTCCCGGTCCCCGCCGGCCATACGACCACGTGCGTGAGCGACTGCGACTACGCCTGGACGTCCGGTCCATATGCAAACCCCGTTACGCAGCCGAACTGGACGGGACGACCCGTCTTCGCCACGGACATAAGAGACCCGCTTGACCCGCGGCCATGTCCCAAACCGATCGACATCGGACGCAACGATGGCGTGACCGACTACGCCCACGACGTCCAGGTCGACCCCAGAGGAATCGCCTGGGTATCGGGAGCCGGCGGCGTCCGCGGGTACTGGACGGAGGGCAAACACAAAGACCCGTTGACCGGAAAAGTGCGCAAGGCGACGGGTTGCAAGCCGATCCCCTACGCGGGAGGAGGTACTCCAGCCAGCGCGACATCGTCGCGGTTCATGCACAACTCGTGGCGCAATCCATCCCTGAAGGTCGACGGGCGCCGGGGCGACGTCCTGTTCGGGACCGAGGAGAACCTGACCTCCGACTGCCGAGAATCGGGCCGGTTCGCGTCCTATGACCTCAAGGGGTCATACAACGGCGAGGGATGGAAGAACATCGACAAGACCCACTTCCGCATGAGGGTCCTCGACACCTGGACCCCCCACGGCGCCAAGGGAGCGACCGGCTGTGCCTCGGCCCATTACTTCAGCGATCGCGGCGACGGTGTGCTCGCCTACGCCTTCTACGGCCAGGGAACCAGGTTCCTCGATGCGAGCAATCCCAGGAACATTCGCCAGATCGGATACTTCAGGCCGAACGACGCCAACACGTGGGCCGCGTACTGGTACAAGGGGCTCGTGTTTATCCCTGACTTCAGGAGAGGGGTGGACGTAGTGAAGTTCGGAGGCGGTTCGAACAGCAAGTCCGTTGTGGCACCGGTGGATACCTCGGCGCCGCCGGACGGACTCGAGTTTGACCCCGATCTCGGCTACCTCTGCCCGCTTCGTCCGTAGAAAACCCGCGCCAGCGAGGGCGGCCGGATCCCCCGGCTTCCGCGCAAGAATCCCGTTCCTGGAACCGTGAGACTTGATATTTCAGCATCACGGTTCCGGGAAGAGGCGAGGGCCGCCGGTCCTCTGAAGCCCCTTGGAGAAAAACATGGGATCGATGCTGCGAGGGCAACCGGATCCTCTGAGGCACCCTGTGGAGAAAGCATCCGTCCCGACGGATGCTTTCGGAACCAGCGGAGCGCGGGTGCCGAACGAGGACCGGTTGCCCGAGCAGTCTCTTCGGGATGCTTTCGGAACCAGCGCAGCGCGGGTGCCGAACGAGGACCGGCCGCCCGATGCGCGCTACAGGGAGCGGCGGGAATCGTTTCGGGCGTTCTTTGCTCCAAAAAGAACCTCTCAGGTACTCAGAGGAACAGAGAACGGAGATCGCGGCGATTCGAGGCCGGGCGAATCAGACGATGCCGAGAGCCGACTTGGCGAGGTCGGACATCTTTTCCGGAGACCACGGCGGATACATCACGCACTCCGTCGTCACCTCTCCGATGCCCTCGATGTGCGAGGTCGCCTGCTTGATCTCCTCGTCGATCAGGGGGGCGATGGGACATCCCATCGTGGTCAGGGTGAAGTCGATCTTGACGTTGTTGTCGTCGTCGAGGTTGACCTCGTAGACGAGCCCGAGGCTGACGATGTCGATCCCGAGCTCGGGGTCATTGACCGTCTTGAGGGCGGCCTCGACCTCTTCCTTGACCTGCTCTTGGGGGACCTGCTCCTGGGTTGCCATACGCCCATGTTAAGTGCCCCAAGGGGAGGAACATTCCCCGAGCGAGAAACGAACTAGAGCTCTAATCCGAGCAGGCGGGCGGCGTTGTTCTTGAGCACGTCCTCCTCCTTGTCGCCGAGCTCCATCTCCGAGAACTCCCCGAGGATCCGGCCGGGGTCGAGCATCGGGTAATCGCTGCCCCAAACGAACCGGCTCGAGAGGCGGCCCCGAGCGTCG
This sequence comes from Actinomycetota bacterium, assembly GCA_030862065.1. GTDB lineage: Bacteria > Actinomycetota > CADDZG01 > CADDZG01 > WHSQ01 > JALZEK01. The sequence continues at coordinate 6,857 of JALZEK010000128.1, read as the reverse complement.
CGCTTGACCTCGGGCGGAATGTACTTCGGCCTCCAACCGGAGAGGTCGACCCAGACGTTCGTCTTGTGCATCGCCGACGCAAGCACCTCGAGGTGCCAGGGGTAACCGAAGTGCGCCATCACGACGGTCAACCCGGGGTGACGTGCCGCGACCGTGTCCATCAACATGGGTCTCCCGAAGTCGTAAGCGATGCCCGACCCCCCGGGGACGCCGGCCCCGAGGCCCGTCTGACCCACGTGCACGACGATCGGAAGCGAGTGCTCCTCGCACTTCTCCCACAACGGAGAGAACTTCGGATTGTCGGGATAGAAGGCCTGCACCTGGGGATGGATCTTCAGTCCTCTCAGACCGAGGTCGGTGATCGCCCGCTCGAGCTCGTCGACGTGATCGGGCTTGTGCGGATCGACACTCGCGAACCCGACGAACTGCTCGGGGAACTCGTTGCAGATCTCGGCCACCCGGTCGTTGGTGAGGGCAGGAAGCCCCGTCGCCGTTTCGGCGTCCCACGCCAGGAGGACCCCGAGGAGATCCCAGTTGCGGTATTCCTCGGCCATCTGTTCAGCCGTTCGAATCCGGACCTCGCTGCGGAAGTATTTCGCCGTTTCCTTGAGCATGGGGCCGATCGAGCCCTCGAGCCACTCGGTCGTGGACGCATGCACGTGAAAGTCAATCGCTCGCGGCATTGATCCGGCTCCTTTGCGATCGGTTCGATGCCATCATCACAGGTAGAAGAAGGAAACGGCCATGATCAAGTAGGCGGCCAGAAGCTGGACGCCTTCGATCCAGTTCGAGCGTCCATCCAACGCGATGAATCCGAGAATCAAAGACGAGAACGCGACCGCCGCGATCTCGATGCGACTGAAGATGAGATCGAGCTCGTTTCCGATCAACAGCGACACGAAGACCAAAACCGGCGCGATGAACAGCGCGATCTGTGTCGACGATCCGATGGCTATCTCGATCGAGACGTCCATCTTGTCCTTTGCCGCAAGAAGGATCGCGGACGAGTGCTCCGCGGCGTTACCAACGATCGGCACGACGATCAATCCGACGAACAGCTCCGACATGCCGAGCTCCTCGACCGTCGGCTCGAGGGCTCCGACGAGGAATTCACTCATCAAGGCCACCAGGACGGTAGCCCCCGCGAGCATCCCGACCGCGAATCCGGTGGACCACTTGGGCTCCTCGTGCTCGAGGGTCGATCGAAACAGCGAGCGGTGCGTCTTGAAGGTGAAGAGCAACCCCAATCCGTAGACGGCGAGCAGCACGACTGAGACTCCGACGGACACCGCCTCAACCTCGAAATCCCCCGCCTCCGGCGTCAGCGAGAACAGGGCCGGCAACAACAGGGCGGCCACCGCTATGACGAGATGAGCAGAGTGAAGGCTCGCGGAGGCCCGGTTGAAACGCTGCTCCTTTCGGTTCCACCCGCCAATGAGGAACGAAAGACCGAGGACCAACAGCACGTTTCCGATGATCGATCCCGTGATCGAGGCCTTCACGATCGCGAGCTGGCCCTCCATGATCAAAAAGATCGCAATGGTCATCTCGGTCACGTTCCCAAAGGTCGCGTTCAAAAGACCGCCGATCTGAGGTCCCGACCGGGCCGCCAGATCCTCGGTGGCGTGGCCGATGAGACCGGCCAGCGGCAATATCGCCAGGGCCGAGAAGACGAAGATCGCGACCGGTTCACCGTGCGCGATCTCCAAGACGATCGCGACAGGCAGGGCCACCAGCAGCCACTGGAGCCGGGGCCTCAGCCACGACTTCGGCAGTTTGGACATGGCGGTGAGACTAGTGCGCCGCCCGAAGTCAGTGCTCGACGGGAACGGAATCGAGCAGCTCGCGCAACCTCGCCGCCACCGCGATCGGGTCGGAGGCCTCGACGATGGCCCTGACCACGACGGCTCGTCTCGCCCCGGCCTCGAGCATCCGGGGAAGCGATTCCGGGTTTACCCCGCCGGTGACAAACCAGGGAATGGACGCGGTCCGCGCCGCGTACTCGACGAGGCCGAGGCCGGTCCCCGGTCGCCCCGGTTTGGTCGGCGTCTGCTCTATCGGGCCGACCGAGAGGTAGTCGATCTTTTCGGGCGACGCGAGTTCCGAGTCGATCTCCCGCTCGGCGTGAGTCGACCGTCCCACGATGACCGACTCACCCAGTATTCGTCTCGCCAGGCCTACGGAAAGATCGTTCTGGCCGAGGTGAACTCCGTCGGCGCCAAGCGCAAGCGCCACATCAGGTCTGTCGTTAACGACGAGGGGGACGCGCGCCTGTCTGCATGCGCTGAGAAGCGGCGCGCCGGCGCGCAACAGATCACCCGCCTCCATCTCCTTTTCACGCAGCTGGATGATATCGACGCCTGCATGGGCCAGTTCGGGGACGAGGTCGGTCAGCGTTCCCGCCTTGATGGTGACCGGTGAGACGAGGTAGAGGCGAGGCCAGGTCACAGCGCGATTTCGTCGGGCGGGAAATCGACGTCCGGCTCGAGGTCGTCGCCGAACTCGTGCTCGTAATCCCTCATCCTCTTCGCCACCGCCCTCAGCGCGGGACCAACTCTCAGCAGGGCCACTCCAACGATCGCGTAGGGCACGAGATCGAGGGCGACCTCCCACCACCTTTTGTCCAACAAACTTGCGACCGCAATCCACGTCGCTACCAGAACCACCAGGACCCCGGCGAGGATCCGAGAGGTCCTGCGGCCCGCTCCCGCCTCGATCCTCTCCCGCATGCGACGCATCGCCAGCCAGCCACGGGCCCTTCGTAAACGCATCCAGGTGGCCCGGGCGGGATAGAACCGGCCGAACGCCTCGACGAATCCGAGGCTCAGGGCTGCGGCAAGGGTGGCGATGAGACTGCTGCGCATCTCCCCAGCCTAGTGGGCCGTTCAGCCGAGGATCAGTCGCTGATCCTGACTTCGACCACCGAGGAACGGCTTTCGTTGCCGGCACCATCGAGGGCCGCGACGTAATACCAATAGCGCTTGTCGGGCTTCACGTCGATGTCCTCGTAACGGGTCTTGCCGGTGTCGACGTTTGAAACCAACTGAAAGTCGGTGCCGGTTGAGCTCCGCCAGACCTCGTAATGATCCAGTCCACTGCCCCCCGAGTCGATCGCCTTGGTCCACGTAAGGATGGCCTTGGGATTCCACCCGGGCTCGCCGGTCAGTTCAACGGAAGTCGGCGGAGTGACGTCCGGCCCCGTCACGACGGCCCATCTGAAGGCGTGGTCGGAGTAGTACTCGGCCGGGTCCACCGTTCCGGCTTGCAGCTGCAGTTGGTAATCGCGATCCATCCCCGCTTGAGAAACTCCCTCGGAGGCGAATACGTAATCGACTCCCACAGGGTTGGTCGTGGCGCGCATCGTGTCGATGTAGCCGTATCCGTTCACCAGCAGGTTCCAGAAGGGCGTGTATTTCTCACAGCGGTTGCGCGACCCGCCCCTCAGCAAGCAGTGACCTGCGTTGAAGTCGCCACCAATCACGCTTATGTCATCGGTCGACGTGGATGGATAGTTTGTAGAAAGGGCGTCGGCAACGCGCCGGGACCACCTCTTGCGGAGCTTGCGATCGACCTCGTCGGACGCAAGAAAGCCGCGCGGGACCAGGTGCACGCTCGCCAGGGATAGCCTGAGCGGACCCGCCACCTCCTCCACCAGCGTATGGGCGTGCTTCTTGATTATGGGCTTCTTGCCTGCGGCGGCCGCAACGGAGTCGTAGTAGCTCGAGACGAACCCACCCGGGTCAAGCGACGTCACGCCGGCCGGATTGATGAGGACCGCCGTGTCGACTTTCACGACGTGACTCTCGGTCCTGCGGTTTTGCTTGAGACCGGGATCCACCGCGACCACGTAGGGCGATCCCGCGGCCGCGCCGAGGATCGAGGCGACGGTCGCGGCGCTGTTCCGGTTGACCTCCTGTAGCAGCAGTACGTCCGGCAAATACGGGGTCTGGGCCAGAAGGCGGTCGGCGAAGACCTGCATATCGGAGGAATCGGCCACGTCGGCATCGGCGTACGCCTCCCGCAGGTTCGCCGTCACAACGAGCACTTCGCCTGCAGGCGAGGGAATCGTCGGATCGGCATGCGCGGGACCCGGCGAGAGGATAAGGAATGAGGCCGCGCCCAGAAGCAGAAAAATACGGGTTATGGATTTCATTCGATGCGATCGGCCGGCGACCATGCCCATACCTCCACTTCGCGCCTCTCCAGTCCCCCAGAATTTGTTTCGACGGCGGGGCGGCGTTCCTTGAGTGGCTCCCGAGGCGTTTGCGGAAGAGAAGGCGCCTGCGTCTACAGGATGATGCGGGGAAGCGGCCCCGTGTCGTCGTCGTCCGGCCCCCCGGCGGGCTCGTCTAACAGCACCCGGGAAGGAGCCGCCTGGGTGGTCCCCAGCGAGGTGACCGTCCGATAGAAGTGGTCGGGCTGGGGGATGAACCGGATCTCGTCGAGCGCCTGGGTCTGACCCGCGGTCTCGAGAATGAGGTCGCCGTAGCCGAGCATCCGGCCCCAGATCGAACGGCGGTAGGTCATGTCGGTGACCTTCTCGATGGGAATCGAAGCAACCTTGCGCGTGAACACGCCCGACACCTCGATGATCCTTTGGTCCGTCACGACGAGGCGGTCCTCCCACCACAACAGGATCTTCCAGAAGACGCGCAGCACGAAGAAGATCGCGGTAAGCCCAACCATTGTGTCGATGAAGTCGCCCCCGTCATCCCAGCTGACGAGCGACCCGATCACCAGCGCTCCCACGACCGCTCCGATCGCCGCGAGGAAGGGCCTTACCAGCACGATCGGATGCCTTCGCACCTCGATCACGGCCGCCTCGGACTCGGCGACGTAGCGGGGGCGGGTGGTGCCCGCCGTCACGCTCATGGGAAGGAGGGATTTGAGCCAGAATGGAGGGGGCCCGGCCGGAGGCTGAGTCGGTGGCGGGCGGAATCCGGCCGGGCCGCAAGTGCTGGTGAAGGCATCACGCCAGGGACTTCAAAAACCTGGTGAACGCCTGGGCTGCCGTCTCGAACCACTCCCCGGCGGTCTCCCCCGTCGATTTGACGAGCTTGGCGGCCTCCCCGGGGGCCTGGACGAGGAAGAAGACGAGGAACGCAATTAACAGGAACAACAGCAGCCTCTTTAGACTCATTAATTCACAATAATAGACACAAACCTCCGAGTCGAGAGGGTATTTCCCACTAAAGATGGTGGCGGAAGTTCCGGAAAACCGATAGCACCCGTTCGGGGCTTTTTCGTCCGCCCTAGGGGGAGGCGGCGCGGGGGCCGAGCCTGCGGCTCTCCCCCGGTAGGGGGATCAGGCCTGGCCCCACCACTCGAGCCACAGGCGGCGCGACGTCCGGAGGTGTTCCCGCTCCCTGGAGAAGACCTCCAGCGTTACCGTCCCGTCGTACCCCGCGCCCTTCAGCAGTTGCGCTGCCCACCGCCAGTCGATAACCCCGGCCCCCAGGGGGAGGTGGAGATCCTCGAGCCCACCGCGGTTGTCCGAGAGGTGGACGTGGGCCAAACGGGAGCCGAACGCATCCAAGAGGGAGGGCGCCCGGTTTCGCTCGCTCAGGCCGAGTCTTAAGTTTGCGTGGCCGATGTCCAGATGGAAGGCCGCATCGGGAACCGCGTCGAGGACGGCCTTCAGGTCGTCGACCCCCGAGAACATCCGGTCGAGGTTTTCGACCATCAGACGAACGCCCCGATCGGCGGCGTCGGCAGCCAGATCGGCTATCGCGGCCGCGTTGCGGGCTCGAACGTGTTCCAGGGAGTGGAGCGGCACTCGCTGATCGGGATGAACGTTCACCAGGGTCACGCCGGCCTCCGCGAAGACGTCCAGGGCTCGTCTGAACAGGTCTCGTGCCGATTGGCGCAATTCCGGGAACGGAGAGGCGATGGGCAGATACCAGGCGGTGTGGCCGACCGCGCTGAGATTGAGGTCCGACAGAAGGCTGCCCACCTCCTTGCCTTTGGGGGTCCAGGCCGCGGGGGGCTCGAGGGTGAGATCCACAAAATCAAAGCGGTCGTCCGCGATGCGGTGAATCTCCTTGAGCACCGATCGTCCCGGAAAGTTCATGGCGCCAATCAGCATCGGGCGATCTTGACACCTTCTCGTCACCGCATGTGCCGGGTAACCTTTTTGGCGTGCCTCGGCGCCAGCGAGACGAAGAACAGATCAGGCGGGCGAGCGGACGTCCTCGGCGCGCCGCGTTCTTCGACGTCGACAAGACGCTGATTCCGGGATCGAGCCTGTTCTTGCTCGCCCGAGGGCTGTACAAGCGTGATCTGTTCCGGGTGCGCGACATCCTTCGGTTCGGGTGGGGGCAGGCGATGTTCCGCCTCAGGGGAGAAGCCAAACGCGGGATGGATATGTCGCGCGAGTCCACGCTTGAGTTCGTCGTCGGCCGAAATCGCCGCGAGCTGATCGACTGGGGAAAGGAGATCGCCGAGGAAGCGATCCTGCCCACCGTTTACCAGGAAATCGTCCAGGTCATCGACGGACACCGAGAACGAGGCGATCTCACCTTTTTGGTCACAGCTGCGCCGATCGAGCTCGCCGAGACCCTGGCCGAGGCTCTGTCCATGACCGCCGCGGCGGGGACGGTGGCCGAAGTTGATGCCGAAGGCAACTACACCGGCCGTCTCGAGGGGCCAGTCACCCATGGACCCGAAAAGGCGAAGGCCGTCGCGGAGATCGCAGAACGCTACGGGGTCGAGCTCGTGGAGTGCGACGCGTATTCGGATTCGATCAACGATCTACCGCTACTGGAATCGGTTGGTCATCCGCACGCCGTCAACCCGGACTGGGAGCTACGCAAGCTCGCGCTCAACCGAGGGTGGCCGATCCATGAGTTGAGAACGCG
>JALZEK010000095.1 GCA_030862065.1 Actinomycetota bacterium | reverse complement strand
GCGGGTCTCCGCTGAGAAGGGGCCGGGCGGCATCGGTGCCGACTCGCTTCATGGCCTCGTTGAAGCCCACGTCGAGATGGACCACCGTCGTCCACTCGAGCGCCGCGCAGGTGGCCGGGTCTCCGATCGCTCCTCCCCCGAGGGCCACCACCCGGTCCTCGCCCACCAGGACCTCTGCGGCCACCTCGCGCTCGAGCTCCCTGAAGGCGGCCTCTCCACCGGTGGCGAAGATCTCGGCGACGCTGGCCCCGGCCCTGGTCTCGACGAGTTCGTCTGTATCAACGAATCCGAGACCCAGTCGGGTCGCCAGAGCCCGGCCGACAGTGGTCTTGCCGGCCCCCATGAAACCGACCAGAACGATCACTATGGTCGAGCCGGCCGGCGAGAACGCACCCGCTCGCCGTACCGCTCGAAAGAACCCTTGAGATCCTCTAGCGTGTCGCCGCCGAACTTCTCGATCACCGCGTCCGCCAGAACGAGCGCGGTCACGGACTCGCACACCACTCCCGCCGCCGGGACCGCGCAGACGTCGGTTCGCTCCTGGAACGCGTCGGCCGGCTCACCCGTGGCGAGGTCGACGCTCCGAAGCCGCCTCTTGAGCGTCGACAGCGGTTTCATCGCGGCTCGCACCCGAAGCGTCCCCCCGATAGACATCCCACCCTCGGTGCCCCCGGCGCGGTCGGTAGCCCGGTCGAGGTCCGGTTCGATCTCGTCGTGCGCGGCCGATCCGCGCCTCGCCGCGAGCGAGAAGCCGTCGCCGAGCTCCACTCCTTTTATTGCGGGCACCGCCATGAGAGCCCCGGCCAGACGGCCGTCGAGCTTGCGGTCCCAGTGCACGTGCGAGCCGAGGCCGGTCGGTACCCCGAAGACGATCACCTCTACCACGCCGCCGAGGGAGTCGCCGTCCGACCCGGCCTTTTCGATTTCCGCCACCATTGCGTCGGAGACGCCGGAGTCGTAACACCTCACCGGGGACGAATCGATTACCTCGAGGTCATCCAGGCCGGGGCGGGGGGAGTCGTCGGGCAGAGCCGCCGATCCGATCCGGACCACGTGCGAGACGACGGCCATCCCTAGCTGTCCCAACAGGCCCTTGGCGATCGCTCCCAGCGCGGCGCGGGCCGCGGTCTCGCGGGCGCTGGCACGCTCGAGGACGTTGCGGGCGTCGTCGAAGCCATACTTGAGCATTCCCGGCAGGTCGGCGTGGCCGGGGCGCGGCCTCGTCAACTCCCGTCCGCCCGGCTCCGAATCCACCGGCATGACGTGGGCCCATTTGTCCCACTCCGTGTTGCGAATCAGCACCGCCAGCGGCGAGCCGAGAGTCGCCCCGCCCCTCACCCCCGCCACGATCTCGAGGGCGTCCTTCTCGACCTTCATGCGCGGGCCGCGGCCGTAGCCGTGTCTGCGGCGGGCCAGCTCGTCGGCGATGTCCTTGACGGAGATCGGAACTCCGGAGGGCAGCCCCTCGAGGATCGCCACGAGGCCGGGGCCGTGAGACTCTCCCGCGGTTAGGTATCTGAGTCTTCCCATTAGGGAATTGTCCCACCGAGGGGACGGACGGAACCTAGCGGTCGATCTCCATCCAGCCGGCGGGACTCAACTCGCCCCCCGTCGCGGGGAGAGTGCCTGCGAAACAGCTGGACGATTCGAAGGTGGCGTTGCCGCGCACGCGGAAGCTGCGGGCCGTCACCGATCCGTGCAACAGCGGAGTTCCGGTCGAGTCGAAATCTCCCTCCGGCACGAGGATCGCACCTGTCAGCTGAGCGCTTCCGGTGAAGTGGAGGCTCCCGTTGCGAACGACGATCACGACCGAACGGTTGTCTGCTGAGTTCGTGGGATTGCACATCACGCCGGAGATGGCCTTCCAGGTCGCGCTCCAGGTGATCTTGTTGTTCGACGTGTTCGAAGAGAAGGGGAAGTCGAAGTACGCGATGAGGTGGTTCGGCCCCGCCGGGAGGTCGCCGTCCTGCCAGTTCGTATCGGAGGCGCCGGCGACGCCGCCCTTCCAACACTGGTTCACGGCCGCGTCGAAGTTACAGTAGATGCCCGTCGACTGAGCGGTTGACTTGAGAATGGCGTACTCGTCCTCGGTGAAGTTCCGCACCTGGGCGATGCGACTCAAGTCGGCCTGCGTGAACTTCGCGGTTGGTGGATAACCGGGCAGGCCCCCGCAGTCGGTGGTTATGACGCCGTTGTTGGCGCAACCAGAGCAGGCGCTCCCGTCCCACTCGCTCTGTGCGGCGATGGATCCCGTTTCGCGCGTGTCGTTGGCCGTGCAGTTCGGGACCGGCGGATGTTCTCGACCGCGCGAGTTGGCGCCCTTCACGTAGATCTCTCCTGTCGCGTGAACGGCGGCCGGGATCTTGCTGTCCCAGTTCAATCCGCCCGACCACACGAACCCGGAGAAGGCGGTTTGGTCGTAGACGTCTTTCATCGTGTAGTTCTCGTCGGTCCCGACCAGGGATATCTTTCCTCGACCCACGAAGTCGCCGGCGGTGAACACGCTGATGTTCTTCATGCTGGGGTTTCCGTTCGTGTCGATGCGCTCGGCGTAAATTCCCAACGGAAACTTCGACTTGCCGGGAACGACCCGAATCAGCTGGCGGACGACGCGGGTGCCCGATCCCTGTGTCCCGGTTGCCGTGATCGCGTAGAGATTGCCGGTGCGGGAGGAGCAAGGCGCAACGGTGTCGTTGCCGGAACTCCACGGGCTGTCGGGGACCTTCTTGGGCTGGGACGGCTCGTAGATCGTGAGCTCGGCGTTGTACGACCCAGGCCCCAATGTCCCGGGGGGAAGGCTCACGGGAGGCGAGGCGCAGCCCGCCTCGGTCATGCTCGCCAGGGAGATCGTCCCGCTCTTCACATTCAGCATGAAACGCTCGAGGCCGGCCTCGGCCGCGGCCATCGCTCTGGCCGACTGACTGTCCGCCGAGGTTGCCTTCAGGCCCCGGATACTGAGAACCGCGGCGGTCGTCGTGACGACGGTGAGGGCCGCGCCGATCAGCATCACGGTCATCATCGCGACGCCTCGATCGTCTCGAAATCTCTTCATGAATTGATCCCTCATCGCCGGTTCCTAAGTTGAGCTTCGGTGTAGTAATTCGTCGGGCGATCCCCGGTCTTGAGAGCGAAGGCGAAGTTCACGCTCGTGACGTGCCCCAGTTCCTTATCCACCAGCGTGGAGTTGCAGGAGTCGAGGGTGGTTAGGTTGTTCGGGGGGCAGGCGGCGTCGTTTACCTCCGCAAGGGTTGTTATTCCGTCTGAGTTCCAGTCGTACTCGAGGCGGTTGCTGGTGAACGAGAAGACCTCGCCCTTACAGGTGCCGTCGGGCTTGCGCACGCAGTCGACTCCCTTGATCAGGGTCTCGGCTGCGAATCCGTCGGCGGTCAGAGTGATCAGATTGGTGGCAGGGTCGTACGCGTAGGTCACGATCTCGTAGTTGCCCTCTGCGGGTGCATTGGGAGGAACCGGGTTCGAGTACGCCCCGTCGCCGTTGTAGTCGATCTTGAGGGTGAAGGAGTTGTACGACGCGGTCGGGTCGGTCCCGGGGAAAGATATCCACCCGGCCTCCCGCGCATCGCGCACCATTCGGTTGACCCCGAGCCTTGCCTCTTCGGCAACCCGCACGTTATCCCTTGTCGTGTCGCTACTTCTGGAACCAGACACCATGACGGTGAAAAAGGCGAAGGAGACGAGAGAGAAGATGGCCATTACGACCAACATCTCGATGAGAGAGAAACCCGCGTCGCAGCGCAGCCTGCTCATCGATAATCCTCCGCCTTGCAGCTCAGCTTTCCGAAGGCCAAGGTGTAGTCCGACCGTGGTTTCTGACTGGTTTGCGTGCCATCGTCCCACGGACCGTGGAAGGGCGACGTCTCCATCCTGAAGGCGCCGTTCAGCTGCGCCGAAGCGACCCGATCGTCGGAAGAGATGCTCGTTTCCACGGTGCCGGCCGACCAGTCCTTGAGAATCCCCCTCTTGCCGTTGGCGGCGATCAGGTAGACGTCGTAGCGGTTGTCCGAGGCGTCGTGAAACAGCGGCCCGTTTCCGCCATTCAGGTTCCTGATCGTCTGTAGGGGGTTCGTGTCGCCCTCCGGTACCTGGGGATTGTCGGTCCTCGTTTGGACGGGGAGCGTGACCTGATACTGGGTGGACCCGCTCGAGCTCCCGTTGTTGGTCGGATCGTTCCAGTACGACATGTCCAAGCGCCACGAACCCGTGGCGGTCGACGGCTGAGAGGGGTCCGCCTTGGCGTCGCACTCGACCGACGCCCTTAGGTCTCTGATCTGAAGAGCCGCTCCTCCAGTTGTCTGGGTGAAGGACTGATACAGAAATACGTGACTTTGCGCCGGGAGAGTTGCCGCGGCGTGAACGACGCGGGTCGATGGGTTGGACACATCGGTGGAGTCGATCTCGACCTCGCCGCGGGGGTCGACGTTCCAGGCGGGAGAACTTGAGTTCTGATAGTCGTTCACCGTGATCATCTTGCTCGAGTTGTTCAAAGTGTTCTTGTAATCCAGCGGATTGATCGTCGTTAGGGTTCCCCCGCGCGCCGTGCTGCTTGCCGGCCCCTGCGGCATGATCCAGAGGTGGGTCGCCTGGTTGCTGAACGCGGGCGCAACTCCGGAAGTCGCGTTGAGGTCGTAGTACCCCTTGACGAACGGCAGCCCGCCGGCCACCGTCGGGCCCGCGCCCCGGGGCCCCGCCAGAAGTCCGGCCTCAGAGGGACCGAGAAATCCCATGCCGCCGGTATGTCCCGTGATCTCCGGGTGGGTGGCCGTGCCCGCGACGGCCGTCGTCGGCGCGGGAATCGATCCCGCGTCCGGAGGCGCGTGCGCGGCGAGCGTCGCTCCGTTTACCGAGACGTCGACGCCGGTGTCGCTCGGGACGGCGGGGTTCGCCGGCCTGACCATCCGTATCTCTCCGGCGCGCGCGGTGAGGTCGGCCCGCGACCCACTGTCGAGCTGTTCGCCGTAGGCGACCGCGTTGCCGAGCGTCGCCGTGAGCTCGCTGAATCGAGGTGGGGTCTGAGTATCCTGGTAGGTCGTGGTGACCTCGATCCCATAGTCGATGCGCGCCTCGGCCCGCAGTTTCACGTTGGGAGGCGGTTGCGTGGGCAGACCTCCGGGAGGCGGAGGCGGCGGAGCTCCAGATCCGTCGGGAAGAACGCCGCGGGTCCGGTTGCTGAGATAGCTGGTCAAGTTGAAGGTCTGCTGCTTCGCGCCCACGGTCCAAGCGGATGTAACGCCAACCTCTATCAGCTCGCTGGGCGGGGCGTCCTGATCGCCCGCCGCGTTCCAGGCGTAGGTTGAGGGGACTGGAACCGTCGTAGTCGGAGCAGCGACGTCCTTGAACGTAAGTCGGATCTCGACGCTGTAGCCGTCCGGGATCTCCGAGCTGGTCGGCAACGTCTTGCAGGCCGCCGCGGTCGAGTCTTTGTCGCAGCTCGTCACGAATGAATTGGACCCCGAGTCGAAACCGGTCTTTGTGGTTGGGGGTGCGTAGGCCGGAGTCCGTCCCGGGAAGAAGTGGTCGAGCAAGTCCGCCTTTCGGGGCGTGGAGGAGTACGCGACGTGATATTGGAGACCGCGCAGGCGCTCCAGCGTCTTGGAAGCAAGGTTGCGCCCCACCGACTCCGTCCGGGTAGCGGCCCCTCCGCGCATGGCCGTTCCCAAGAGCGGAACGATCCCTATCGTTATCAGGGCAAAGATCGTGATGGCTACAAGTGTCTCGACAAGGCTGAGCCCACGATCCGATCGGATTCGAAGTTTCACGACCGCGTCACCCGGCCCGTGATCGGCGACACCGTGATCGTCTTCGCGGCTCCCCCAGAGACCTGGGGATGCCGGAGACTCACCGATCCGGCCGTGGCCGTCCCTCGCGCCAAAAAGAGAGCCACCTCGGCGCCGCTTTCCGCGGCCGTGGCGCAGTTCGAGGTGAGGCTGAGAGTCGTGATGTCGGTGAACGAAGCGGACTGAACCTCGACGCCGGCGGGGAACGTCCGTCGGGATGTGACCGTGCACGTCCCGGTCTTGATGTTGCCGCGCACTATCCCCCATCGGTTGGTCCCGGCCTTGAACCACGCACCCCACACATGGGGATGTGACTGGGAGGAGGCGTCCTGTTGCTCACCGCGCAGCTCGGTGACGACTTCCTCGACCGCGCCGTTGAAGGCCCTGACCTTCCAGTAATGTCCCGCGGCGTAAGCGCCCAGCGTGACGACGACCGCCACGATCAGGCAGGTCGCCAAAAGCTCGATAACAGTGAATCCGTTGTCGTCGTTCATCCACTTCCCCACGGACGCGCCTCCCAAAGTTGCGACTAAACCGCCGCCCTTATGTCCTCCTAGTCCATCGGCCGTCGAGGGGCGCCCCTTAATCGCAATTTTTGGTGCGAAGCCGTCGCGCACGATCGCGCGTGGACGCCTATTCCTCTTGGAGGACTAGTCCGAAATGACTACCCGGAAATGACTATCGGAAGGTATTGAACTACTCCGGGGTGTAGCCCATAGTGGCTATACGGCTGGTACGAATTAACTGCGGCTAGGGCACCCGTTGTGACTACCCGAACTATGAGCCGAAAGGGGCCCGAAAAGAAATGCGAAGCCGCTCCAGCCCAAGTAATCCAAATTTATTTCTCGACATACCGGCGCGTTTCAGACATACCCCCTACGTAGTTCTACGTAGTTCCGCAGGACAAGTAACTAATCAGGCGAATTCCATCGATGGCTCGGCGGCCTGGGAGGAACTGAGGAGGTGATAGGCCGCTCGAGTTAATCCAAGAAGAAGTGCCCCATCGTTTTTTTGCCCCGCCCCACTACGAACGGAGATCTTATATATGAAGATCACAAAGATTCGTGTCGCGATCGGTCTCGCCGTCGCGACGCTGGCCGCGTTGCCGCTTTACCATTCGGCGTCCGCCCAGACGACCCAGATCAAAGAGGAGTTCGTCGACCCCGCCCGCTTCCACCCCTGCACCCACGAGAACGTGGCGCTTCAGGGCAGGATTCATGTGACGACCACGACAACCGCCAACCCCGATGGGACCTTTCACCTGAAGTTCCACGTCAACACGCAGGGGGTGGAGGGCATTGGAACTCCCTCCGGCGACATGTACAGGTTCAACAACGGCGAGAACCTCACGTTCCAAACCGACGTCCAGGGTGGGATGCGCACCCACACCGTCGGCCACACCGAGTACATCCACGTGGGCGAGAGCCTCGGCTTCCCCGATCCCAACGACGACGACTTCCACGAGCACTTCAACATAACTGTGCTGCCGAGCCTGACGGCGCCCCCGGCGACCGAGATCTTCCAGGCGGCCCAACAGGATCCCTGTAGATAAGGGGTTGGAACCGAAGCAGTAGCTCAGAAAGGGCGAGAGCTCCAGGCGGGCTCTCGCCCTTTCTCATTGGCAGGAAAACGACCGGAGCAAGCGTCGAGACGCCCGGGTCGTCATGATCGGTCTTCCCAAGTTCGCCGAAAGGGGCCGGGGTCGACCCCAGGCTCTGACAAGGCAAGGGAGGACCGATCGGGTCGGCGGATCGAGCGCCGCGAAGTCGGTCTGCACCATTCAGGAGGGCTGTCCCCTTCACCGGCAACGCGGCGATTTGCGTGGATTACGTATGGAGTCGCGGGGCCGGCGCCTCTAGCATGACCCCAGGGCAATCTGTGATACCTGGGAGGGTCTTCATGCGACGGCTGTTGGTTCTGTCATTTCTGTGTGCGGTGATCGCGACGCTGTTTCCGGCGTCGGGGGCCGCGTCCGCCGGGCCGATAACCAGGCTCGACGCGGATGGGAACAAGATCTTTGACGATCTCGACCGAAGGATTCGTGGCGAGTCGTCCAACGCGCGCGTCGAAGTCGTCGCGCTGTTCTCGGAGGGCCGCTCCTCGGCTGAGGTCGCCGAAGCCAAGCGGGCAATCGGCCCGTTCAAGGTCATCCGGGAATACGACCTCTTGTCGGGGGTCGCGGCCGAGATGACGGTCGGCCAAGTACGGGCGCTCGCCGCACGGCCCGACACCCTTCAGGTACAGCACAATTCCCGCGTCGATTTCCAGATGGACACGGCCCGCGCCTCGTACGGGGTCGAAAAGGCCATCACCGATTTCGGCCACGACGGGAACAACGAATCCGGTGCCTGTCCCGGGGTGAGGAACTACTGCAAGGACGACGTCGTGGTGGCGGTAATCGATGGGGGGGCCGACTACACCCATCCAGACCTCGATGGCGGAAAGGTCATTGGAGGCATCAACTGTTCCACCGGAGTTTGCGATCCTATCTACAGTTATTTCGATGCCAGCGGACACGGCACCGCATCCTCGGGGGTCATCGCGGGTGAGGGCGACGTGAGTCCCCAGCATCGCGGCGTCGCGCCGGGGGCCGGGCTCGTCGCCGTCAAGGTCGGTAGCAGCGGGACGACGGTCTCCGCGCTCGACGCGGCGCTCGAGTGGGTCATCGCGAATCGCACCGTATACGGCATCGAGGTCGTCAACATGAGTCTTTCAGGGGGGTCTGCCTCCGACGGAACCGAGAGCAGCTCTCGTCTGACGAATCGCGCCGCCGCCGCCGGGATCCTGCCCGTGAGCGCGGCTGGCAACGGTGGTCCCGATCCGGGAACGGTTGGCTTCCCCGGATCCGCGAAATACTCCCTCACGGTCGGAGGAATGTCCGAGCCGCGCGACTCCGAGGGCAGCTTTCCTCCGGGATTCTCCCTTTACATGGGGTCGAGTCGGGGACCCACCGCGGACGGCCGGATCAAGCCGGACGTGCTCGGCCCGGCGACCGACGTGACGACCACCTATCCCGGCGGAGGCTATCGGTTGACCGGAGGAACCAGCCTCGCGTCTCCGTTCGTCGCGGGCGTCGCGGCGCTGGCTCTCGACGGCAATCCCTCGCTCGTACCGAGCGGGACCGCGTGCGCAACCGGCGACACGACGATCGAATGTGCCGATGGCGTGATCGACTCGTCGATGGACATGCGCCTCAAGGACGCGATCACCTCCACTGCGGTCGACTGGGGCGCGACGGGTCCCGACAATGAATACGGATACGGCCGGGTGGACGCACACGCCGTTATCGCACGGGTGACAGGGCAGACCGGCTCGGGAAGCCCCTCGAACCCCGCCCACTCCTTCTTCTCGGGAACCCTTGGAGCGGGAGCTGTCGCCGAGCACGCGATGTCGGTTTCGAGACTCGACTTCCCCGTCGCGGCGACGATGATCATCGTCGGCCGGGCGAAGGATGCAACGACGCCGGATTTCAACCTCGAGCTGGTCGATCCCTTGGGCAACGTCGTCGCCACGGGCCGCACCGAGTACAACCTGCGTCAAGAGGAGGTCGGCTTTGTTCCGACCACCACCGGGACATACAAGGTGCGGATCCGGGCAATCTCGGGAAGCGGCGCCTACTGGGCCGACGTCTCGTACCCAGGCGACCAGGGAGCTCCCGCGCCCCCGCCGGTCCTTCCGCCGGCTGCGCCCGGGGCACTGACGGCCAGAACGGTTTCGTCCACGCAAATCGACCTGTCGTGGGGCGACGTCGCGGATGAATCCGGATACCGCGTCCAGCGGTCACCGAACGGGGTCGACTCGTGGACCCAGATCGGCTCGGTGGGCGCCGGGGTTACGACCTTCTCCAACAGCGGGCTTTCGCCGAGCACGACCTACCACTACCGCGTCGTCGCCTACAACTCGGCGGGAGACTCGGTTCCGTCCAATGTCGCCTCGGCCACGACGGCTGCCGATACCACCGCGCCGACCACGCCCACCAACCTCAAAGCCACCAGTGGGAAACTGAAGGTGTCGCTTACGTGGACCGGTTCGACGGACTCCGGCGGAAGCGGCCTCGCGGGCTACAAGGTCTACCGCGCGACCACGAGCACGGGAACCTACACGCAGATAGCGACGACCACTACCACGAGCTATACGGACACGGCGGTCTCGAAAGGTAAGACCTACTGGTATTACGTGAATGCGTACGACCGAGCCAACAACCACAGCGCCGCGTCGAACAAGGTGAGCGGCAAACCGACCTGATCAGCCAAATAGTTATCAACGGAAAGGGTCCGCCGTCCCCCCGGCGGGCCTTTTCTCATTTCAGGATCTCTTCGCCCTCGCAGATCGAGAACTGATCGTCGCCGAACAGCACGGTTGCGCACTCTCCGGAGATCGAGACGAGCTTGAAGTTCTCCGCGAAGGTCTCGCCCTCTTCGACCGTGTAAACGGTGTCGTCGACCTGGATCTGAACGGTTCCGTCTTCGAGCGTCGCGACCAGCTTGACGGTGTGGCCCTCGACCCTCTCGGCCCCGTCGTCCGGCTCGGTTGGGGCGCCGTCCTCCTCATCGACATCTCCATCCCCGTCCACGTCCTCGCCGCCGTCCTCCGCGTCCTCTCCCGTGTCTTGTCCCCCGCCCTCGGTTAGGTCGATCAGCGGTTCGAAGGGATCGCGCGGCGCGAAAACCTCAAACGTCTCCACCGGAGGCCGATCGCCGGGGGCCTGGGTGGTCGGCTCTGCCGTCGGGGTCACGGTCGGTTGCGCCGGTTGCGGCACCGAGATTGGCCCCTCCGGCGCGTCGTCTCCGCCGCCCCGCAGAAAGAGGAACCAGAACAGGGCCAGCAGCACAATGGCCCCGCCGACGATCAGCGCGACCTGGGCGCCGGTCACCTGGCGTCCCTCACGCACCTGTTCCTGCGGCGCCGTCAGCTCTTCCTCGGGAGTTCCCATCACTCTCTCCTTAGCCCTGCGGCGTCTGGGGAGCGCCGGTATCGGTCGGACTCGGCACAGGGGTGCCGGGTGCGGGAGCTGCCGGCGCGGCGCCGGCTCCCCCCGCGGGCAGTTCGAAGAAGACGCGGGCCGAGGCGACCAACTCGATCTCACTTTCCACGCCCGCGTCCTCTGCACCCTCCGCTATCGCGGTCAGAGTCAGGTTGTCGATACGCAGCGCGCGATCGAGATCGTAGAGACGGCGAATGAAGTCCTGCAGCGAGAAGTACCCGCCGCGCGCCCTGATCGTCACCCTGACCTCTGCCAGTGTCGCCGTCTCGGGGGGAGTTTTCGGCAGCTCGGGCGTGATCTGCAGGAACCCCACTCCCGACGTGTTTGCGGCCTCCTGAATCTGAAAGATCAGGTTTGCCGTTTCGTGTCTCTCCGGCACGAACCCGCGGATCTCGTCGATCAGTGCGTTCAACTGCGGCGCTCGCTCCTGTAGGGCCTGCAGGCTTTGAAGTTGACCCTGGAGGGTCTGATTCTCGTCCTGCGCAGCGACGATGTCCTCCTCGACGCGCGTCAGCTCCGATTGGCGCGGCCGGATGAAGAACAGGAAGAAGAGAAGGCACACGACGATCGCCCCGACGACGGCAACGATTATGCGCGCCCGGCCGCTCACGGCCTCTCCAGGGTCTGGTCGGTGAATCGATCGCTCGCACCTCTACCGTTCAGCTCGAGGGTGCTGTCAAAGTCGAAGATGTCGGGGGCAAGCTCCTCGGAGGTTCGGTTCGCGTCGTTGAGGAACACCGCCTCGAACCGATTCGAGATCTCCTGACGAATCATCCATTTAGCGACCCCAGGCATGGACAGCGCCTTCCCGGTGAACTGGATGCGTCCGAATGGGGTCTCGGGTGATATGTCCACCGGGGCGGTCTCGGTGCCGACCGGGGTGGATCCCTCGGTCAGTCCCGCCGACGCGGTCATGTTTTCGAGCCAGACCTCCCCCGGAACGGCCATCGCGACCTCCGTCATGATCACCGGCCAGTCGACGTCCCCGGCCATGACCGTGATCAGAGCCGTGCGCTTTTCGATCGCCTCTTGCTCCAGCAACGCGAACTCTTGCAACTGAGCGATCTCCAACCGCAGGCGCGCGTTGTCGGTTTGAATGGCCACGAGTTCCTCTTCCTTGTTATTGACGTCGAACCCCAACTTCACCCACCACACCAACAGGAGCAGAAGGACGAAGAGGCCGGCCACGATCACGAGTCCAAAGGCTCTGCGCTGACGCTGCCTCTCGACGTAGGTCGTCGGGAGGAGGTCTATTCGTCGCATCATCGTGGCGACGCCCCCAGTGCGAGACCGACCGCCGCCGCCGCCACGGGCTCCACCTGGTCGACCTGTTCGGGGGTCAGCCCGGACTTGTTGACGTCGAGTTCACTCAACGGGTGCCCGGGCTGGACGTGAAGGCCAACCGTTCTCTCGAGTTTGGGTATGAGCCCCGGTGTGAGCGAACCTCCCCCCGTCAGGATCAGTGAGGTCAGCGGCTCGCTGTCCTCTTGGGACGAGTAGTAGTCGAGCGACCCGCGGATCTCGTCGACGATGTTGTCGACTCGATCGGCGATGACGCCGTGCGCCTCGTGAGGCCCCCCCATTCCCGCGAGGTCGAGCTTGGTTGCCTCCGCCTCCTCGTACGACACATCGAGGGCCTCGGCAAGTGCCGCGGTCGGGTCGTCACCCCCAACCAAGAGGATCCTGACGAACCGGGCTTCGCCGTTGTGGTGAACGATGATGTTCGTGACCCCCGCGCCGACGTCGACCACGGCCTCGGCTCCGGCAACGCCCATCTCGCCTCGGGCCGCCGGGCTCACGGCCCTGGCGACGGCGAACGGCGTCAGGTCCACCCCCATGGGGATGATGCCGGCGGTCGAGACGGCCGAGAGAAACCCCTCGACCATGCCGGTGTCGGCCGCGACGAGAAGGACCCTCATCATGTGGTCCTGGTCTTCGGTGAGGTAGTCCTCGATGATCTGGAAGTCGAGTTCGGCGTTGTCGACCGGCATCGGGATGTGATCGGCGATCTGATACCTGAGAGAGGACCGGAACTCCTTTTCCTCGAGATAGGGAAGGTCGATCTGGCGCACCACGACGCGCTGGTTGGCAACCCCGATCACGGCCTTCTTCGAACGGAGCTTCGCTCGTTTCCACAGTTGGGCTATGGCCTCGGAAACCGGCCCCGCATCGCGAATCTCTCCATCCGCGACCGCTCCCGGCGGAAGGGCCACCTGACCAAAGGCGGCGAGCGATCCCCCTCCTTTGCTCCGCACCACCTGGGCGGCGCGCACCGCGCTGGTCCCGATGTCGAGGCCGATGGTGCCCGTCGGAAGGAGGGCCATCAGCTCTCCTCCTCGAAGTTGACGGCGCGCTCGTCGAGGTAGCGCCAAACGTCTCTCCGCCGGATCCGGTAGTTCTTTCCGACGCGGATCGCGGCGAGCTGGCCCGACTTGATCAGCCGGTAGACGGTCATGTTCGACACGCGCATCAGCTGCGCGACCTCACCTACCGTGAGGAGCGGGTCGTCGAACTCCCGTCCCGGCATTGGGCTACCTTTCGCCTGGAGCCCCCACCCCGGCGATGGAGGCTGCCCGCTTGTTGGCAGCGGGCCTCTAATTCAACATCCTTTAACAGAAGTGGTCAATACACGCATTCGGCCCGCCTAGTAGACAACTTTAGAATTACATAGACGTTATTAGTCAGAAGGTCCCTATACATAGCTGGGTACGCCTGGAGGCGACAGAACTTAGCGGTCGATCTCGTTCCAGCTGTTCGGCACGGCGGTGAGAAAGGGGCCCGGCATGTTCTGGACCCAGCAGTCGTCGAGAGAGAAGGTGGCGTTGCCGCTGATGCGGAAACCGCCGCGCGAGATGACGGTGCCGTTCATCACCGGGTTGCCGGTGTACTTCATGTCGCCGTCGATGATGATGGCCCCGTTCAGGGACGCGTCCTGGAGCTCTATCCCCCCGCGCCTCACGACGACCACCGCCGATTTGGTGAGGTTGGGGTCGGCGTTGCACCCCCACACGTTCGAGTGCCATTTGACCTGATTGGTAAGAGTGTCCCCGCTCAGGAACTCGAAGTAGGCAACGAAGTTGTAGATCCCGCTGTTGAACAGCTCGGCGATGTGGGTGTCTCCCCACACGCTCTGGTAGGCGACGGTGTTCCCCATCAGGGTGCAGGTGCCGCTGCCCCCGTTGATCGAGCAGTAAAGCCCACCCTCCTTGGCCGCGTCCCGGAGCGCGACGTGATCCTGCTCGTCGAGGACGTGGGGCCTGATCGAATCGAGCGTCGTGGTCGTGAACTTTGACGTCGTCGGGTAACCGCTTTGGCCGCTGCATCCGCTCGTGAGGGAGCCGGTCGCCGTCGACCCGTCGCTGTCCCACAGCGACTGGCTTACGACCCCGCCGTTGTTCGCCGCGCAGTTCTTGGTCGTCTCGGGGGCGGGCCCGGGAAACTCCGGCTTCGTGCCGTTCTGCTTCATGAAGATCCCGAGGGCGGCGTGGCCGGCCGCCGGGGCGTGCTCCAGGGGACTGCGTCCGACGACGCCTTCGGGAAAGACGTCTTGCATGAAGTAATAAGGGTCGGTGCCGCTGAACGCCAACTTCTCCCGGCCCCGGATTTGTGTCTCCGAGAACATGCTGACCCCCACCATGTTCGGGGATCCGCCCGCGTCGATGACGTTCGCATAGATCCCCACCGGAAGGCCCAGCGGCTTGATCTGCACGATCTGTTGCACCACTCGTTTGGCCGCCGGCTGTGATCCCTTTGATGTGATCACGAACGACTGGCCTTGAGGATCGTTGGGCGCCGTCGCCCGGTAGTTGCAGGCTCCCGGAACAAATCGATCGACGGAGTTCCCCGACGGGGGGTTCGGCTCGTAAACCTTGAGGGTGGCCTCGAACGATCCAACCCCAAGCGACCCGGTCGGGACCTTGAGACCGCCGGGGTTCTCGCAGCCCGCCTGGATCAACTTGCCCCAGGTGATGTTGTTCCCCGTCCTGATGTAGCGCAAGAGACGGTCGATCCCGGCCTCCGCGAACGAGAGCGCCTCCGCGGCCTTGCGGTCGTCGGTTCCCGACCGCAGTTCGCTGATGGTCGTGAGCGCCGCGGCCGAGGCCAGCACGGTGAGGGTCGCGCCGACGAGCATCACCGTGATCATCGCCACGCCGGCCTCGCCCCGAAGTCGTAAGCGCCTCATCAACGTCGGTTCCTCAACTGAGCATGTGCGATGAAGCGCTCGGCCGATGCGCCATCCGTGACCTCGACTGCAAATGTGACGTCGCTCACGAAGGGAAGCTCCGCGTTCAATAGACCATCGTTGTTTCCGATCCCGACCACCCCGTGCGAGGGGGAAGCCGACTCATCGAGCTCCTGCCATGATGTGATCCCGTCGCGATTCCAGTCGTACTCGAGACGGTTGCTCGTGTACCGGAAGACGTCCTGGCTACAGGGGCCTTCCTCCGTGCCCCGAACGCAGTCCACGCCGCGCATGAGCACCTCTCCGTTCAAAAGCATGGCGGAGCCGGATTTCTGGAATGTCAACGTCTGTGGTCCCGATTCGTCGTTTTCGAAGTCGACCCTGACGTCGAACTTCGTGGGGGTCGCGGCCTGCAGTTCCATTCCTTCGCGCGTGTCGCGGACCATTCGGTTAAAACCGATGCGCGCCTCTTCCGAGACGGCCGCGACGGAACGGGACCTTTCGGTCCCCCGCTGCACCGCGAAGAGAACGCCGTAAAACCCGGCGCTCGCGATGAAGAACACTGCCATCATCGCCATCACCTCGATCAACGTGTAGCCCGCGTCGGAAGCACTACGTTCCACGTTTATCCACCGCCTCGCAGGAGAGCTTCCCGATGGTGATGTTCAGTCCCGTGGCCTCGACGGTCGGGTTGGTGGGGGCGGTAACGATCTGTAATGCCCCGTCCAGGCTCGCGGAGGTGAGGCGGCCCGAGGGATCCTTGGACCACGTGATCTGCGGCTTGCTGCTCCAGTCGGATAGATAACCCTTTTGCGTTGACGTCGCGAAGAGCCAGACATCGCTTGAGTCGGATGGGACGTCGTAAACCTTGGGATTCGCGGCCTTGATCGCGGCCAGCGGATCGGTGCCGCCCGTGAGCGATCCGGAAATCGTCGTCTCGGCCGTGTAGGCCCCCCCACCGGGGTTGTTGTCGGGATCGCGCCAGTACTTGAGCTTTGCCGACCAGGTTCCGGTGACCGCGGCGGTGGCGCTTGCCGTGGAGGTGCACTTCAGCTCGGCCGTGAAGTCGCGGATCACGACCACGGCGCGTCTCTCCGATGTGATGAACGTGGTCGGGAACAGATCTACCCGTCCCAAGCTCGCCGTGGCCGTGGTCTCGACCTTTCGAGAGGTGGGCGGCGTCAGCGCGGTGGACTCCGCCTTGGTCGACCCCGTCGTCCGCTGTGATCCATCGCGATGCACGGTCAGAACCTTCCCCAGGGGATCGAGGAGCAGGGCGGCTTTGTTGCCGGTATCGGCTTGATTGTTTATCCAGAAGGTCGGGTCGCTGGTCGGTCCGGTGAACCCGAATACCCCCTCGGCGCGCGGGAGTTCGTCTACTACCCTCACCCCGACACCGGTGGCGTTGCTTGAGGCTATCGAGGCGACCACCGCGGGCGGAAGAGCGTTGGGGCTGTAGCTGATGGTCTGCGCCGTAGCGGCGACGTCGGGCGCATAGAAGGAGTCCGGGGGCGCGTGCGCGATGCTCACGGCTCCCGAAAGGTCGGCAATGGTCGATCCCGGAACGCCGTTGAACTCCTGATTCGTAAGGGTCAGTTGCCCTGCCCTGACGGTCTGATCGGCGACCGCGACGGTTCTCGATTCGATCTTCGATTGCGCCGACCCGGCGCGCGCGGTAACGGTGCTTATCCGCCCGTCGTCTGCGACGTACGAGGTGACCGCCTGAATCGTGAAGTCGACGACCGCGTCTCCACGTATGTTGTCCGGACTCAGGTGACGTTCTCCCAAGAGACTCGTCAGCGGGTACTTCTTTGCCGCGCCGGCCTGGTTCCACCTCGCGGTGATGGTCAGGCGCAACAGCTGCGCCGGCGGCGTCTCGGTCGCGAGGGTCGCCCAGTTGTAGTTGGCCGGAGGCGCCACCGCGACGAACTCCTGATCCTCCCCGGGAGCGGTGTCGGGGTCCGGCGCCACGAACTGAGCTTCAAACGTCAGGGTCAAACCGGCTGGAAGGGAGCTCGATCCATCTTCGAACCTGGGCGGACACGCGGCCGGCCCACTCGTAGCAGGGGTCTGTGAGGCCGACGTGCACGTCGTCGTGAAGGTCCCGGCGGAGTAACCGGCGCCGCCGTCGGGGAAATAGAGGTCGAGCACATCCTGCCGGGTTGGGGATACATGTCCTTTGACCGATTCGAAGAATGGCAGGCCCCTAACTCGCTCCATCGACTGAACGGCGAGGTTCTTGGCCACGGAGTACGAGCGGGAGAGCGATGCCCCCTTCATCGACATCGCAAGGAGCGGAGTGATTCCTATGGTCACGAGTGAAAAGATCACCAGGGCACTCAACGTCTCGACCATCGTGAGCCCCAGGTCGCGTCGAGGCGGCTGAGTCACTGCTCCTCCACGCGCCCGGTGATGCCCGAGACGGAAACACCTGTGGCGCGTCCGACCGCGTCCTGTCTGAGCACGATCGATCCGGCAGTCGCACTACCGCGGGCGTAAAAGAACACCAGATCGCTGCCCGACGGTGCCGCGGTCGAGCAGATGGAGGTTTCGTCGGGGCCGACCTCGAAGTTGGCCGACTCAACATAGACCTGACCCGAAAAAGAGCGGACGGGACCGATTTGCGCGCACGTGTCGTCCGCTGCTGTGGAGGTGTCTTTGGGGTTGAATTTGAGGATGCCCCAGTTAGAGGCTGCTCCGGGCCCCTCCCGGAACCAGGCTCCGTAGATGAGCGGGTGCGATTCGGCGACGGTCTGTTGCTGGAGCTTTCGCAGCTCCGAGATCAGGCTCCCCCTGGCGCCCTCCAGCGAATGCAGCATCCAGTAGTGGCGCAGGGCCGCCGCGCCGAGCGTGAGCAGGATCGCCGACATGGCAAGCGCAACCAAGATCTCTATGAGCGTGAAGCCCGACTCTCGCCGCATGGCACCTCATTGGTCGATTCCCCACGCTCGCCCGTTCACCGCGTTCTCAAATCGGCATTTCCGGGATTTTGCTTGAGCCGCGCGCTCCCCCATTTGGGGGACCCATTTCCACACAAACCCGGATAAATGGACGCGCTCCAGGTCCGGCCCAAGGGGAGCCGGGAGTCTCATACTTCAGTTCATGCGCATCCTGCTAGCGCACACCTTCTATCGCCTCCCCGGGGGCGAAGACTCCTACGTGCGGCGGCGGGTCGACCTGCTCGGTCGGCGACACGAGGCTGCCCCTTGATTCGTTCATCGTTGGGGAAGCTGTCGGCCTGGGGTGGGCTCGCCTCGCTCTCGGTGCTCGACCAAGCCCTGGTATCGGGAACCAACTTCGCGGTGCATCTCCTGTTGGCAAGGTGGCTGCCCCCTGGAGAATTCGGCCTTTTTGCCCTCATTTTTTCGACGTTTGTGATCGTCGCAGGATTTCACGAAGCGCTCGTTCTGGAACCTATGAGCGTGTTCGGCCCGTCGAAGTACCGCGAGGACCTAATGGGTTATCTCACCTCTCTGCTGCGGCTACAGGCGCGTTTTGGAGTGGTCCCCATCTGCTCAATCCTGCTGGCCGCGGGCGCGTCGTGGGTTGCAGGGTGGCAAGCGACCGGCGCCGCTCTTTTGGGCATCGGGATCGCTTTTCCGCTGATGCTGGTGTTTCTGACGTTGCGTAGATACTTCTACCTTCTGAGCCGGCCGGGTACCGCGCTTAGTGGGGGTCTGCTCTATCTGGGGGCCACGGTAACAACGCTGGGACTGCTGGCGGCATCATCCGTTGTTAGTCCTTTCATGGCCTTTGTCGCGCTGGCAATGGGGTCTGTTGTCGGGTCCCTCCTGTTGGCCTTGCGCGCTCAAAGAACTCGACCGGACGCTAGCTCACGAGAGTGGAAACAGGTCCCGCGGGACCATTGGATCTTCGGCCGTTGGCTCGTTGTTTCTTCGGCTCTATTCATCGCTTCGACGCAGGCTCAACTGTTCCTGGCCGCCGGATTCCTCGGGCTGAGGGCAGCAGGTGCTTTCAGGGCGATGCAAACGCTAGTGCTTCCCTTTGTCCAGATAGTTACTGCCATAGGGTCATTGGGACTGCCTGTTCTCTCCAGGGACTTCGGCCGGGGACAACTGGGGGCCGTTCGCAAGAAGGGGATGACCATAGGATTGACCCTGATCGCCGGAGCGATCGCCTACGAGATTGCTCTACTCGTATTCAGACAACCGCTCGAACAGCTGGTTTACGGTGGCAAGTTCGCCGATTTCACCTGGCTCCTGCCCGTCCTCGGCCTGCTGGGCATCCTTGTCGCATTGACTACCGGTTATTCGTTGATACTGCGAGCCGTGCAGCGTCCTAAACATTACTTGTTCGCCACCTCGGCATCCGCGTTGGCGGGTGTAACGTCGGCCGCCCTGTTCACGTGGCTCTGGGGTTTATCGGGAGCGGCTGCGAGCCTGCTTCTAAGCTATGCGGCGGCCGCCATAGCAGGTGCCGTTCTCTATTCGAGATGGTGGCGGGAGGTGCTGTGAAGAACCCATCTGTCACGCATCGCAAGGACGAGGGGATTCAGTACGCCGGCCTCAAGGTACACGCGCCCCCAGGCATACATGAGGACGCAATGGCAATTCTAATGCGACACATAAAGAAGGGATCTCATGTCATCGAATTGGGAGCCGGGTCCGGGGCGTTTACCAAAAGAATGCTCGACGCGGATCTGCAAGTAGACTGCGTCGATCTGGATCCTCCAGAGTGGATTGAAGGTTCCGTTGAGGTCATTCGGCGAGACCTCAATCTTCAAGACTGGAAACTCCCTGAAGGTCGCTACGATGCCGTAGTCGCGATCGAGGTTTTGGAGCACGTGGAGAATCCCTCTGCCTTCATCAGAAACGCAAGGAAAATTGTCAAGCCTGGAGGCGTCGTCCTGGTCACGACACCCAACGTCATCTCCGTTGAATCCCGGAAACGGATGCTGAGATCGGGTGAATTTGCTTTCTTCGGCATTGGAGAGCTCCATCACAGCGGGCATCTCTCAATCCTCCCTTACTGGCTGATGGAGGAACTAGTTCGCAAGGAAGGGTTTGAGGTTCTTGAGATGGTTTTTATGGGGCGACAGAAACTTTTCTTTCGTCAAGGTAGGCAATGGTGGAAACATCTCCTAATCCCTCCCGTCGAGATTCTTCTGTACCTGATCGGGCGGCGAGCACCGAAGGAAGCCGCATTCTCGACGAACCTAGCAATGGTGATCCGCCCGACCAATTGAAGCCATGCGTATCGTGATGACTTATCCATACAGCTTGTCCTCACCGGGAGGAGGAACACTCGGATGCATCGAGATCGCTCGCCGGTTGGAAGAAAAAGGGGTCGATCTTGTCCTCGTTCCGGTCGAGAGGGATGGCTCCCGCGAACAGGTGACTGGGCTGAGTGACGTCCGCCCAGTCCGACCGAGCAAGGTCCATAGCTTGCTCGATGCCGCTCCCGTATTCCGGCGCGTCTTTCACGCTGTAAGAGAGACCCCAACCGATTTGATAATCGGATGGTTGCACGAGGCAGCATTAATCCCTTTTCTTGCGCGAGAGGGGGGACCTTCCTTCGCCATGATCGCGGCCATGCCCTCCTACAAGCGATGGTTTGGGAGGACGACAGGCCTCAGAGGCCTAAAGCGCATCCCCGACACCTTCTGGCGCATGAGACCCCTACGGCGAGCAAAACTCGTTTTCGCCCTATCTCAATTCACCAAGGATGAGTTAATGAGCACAGTTGGAGTCGATCCCGCAAGAGTAATTGTGGCGTACTGGGGGGTGGATTCCTCGTTCGGACAAATCCAGCGACAACACTCAACCACAGTACGCCGCTTTATCTTCTACGGATCTCTAGATCCTGTGAAAGGCGTGTACGACGCGCTGGAGGTGATGAGAAGACTAGGCGCTCGCGGGGTTTCCAACTTTACATTGCGGATAGCCGGGTGGGGAGATGAGGCGGCTGTCCGCGACAGAATAAAGGCCCATGCACTCGAGAACGTCGTGACATTTCTGGGCAGATTGGATCACTCAGATTTGAGGGACGAGCTTAAAAGGGCCGATCTAGCCATTCTTCCATCGCGCTCCGAATCTTTCGGGCTCTCGATTGCCGAAGCGCAAGCATCTGGACTACCGGTTGTCTCATATGAGACCGGTGCGGTTCCCGAGGTTGTGGAAAACGGTAAGACGGGGTGGCTTGTTCCCGCGAATGACATCGAGCTGTTGACTGAAGCCGTGATCCAGGCGATGGACCACCCGCATCGCGCTTTGCAGATGGGGCTGCGGGCTCGCGAACGTATCTACACGCGGTTTTCCTGGGACCGGACCGCATCGGTGATATTGGAAGCGCTGCAGCGCGTCCAATCTCGGTGAACGTCTCATCCGGAAGTCTCGTTCGTACGCGTCTGTAGCCGAGGATAGGCATCAATGTCACGCAAAACCGCTGTCGTCTCTCCAGCCGAAGGAATGAACGTTGTTTTCATCGCCCTTGGTATCTACGGGGCGGAAGGAGGCATGGAGCGGTTCAACCGGCGCGTTCTCCGTTCGCTGTCGGAACTAAAGTCGTCGAACCACGTCATGGCCTCGGTTGCTATCGCGCTGTGGGACGGCAGATCCGATCTGGACCTGGCTCCTGTAGGCGTCGATCTGATCGCTTGTGAGAGAAAAAAATTACGAGCTCTCTTCGCGTTTGTGCGTCGGATTTGGAAGGCTAAACCCACTGTCGTCCTATACGGCCATCTTATGCTGACTCCTCTGTCGCTCCTTGTTCGCTTTCTGAGTCCGCGGTCACGGCAGATCTTGTTCGCGCACGGGTACGAGGTCTGGGACCCTCCGTCGCTTTTTATGAAATGGGTGATACGTCGCCGGATCGATTCGGTTGGAGCCGTCAGCCGTTACACAATCGAGAGGATGTCGGAGGCCTACCGTCTCCCGAGGCCAAGGTTCGTCGAACTAATGAATGCTGTGGATGTTGACGATACCGAGGTGAGTCCAGCTAGTCTTGACCTCGAGGGTGAGTTCAATCTTCTTACGGTTTCACGATTGAATCGCCTCGACCGAGATAAGCACGTTGACAAAGTGATCTTGGCTCTGCCTCTGGTACTCCAACGTTTTCCGGAGACACACCTCTATGTCGTCGGGGAGGGCGATCTGAGGACAGAGCTCGAAGGACTGGTCGCTGTTCAAAGACTGACGGCTCATGTTCACCTTATGGGGAAGATCGACGACACAACTAGAGAGACGCTGTATGAGCGATGCGACGCGTTCGTTCTGCCGTCCACTCAGGAGGGGTTCGGCATCGTCTACCTGGAGGCATGGATGCACCGTATGCCGGTCATTGCGGGCAAAGGGGGGGCGGCGCCAGAAGTTGTGCGGCACGGAGTAGACGGTCTCGTGGTGGAGCCTGATACCGAGGCGATCGCGAACGCAGTATGTTCACTGCAGACTGATCCTCTAATGTCTCCGCGACTCGGCCAGGCGGGCTACGAGAGAGCTAAGAACCACTTCAACCACAATCGCTTCCGTGCTTTGTTGGCCAGGCTGCTGGGTTTGGTGGTCCAATGACGCTTCGCGTTCTGCTTGTTCACAACTATTATCGACAGAACGCAGGTGAGGATGCGTCCTTCGCAGCCGAAGAGAAATATCTCGTTGAAGACCCCGAAGTCGAAGTCTTTTCTTACATTCGGGACAGTGCCGATATCGATACCTATGGTCTTCGCGATAAGTCAAGGCTCGCCCTGGAGACTGTTTGGTCGCGCAGGTCTCGCGGAGGTATCGACCGACTGATAGACGAGGTTCGCCCCGACGTAGTTCATGCTCACAACACCTTTCCCCTCGTCTCTCCGTCTGTGCTCTCGGCCTGCGCCGGCAAAGGCATACCGCTCGTTCACACGGTGCGAAACTTCCGGATGTTCTGCGCCAAGGCCATCTTCTTCAGAGATGGGCATATCTGCGAAGACTGCGTGGGACGGACGCCGCCCTGGCCTGGGGTAGTGCATGCCTGCTATCGCGGGTCAAGAATGCAGAGCGCTGTTGTAGTTTCCATGCAGGCTCTGAATGCCAGCCGGGGCACGTGGCGCGAGCCCACTGCCTATATCGTTCCGACTGCGTTTGTTCGCGACAAGCTTGCCCGCCTCGGATTCAACCGCGAGACGATAGTGGTCAAACCCGACATTGTCATCCCCGACCCGGGGCCGATCGGTAAGAAAGAGGACTTTGCTCTTTTCGTGGGTCGATTTACCGAAGGGAAAGGGATTCCCACACTTGTTCGAGCGTGGAGTCACTTACCACACATCCCTCTCAAGCTGGTTGGGAGTGGACCGGGTGAACTCGAGATTCGGAACTTGGTAGAAGCCCATGGCCTAGTGGGCGCGGTCGACTTCGTCGGCGAGATGAGTCGCAGTCGCGTACTCGAGCTGATGCAAAGAGCGAAGTTTGTCATCATGCCATCGGAGTCGTATGAGACCTTCGGCAGAATAGCGGTCGAGTCCTTTGCCTGTGGCACGCCTGTCATCGCATCGCGCATTGAGGCTCTGACGGAAACAATCCAGGAAGGCAAAACCGGCTTGCATTTTTCACCCGGACAAGCAGATGATCTGGCCCGCAAAATCAAATGGATGAGCGACCATCCGGCAGAGACGGAAAAAATGGCTCGGCGGGCTCGGCTCGAATACGAGTCTACGTATTCGGCCGACAAGCTCCACGAGTCCTTGGTCTCCATCTATCGCGCCCTGATGGCGGGAGTACCTCTGGCCGCGGAGTAATCCCGTTACCTCTTCAAGGGCGCGTCAAGCATCTGTTCCCACGCAGTGATCATTCGCCTGGCGATGTGCGCGTGAGTAAATTTCTCGTGTATCCGGTGGACGACATAACGAGAAATCTCGTTGCGCCATGCATCATCGCGGATTAGTCGAATCATGAGTTCCGCAAGAGCATTGTGGTCTCCTTCTTGGAAAACGAGGTCGGGTCTCCCGATAACATTGGGAATCTCGCCAGAGTCTGATCCGATCACGGGTACGCCCGTCGCCATCGCCTCGATAAGCACGTGTCCGAACTGCTCCCGCCAGCGAGAGATCGTGCGAGAAGGCAAAACGAACAGGTCGAGGTCTTGCATCCAGCCCGGGACCTGATCGTGCGGGATACCGCTTTGCCAATGGACGCTGCTCGATATCCTTAAACCATCCGCTCGCTCTCGTAGCTCGGCCTCGTACGGGCCCGAACCCAGGATCCGCGCCTCGAAGGAAATGCCGCTGTCGCGCACCGTGGCAAGCGCGTCAAGGAAGACGTCCACACCTTTCTCGTATACGAGTCGTCCAACGTAGCCGAGGACGAGAGACCGCTTTCTGGCTCGATCGCTCTTGGGTCGAAAAACATTCGGATCGACACCGAATTGAGGAATCACTTCGACAGGCCCCTTGTAGCCCCAACTTCGAATCAAATCCGACGTCAGGGAGCCCCCCGCAATGACAATCGAGGCTGTGTTCAACACGAAGTCTCGCAACGGTCGGCGCACTCCGAAATGTCGATCAACGTTCTCCCAACAGAAAAGCGACAACGGGATGTGATGCCTTCTGCAAACAACCGCTGCCTGAAAGGCTGACAAGGCAAAGGCTTCAGAGTCAATATGAACCAAATCAGGGGCGAATACCTTTACCTGTCGCCGAAGTAGAAAGGGATCGAAAAAATAGCCACCGACACGTCCCGTTAGGATCGTCCGGGAAGCAATGATTTCCACCTCGGAGGCCCGACGTTCCAGTTCGAAACGTCGTTGCCATTGCGGTTCGATCCAATACTTCGGAGCTATCAATCGCAGCGTGAGTCTGCCCGCCCGGACTACTTCATCAAGCTTGTCCTGATTCAGACCGACTACGTAGGCATGACCCGCATAGAGAACTCGCGCAGGTAATTCAGTCATGATGATCTTTCAGTCGGTAACGGATCGGTACACCGAATCCTATGGTGTTTGTCTAGAATGCGCCGTGCTGCCCTTTTAGAGATCAGGCTTTGGACTCAGGCAGCGACATCCCCAACCAGATCGTCGTTGCTGACCAATCCTCGCAGTATCGGCCACCGAAGCGCGGTAACGGCTCCCCAGACCGACGCACCGGCCACCGCGAAGATAATCAGTCCCCCGGCGGGAGCGGGTAACTGAGACGCGATCAAACCGCTGACGCCAAAGACTAATGCCGCGCCGTACATCCGGATTGCCACGTTTTTTACGGGTAAGTTTTTAACCAGCAACCTGTGAGAGAGGTGGTCCAGGCGGCCGCCGACCACGGGTTCTCCCCGCTGAACGCGACCCAGCGCCATCACACAAGTATCGACCACGAAAAGCCCGAGCGTCATGACAGGCACAGAAAAGGCAATCAAAGGATGCACTCCCGGAAACTTCACCTTTATGGCTACAGCCGCGAGCCCGAAACCGAGGGGAAGGCTGCCTGTGTCCCCCATGAAGATACGGGCGGGGTGGAAGTTGTGGCGCAGAAAACCCAAGCAAGAACCGGCCAGGCCGAAGCCCAGGATCGACACGAGGTTCTGGCCGAAGAGAACCCCACTGAGTCCGAGGAAGGCGGCCCCTATTCCGCCGACGCCCGCGGCCAGGCCATCCATGTTATCCATGAAATTGAAAGCGTTGGTCATGCCCACCAGCCACAGGATCGTTAAGGCAAAGTCGATGATGGGTTCCTGAGTTGGCGTCATGCGAATGCCCCCGGCATACGCGGCGACGGCGATAGCTATCTGAATCACTAGTCGAAGCCGCGGACTGATGTCGTGCCGGTCGTCGACGAAACCGAGCGTGCCGAGAGCCCCCATCGCAGCCATAAGAACCACGGATTCCGCAAGCGTCCCAGGGGTCAGAAAAGCAATGATCCATCCGGACAGGATCGCCAGGCCACCCAAGTACGGCACTAGGCCGGCATGAAGCTTGCGCTCGGCGGGACGATCCTGCATTCGCAGTATTCCGGCAAGTTTGCCCGCCAGAGGAGTCGCGACGAAACTTACGCCCGCCGCGAGGGCGCCGACCAGTAGGGTGAGTATCAGATCCGTCGACGTCATGCTGCGGCCCTGTCGGAACCAAAGCAGCTCGCCACCAACAAGACGAACCTGACGTTGCCGATCAGATATCTCCTCCACAGACGGTGAGGCTCTGCCAGGAGCCGGTGGAGCCACTGCAGTCCCGATCTCTTCATCCAGGCCGGGGCTTCCTGCTTGCGCCCCGAGAGGAAGTCGAACGCCGCCCCGACCCCGGCGAGGACCGGCGCGTCCAGAACTTGCCTGTGGGTTCGCATCCATTTCTCTTGCTTGGGATGACCCAGCCCGACCCAGACGATGTCGGGATTTGCCGCGTTGATGCGGGCGACGTCGTCGTGGGCAATGGATGTACCGTTCACAAGCTCCGGTGACAGCACTCCGGCTACCTCGAGGTCCGAGAAGCGGCCTTGCAGACGGCGAGCCATCTCCTCGGCCACGCCGGGAGCCCCTCCGTAGAAGAAGTGACGCATCGACGATCCCGTGGCCTGCATCACATCGACCATGAAGTCCGGGCCGTAGACGCGCTCGAGAGCGGCAGCGGAGCGGCGGCGACCGAGCCACACAAGCGGCATGCCGTCGGCGGTGACGAGATCGGTTTCCTCAAGAGCGCCGGCCAGGTGGGCGTCTGAGTTCGCCTCGACCACGGTCGAGGCCGTGCAGAAGGCCACGCTCGCCCTGTCGCGTGTCCGGACCCAGTGCCTCAGGGCACCGATGGCCTGACTGGTCGTGACGGCGTCGAGGCGGGTTCCGCCGACGCGGAAGGATGTCCAGTTCAAGGCCTCTTGCCCGAGAGGCGCCGTAGTTGCCATTCCAAAAACCCCCAAGCCCCAATAAGCCTGATTGCAGTCACCTTTGGAATCGGCATGGCGGCCCGAGAGCTTGAGGGAGCCCCCGAGGGACTATCTGCTCACCTGGGGCCCGCCTCCGTGGCGTGGGGTCGTCTTACCGGTGGTCGCCGTACGGTGCTGCCCTTGTGGCCCGTCAGGAAAAAAGAGAAGGGTGGAGTCTCCTCCACCCTTCTCGATTGATTGCTGCCGTGTTACTCGGTGCAGGTCGACGGCGACTTCTCCGGCTTGCCGACGGAGCTCTCGTAGATCCAGTCGCAGTCGAGGAGATCGTGGTTCGCCGTCAGCGTGTAGTCACTGGCGTTCGACGCGATCGTCAGCTTGACCCAGGGGGTGGTTTGCTTGTAACCCTGACCCTCTAAGTCCGCCGTGACGTTCGCTCCGTCGTAATTACCGTTGTTCTCGGTAGCGTAGGACTCCATGGCGGTCGCCGCGTTCTTCAGCGCCGACTGCGATTGGGCTTCCCAGCTCCGCTCCCTCTGCTTGAGGAAGAAAGGAATTGCGATCGCGGCCAGGACCGCGATGATCAGGACCACGACGAGAAGCTCGATAAGAGTGAAGCCGCCCTCGTGGCGCTCCCTCATTTCCTGAAACCGCCGGAACATGACTTCCAGCACCTCCTTGTGTCCCCTCCAAGCCGGCCAAAGGGACGATGACGACAACGCCTTGCGCATCGCCTGCTCGAACGATTTGCCGCCCGAGCTGCAGGAAACCCGGCCGACCTCGAGGGCCCCGTGGCTTTGCGTCCCCGCCTCGCGACGGGTTTGCCTTTTTCTGCGCATTTCCGACTTGTATCTCTCTTATCGGCGGGTGCGCTTCCAGGTTTACCCAATCGGGGTAGGCACTTCTACGTACCCACGAGGGAAGCGGGGGATAGCTGCCTGCTTCCCCTGGGCGTTTGTGACCGGTCGGCCGGATCTGCCTCTCGACCACGCCCAGACGTGCTCCGAGACGCCTCGGGGGCGCCGTCGGCAGTGCCCACTGGAGGGGGGGATGAAAAGACGGATTGATCCCCATTCCACTCGGGCCTCCGTAAGAGTCTTATTCTCGCCAAATCGCCGAAAACGGCCCTGAACCTGATTTCATGAGTCCATCTCGCGCCTCAAGCAACGGGAGCCCCGCCGCCTTGGAATCGTTAGTGCTTCGTAACGGGCCCGCCCTTCGCCGGGCCGCGATTCTGGCAACGGTCTTCTTGCTCCCCGTCGTGTTCCTGTGGGACGTGACCTATGACCCATTCAATGTTCCCAAGTACGCCTTGCTGGTGGCCTGTGTTTCCGTGGTGGCCTCGATTCGGGTGGCGGAGGCCGTCCTCGGGCGAACATTCAGCACGCTTTCCGGCCTGTGGCTACCGGCCGCCGCGACCGCCCTGCCCTTGGTGGTGGCGTGGCTCGCTTCCCCCTACCGGGCATGGAGCCTCTTGGGCCAGTACTCCCGGTACGAAGGCCTCATCCCCTATCTCCTCCTGATCGCGTTGGGCCTCTTCACTGCCGAGGCGTTCTCCGGATCACCGAGGGCACTCGCCTGGGCTTTCGGAGCCGCGGGAGGGGCCGTCGGCCTTTACGCATTCATGCAGTCCGTGGGAGTCGATCCCATAGGCGTGCCGATAGTCGAGTTCACACCCTCCACCATCGGCCACTCCAACTTCGCCGCAGGCTTCCTGGGGGTGACCCTCCCGGTGTCGATGGCCCTGTGGGGGGAAAGGCGTCCTCAGAACTTCGTAGCGCTGGCCCTGAGCGTCCTAATCGGCCTCGGGCTCGTCTTCACCTTGAGTCAGGGAGGATGGGCGGGCGGTATCGCCGGAGTGGCGCTCTTCGCCGGGTTCGCGTTGAGACCGCGCTGGTCATGGACCCGTCCATTGGGCGTTGCCGTGGCGATGGTCGTGGCTCTCGGCATCACGGCCTACGTGATCTATGGAATGGTCAATCCATTCGGCCCCCTCGTCGGCGACACGACGCGAGCCAGGGGGTTGTGGTGGCAAGAAGCCATCTCCATGGCGGGCGATTCCCCGATCGTGGGGCGGGGACCCAACGTCTTCGCCGTCGAGGGTTCGCATTACCGCTCTGCGGAGGACGCCCTCGCTCACGGACCGGCCTACACGGACTCTCCTCACTCGGTGCCCCTCTCCGCGCTTGCCAACGCCGGCGTTCTCGGACTCATCGGCTACGTCCTCGTCCTTGGTTGGGTCGTGAGGCGGGGCTCGAGGTTGGAGCCCGAAAACGTGCTGGGGGCGGGTTTTTGCGCGGCGCTGGGAGCCTATTTCGTTCAATCCCTGGTCAGCCTCGACAACCTCATCCTGGGCTTTGCGCTGTGGGTCTGCCTTGGGGGCATGACCGCCTCCATGAAGCCCGTATCCGATCCCCCTGCCCCGGTCGGCGACGCTAAGGCGAGCCTCGGCAGAAAGCTCGTGGCGGTCCTGGTGCTGGTGGCGATCGTGGCCCCGGTCTGGTGGGCGATCCGGTTCGTCGCAAACGACATCCGGGCGGCCGACGCCATAGAACTTGCCGAAGACGGTCGAATCGAGGAGGCAAGGCCTCGCTTCGAAGAGGTCCTCGAGGTTCGCGACGAGTACTTCTACCGCCGGCAGTACGGGAACGCCCTCGGAATCGAGGCGCTCGACGAAGGTCTGGACGGCAGGGAGTACGTAATCGAGATGAACGACGTCTTCAGCTACGTCGCAGATCTCCCCAAGGTCGACGGTTACGCTCTCTACGGCCTGCGGCTGCATCAATGGTCCGTATTCGACCTCGACTCCGACCGAGCCGCAGTTCCGATCCTCGAGACGGCCCTATCGCTCGATCCTTACAATCCAGTGGTTCGACTCATCACCGCCGAGGCGCTCCTCCATCTCAACGATCTGACGGGCGCGGAGGAAGTCATACGGCCGATGATCCCCTTAATAAGCGAGGAGTATCCCGAGTACGGTCGCGGATATCCCGCGCTCTGGGCGTTTTTGGCGATGGCCCAACTAAAGCAGGGCGAAGTGGAGGAGGGCCGGGAGTCTTTGAACCAAGCGCTCGAACTCGCCCGGGGGCTCGGCACGCAGAATCTCGACTGCTACGTATTGGTCGCACGTCAGCAACTACGAATTATCAACGACGACGGCGATCCGAGGATCTTGCCGGGGCTGAGGGTTTGTAACCGCAATATCCTCGAGCTTCTTCCACCGTCACATCGGCCTCGGCTCGTTGACGACACCTAATG
Source organism: Actinomycetota bacterium (assembly GCA_030862065.1). Classification (GTDB taxonomy): domain Bacteria; phylum Actinomycetota; class CADDZG01; order CADDZG01; family WHSQ01; genus JALZEK01. The sequence continues at coordinate 204 of JALZEK010000095.1, read as the reverse complement.
GAAGGGCACAAAAAAAGGGCGGAGATCTCTCTCCGCCCTTTTTTGATTCAGCTGCTGATTAGACGCAGCTAGAAGCCTTGACGGGCTTGCCGTCCGAGCTCTTGTAGACCCAGTCGACGCTGGTGCCGGAGGCGCCCAGGTTCGAGTGGTCCGCCGTGAGGCAGTAGGTCGTGGCATCCTTCGCCCCGATATCGACTGATACGC
>JALZEK010000072.1 GCA_030862065.1 Actinomycetota bacterium | reverse complement strand
CGAGCGCGAGTTCCTGTCCGTCGTCGACCACGATGTGCTGAAAGCGCCGGTGCAGCCCCTCGCGGACCTCTTCGTGATTCGCGATCAGCTCGGCCGCGTCGGCGAGAAGGGTCGGATAGTCGACGCGCGAGCGGGCTCGCAGGCGGCTCTGATGCGATTTGAAGAAGCGAACGATGTCCGCCCAAGCCGGCCGGGCCGCGGCCAGCGCATCAAGTTGAGAATGATCGAGGAGACGCTGTTCGGCCCGGATACAGAAGTCCACGACCTCGTCGACGAAGCCCCGATTGCGCAAAAGGTGACGGTGGTGAGGCCAATTACCCTCGTTCTCCGAGGCGAGCGCGTCGCGCACGTCGCCCCACTGCTCGGGGCTCGTCAAAAGGACGGGCGGCTCGGTGTAGGCGAGCCGGTCGTAGTGACGGCTGACGAGATGATGGGCGAGGCCGTGCCAGGTATAAACCGGAACCTCGATCAGGGCGTCAACGCCCTCCTCGAAGAGCAGGCGCCGCGTCAGTCTGTCCTGCAGAGCGATCTTCTGGGTCCGGTTGGGCACCAGGAACAGGATCCGGTCGGGCGAGCACCCGTCCCGGAGAGAGAGGGACACGAAGCGCTCCTCGAGCGCGGTCGTCTTGCCCGTTCCCGGCCCCCCCAGCACGAGCATGGCCCCCTCGCGGTGATCGACCAGTTCTTGCTGATCGACGTCAAGCAAGATCTTCGTGTCTACTGCGGCCCCCTCCGGTTCCATGGGCTGAACTTATAGGGGGCCTGCGACGATTTTGGAGACCCGGGCCACCTTCGCGAAGAAATCCCCGCCGGCGGCCAGGGATTCGCCTCGAGATGACCGCCAATGCACGGGGATCACGCCACAATTCAGGCTGCAAGGTCCGCTTTTATAAAGCGTCAAGAAACCCGTCCGGAAATCCGTCCTCTGATGGCCACCCTGTCCCATACTCCAATCCCCGCCCGCGGGGCCACGACCGAGCAAGGAAGCTGGGAGGTCTCATGTACCGGGCAGGCACGAGGTTTCAGCGAGGTCACAGGAGGCGGAGTGGAGCGATCTGAGGCATCGCAACCCCGCCTTCCTCACTGGGAGAACGATCTGATCGACGAGGCCATCGAGGCCGCCCAGCGGCGCCTCGAGGCCGAGAAGGCCGCCGCCACCAAGCGGGCCCTCCAGCTGGCCCGGGAGAAGGGGTACCACCGCCTGGCGGCGGCGATTGATCGACCCGACACCCACGACCCCAACCAGTTGCGCCTCTTCGACGAGGATCTGAGGCTCTTCGACGACGCCGGCTGACGCGATTTGCCGACCGGCTCGGCTCGGCGGAGAGTAGATGCATGGGCAGGGCCGGAATAGCCATCCTGTTGAGCGTGGTGCTCGCCGGGTGCACCACCACCCAGTCCGCCGAGCCCCCCACGAACAAGTCCGGTGGAGGACGTGACCGCCGGCATCAAGTCGCGCGGCGCCACAAGCCCCGCCGGGAGAAGAAACGCGTCACGGTCAAGCCGACACCGGCGATCCCGCCGAGGTCCCCGAGATGGGCGCAGCGCCTGGACAACCTCATCGGGTCGAGCCCCATGGGGGTCGAGGTCGCCCTCGGTGGTGAGACGATCTACAAGCACCGGTCGGCCAACAGCCGGGTGCCGGCGTCGGTTCAGAAGCTGCCCCTAACCATGGCCCTGTTGGATCGGTTCGGCCCCCGGCGACGCTTCCAGACGATCGCCGCGACTCGAAAGCGAAAGGGCGGAGTCGTCCCGGGAAACCTGTGGGTGATCGGCGAGGGCGACCCCACGGTCACCGGAAAGACCTCCTACAGCAGCGCCTTTGCTTTCGACGCAACCGAACTGTCCGACCTCGCCACGAGGATAAAGAAGGCCGGCATCACCGAGATCGAGGGCCGGGTGATCGCCAGCACCCGGCCATTCGCCCGGGATTGGTTTGCGCGCGGATGGAAGGATTACTTCCCCTCCTCACAAGTTGGGTTACCCACCGCCCTCACATTCAACGGCAACGTTTACAAGGGCCATTACACGCCCCGCCCGGAGCGACTGCTGGCCGAGTCTTTGACGCGCAGGTTGAAAAAGGAGGGCATCGCAGTGGGAGGCTCGCCGGGGGCCGGAAGAAATCCCGAACGTCTCAGAAAGATCGCCGCCGTGCACTCTGAGCCACTGTGGCGGATCGTTCGCTTCATGAATCGACAGTCTTCGAATTTCTTCGCCGAGGTCTTGGGGAAGCGTCTCGCGTACGAGCGCTACGGCGAGCGCAACGCCACGATCTCCGGTGCCGCCAAGGCCATCGACTCGTATGCAATGCGTCGCGAAATTGCCATGGAGTCTCAGGATTGTTCGGGGCTGTCGTATGAGAACCGCATCTCGCCCCGAGAGTTGGTGGATCTGTTGTTCGACACCTCGGGAAGACCGTGGGGCCTCGCCGTGAGAAGGAGTCTTCCGTCCGGGGGTCAGGGAACCCTCACAGACAGGTTGCGCGACGTCCGGATCCGAGCCAAGACCGGCACTCTGCTGGAGGTGTCCTCCATCGCCGGATGGATCTGGGTCGAACGAGCGAAGGCGTGGGCGGAGTTCGCGATCCTGTCGCGCGGCCTCGATAAGTCGAGCGCAATGAGAATCGAGGACGCGGTGCTTCGCACGGTCAACCGCTGGGCCCGTTAGACCCCAAACCCAGCCGAGTGGTCGTCGGTGCGGAATACGTCCGGTGAAATGACCACTCGGCGAAAGTGTGGAGGGAAAACATGAAGGTTGCTTTCTGCGGGCTCGGCCAGATGGGAACTCCCATGGCGCTGCGGCTTCTTGACGCCGGCCACGACCTGACCGTCTACAACCGAACCACTTCCAAGACCAATCCGCTGCGCGACGCGGGGGCCGCGGTCGCGACCAGTCCGCGCCATGCCGCCGACGATTGCGAGGTTGCGATCACCATGCTCTCGGATCCACGAGCGCTCGAAGACGTCGTTCTCGGAGACGAGGCACTCGCGACGGCTCTCGGCGCAGGCGACTCGCTCGTTGAGATGTCGACCGTGGGCCCCGAAACTGTGCGAAGGATTCGCCGGTCGGTCCGACAAGACGTCGCGATCATCGATGCTCCGGTGCTGGGAAGCGTCCCTCAGGCCGAGGCCGGGGAGTTGAAGATCTTCGTGGGAGGAGAACAGGAGCATTTCTTCAAGCTGCGCGCCCTGTTGCAATCGATGGGTGAGCTCAGACATGTCGGCCCCCTCGGGTCGGGCGCGGCCATGAAGCTCGTTACCAACTCGACGCTCGGCGCTCTGATGAGCGCTCTCGGCGAGGCCCTGGCCCTCGCCGACGGCCTCGGACTCGATCAGCAAACGGTCCTCGAGGTCCTGGCCGAATCGCCGATCGGAACGACTGCAGCGCGAAAAAAGGACAACATCACCGCGGGCAAATACCCCCCCAACTTCAAACTCCGTCTCGCCGCAAAGGACATGGCCCTCGTGGAGGAGGCGGCGCGCCGGGCCGGCACGGAGCTGAAGCTCGCCACCGCGGCCCACCACTGGTTCGAGGGCGCAGACCGCGCCCGGATGTCGGAACTCGACTACTCGGCGGTAACGGCATACATAAGGGGCCTCTCCCCTTAGTGGTTTGCGGGACGAGCGCCACGGCGGGGGCGGGCGCAGACCGTGACGGCCCGGAGGCGGAGAGCAAATGGATCGAGCCGAGCTCCGGAAAACGGCATATAAGCGCCTGCCCGAGGCGGGAGAAGCGGACAAAACGGAGAACCTTATCGAAACAGGGATCTTTTTCAGGAAGGGGGAGCCGCCTCATGCGACGCACCGTGGCCGGCCTGACAGCAGGGATTTTCTTCATCTCGATCGTGGCTCTGGCGATGGTGGTCAGCCCCACCTTTACCCCGCCGGCCGGGGCGACCCCGGTGGCGAACGACGAGGCCACCTACCAGATCTTCGGCCGGATCTTTCCAGATCCCCAGGGGTGTAGCGAGGGGGCGCCAGAAACATCACCCTGGGCCAAGGGCATCGTTTGCGCCACCGACTTCCTGCAGTTCGAGCAACTCGAATACGGCGGGAACTTCCTCGAGGAGACGTTCCCGAAGTTCGTGGAGTGGTACTCGCTGAATCGCGATTTCAAATGCAGCGGCAAGCCGGCGGATCCGAAAGAGAGAGGGTGCAAGGCATTCAAGTCGGCCGGGCTCCCCTACACCGCCGACGAACACGGAGATAGCTACGTCCGGGAGAAGCGCCGGTTGCACATGATCCGCGTCACCGACGAGCGGGTCCCCAACAAAGGCAAGAAGTACTTCGTCTTCCCGCTGTCCATCCACGGCATCGAGAGGGCCGGGATCGAAGGGGGCATCAGGGCGGCCGAGGATCTCGCCACGTGGGGGGCATGCGCCGCAGATCTCGCTCCCGACTACGTGGACTGCGCGGACACCGATACGCACGGGTCGCCTCCCTACCCTCTACTTGAGGCGACACCCGAGGACTCCGTGAACGCCCCCGCGGCTCTGAAGAAAGCCGTGATCTACTTCATCGCGCCAAACCCGGATGGATGGCTGCGCGGGGAGCGTTTCCGGAACGGGCTTCCGAACACGCACTTCTACCAGCGCTACAACGGCAACGGAGTCGACCTCAACCGGGACTGGCCGACCGAGGGTTACACGTTCCGCCCCTACACGCCGGCATCCGAGCCCGAGACCAAGGCCTTCACGAAGGTCCTCCCGGCAATCGGACCTAAGGACAAGAACGGGAATCCGAAGTGGGCCGGTGGAATCGACCTTCACGGTCAGCTGGTCGATCGCGCCTTCTCGTTCACACTGATGGGCGCCTCGGAACGTCCTTACGACAAGAACCAACGCATCCTGCAACTCGTGAAGGGTGCCTGGGCCGACGCCGAGCAACGCCTGGCGTGGTCGGTCGAGATCAAGCCGAACGACGCTCCCCCACAACCGGAGGATCCTCGGATGTACGGCGTCCAATGGGGGACGGTCTGGGACACGATCGACTACACGATCACCGGCGGCCTCGGCGACTGGATCGACTCAACGATGGGGCTCAACGCGGATGGAATCGACAACGAGATGTCTTTCTCCCACCTCGCCAACTGCGGGATCGGATCGTGCTGGAACCCGGAGTGGGAGCAACTGCACGTCGACGGGAACAAGTCCCTCGTGTACTCGATGATCAACTACAGCCTGCTGGGCGAGGAAAAGACCTTCAAGACCGGGGGGCGGGTCGGATACCTCTTCAACAACGAGGTGATCTCGGCGAGGAGCAATCCCCTCAAGGCGCCGCCCAAGTTCACGAAACTCCCGCCCCAGGACGACATCCTGGACGTACGCCTGAACCCGAGCAACGACTACATCCACGAGTTCGACGTGCTGGGGCCCAAGAGCGACCCCAAGGTCTACAACGGGGGGATCGCGGTCTCTCTCACCTGCGCGGCGTCCCCGATCAGTTCGACCTGCGAGCTGGCCGAGGCGGTACTCGAGCGCCGAGCGGGCAAGGAGGGCGACCCCAACTCCGAGTGGGAGACCGTCAACTCGTTCTTCCTCCAAAGCGATCCCTTGCCCGTCTACAGCTCTACGGGTAAAGCGCTCCACGCCAACATGCCGACGCCGGGACGCTACCGGGTGCGTCTGATAGACGCCGAGACATCGCCTGAGGTCGACGCCGACATCTTCTTCACGAAGGAGAAGGGCTGGCCCGATCCAGGTCAGATCGGCTACCGCGTCACCAACATGAACTTCTGGAAGGACCTCTCCAGGTTCGCCCAGCCCGGTCTAGAAAAGGTGTCGCCGGGCGAGATCGAGAACAACAGCGGCTGGAAGAAACGCTACGACACGATCGTCGTCACCGATTCGGTCTTCCCGCAGCAGGCCTCGGAGTTGAAGAGTTGGGTCGCCAAACAGGACGGCAACCTCGTTCTTCTCGACACCAGCCTGCGCATGCTCGATGAGATGGGCATCGTCAAGAACGGGGTCAGCAGCGGGATGGTCTACGCCGGATACGTCAACTTCGAGACCTCGAACGAGGAGCCGACCTACAACGATCCGCTGGCCCGAAAGATCGACCAGCCCGGAGCGGCCGAAGGTAGTGGGGGGGGCGAGACCCACCGCCACCAGACCTACGAGCCGGTGCCGATCGGCTACTCCATCCAGGACGCCGCTGGTAACGACCAGAACAACTCCCCCTTCTGGTTCGTGAGCGAGAGCGCGCTCACAGACAGCCAGGGACAGCCGAACGCGGTCGGCACCACGACCGACACGGACAATGTCTCGTTTGGCGAGATCAAGTACGAGGGCGGCCGGATCCGCTTCCTTGGTGCAGTGCTACCCCAGCCGACCGAAAAGTTCGATCACCCCTTCGGACTGGCGAACTACTCGGTCACCTACTCCGGCTACCAGCTGATCAACAACCTGCTCTTTTACCAGAAGCCATAAGCAGCGACGGAGTTAAGAGAAGAGGCG
>JALZEK010000070.1 GCA_030862065.1 Actinomycetota bacterium | reverse complement strand
GCCGCTGCCTGCGCTTCGACCAGGGGCCCGGCAACCGCGGCGACGGCCCCTTCGAGCTGCGCTACGTCATGACCCGTCCCGGTGACCCGCAGCTGCGTCAGCGGATCTACCGCTCCGACGGCTCCTCGCACGATCACGTCGCCGACAGCTGGGAGTTCCATCCGACACACGCTCACTTCCACTACAAGAGCTTCATGAGCTCTCGCCTGTGGCCGGCCGACGCGGACGGCCACAGGCTCAGCGACACACCGGCGCGCACCGGCCGCAAGAACGGCTTCTGCCTGATCGATGTCGACAACATCGGGTTCGGCTCGAAGGGCGACGCCGCAAAGACCTACAACTTCCCGCGCTGCAACGCCCCGACCGACGTCGATGCTTCCGGGGCGCACATGACCAATGGCGTCTCCGTCGGCTGGGCCGACGTCTACCCGTGGTTCCTCGCCGACCAGTACATCGAGATATCGGGGTTGGTTGACGGCTATTACCTGCTGGAGAGCCTCGTGGATCCGAGCGACAAAATTCTCGAGACCGACGAGACGGACAACAGTTCGACGACGCTGATCAGGCTGTCCGGAAACCACGTCGAGATCGTCGACTGATTGACCGCGGGGCCGGCTATCCTGCCCACGCGGGCTCCTTTTCCACGTCATTGTTTGATCTGCACCCAAAAGTGCAGGGCTGACGGGTCCAGAAATCCAGCAAATATCCAATGGAAGCGCGCCAAAGTGGGATCAAGAGGACCTAAGTGAGACTACGCGGAAAGCGGCTCTGAACTGCGAAGATACGCGTTTGCGCTCTAGGCAATTCAGCCACGCCGTCCTTACAACGCAGGGGTCGGCGGTTCGAACCCGTCACCGCCCACGAACCGAAAGACCTGGTCAACGGATGTTTATTGCGACTTCCCACACACAAACGTGTGTTCAAACAGCCGTGAAAATCCGACATCAATCCAACATGCGAGCGCTCATCGCCCTCCCTTCTGCCCTAACGGCCATTCCTGCTGACTAGCCGCCAGGTCTCCACCTGGCCCTTGCCCTTCACGTCGACGAGCCCGATCGGCTCCGCGACGAAGTCGTCGCGCAGCAGCTCCCAGGTCGAACGCGTGATCTGGATCTGGTCCGATGTCCCGTGCGACTCCATGCGGCTCGCCATGTTCACCGCGTCGCCCCAGAGGTCGTAGAGGAAGCGGCGGCGTCCGATCACGCCCGCCACGACCGGGCCGGAGCTGATCCCGATCCGGAGCCGGAGGTCGCTCTCCGGGAGGCACGTGCGGGCGCAGTCTTTCAGCTCGAGCGCGAGGCCGGCGAGCGCGTGCGCGTGGTCAGGCCGAGGCCGGGGAACCCCCGCCGCGACCATGTAGCAGTCGCCGATCGTCTTGATCTTCTCGACCTCGTAGTGGTCGACGAGCTCGTCAAAAGCCGTGAACAAACGATCGAGCATCCCGACCACATCGCGCGCGTCGAGTCGGCTTGCAAGCGGAGTGAAGTCGACGACGTCCGCGAAGAGGATGCTGGCGTCCTCGAAGTCGTCTGCGATCGCGTTGGGCTCGGCCTGCAGGCGCTGGGCGATCTCCTCGGGGAGGATGTTCAGCAGGAGCGCCTCGACGCGCGCCTGTGCAGCGTCCCGTCCCCGCGCGAAGGTCACGAGCAACATCATCGCCACAAGCGACACCGCGACGATATTGAGGACGTCGAAGGTCCGGACGAAGCTTTCAGGCAGGTTGGCCCCTTCCGGCCGCACGACTTCGGAGAAAACGAGCGCGAGCACGACGGTGGAAACGAAGGCCGCGAACCACGGCCAGGCGCGCCCGGGTCGGTCGAAGGCGACCGCGCCGAGCGGCGCAAGGAGCGACCACAGGAGTACGGAGCTCGAGTCGTCGAGGCCGCCGAGCATGACGGTCCCGAGCGCGGGCGCGACGAGGATCAGAAGGAACTGCGCAGTCCGCAAGAATCCGAAGTTTCGGTTCCGGGCGAAGACGGCGAGGCTGATGATCGATCCGGTGACATAAGCCCACGGCGTGAGCGCGACCGCCTCCTCGCCAACAACCCAGTACAGTGACCCCCAAAGGAGCCCGGCCGGGAGGATGAGAAGCGCGATCCCGACGAGCAGCCGTTTGCGGAAGCGCAGGTCCGACGAGTCGGCCGAGTCCGCCCCGATCGAAAGGACGTGGTCTCGCACCGCCGCGATCATGACGGGCGAGCGTAGTCGACGGCGAACGTTTTATGTGCAACAGGGTCGTCGGGACAGCCGGATCATGTCGTTTCACGACTGGCGCCCGCCATCGACGGGTTGGCTCACGTCATCGACGGGGGTCGATTCGATGCCGATGGGTGGCGGGCGCCAGACGCAGATTTCTGGGTTGGGCGGGTCGAGGGTCATTGGATGCATCCGTCGAAGGTCGAACGCGTCGCGGGATAGGTCCTGGGACCGCGAGCGGATCGCGGGCCGGCACAATCCACGGCAATCAATGGCAATGTTGAGAGATGCAAGATCAGGCGGCTGAACTGCACAAATGTAGATTTCCTCTGGTCACGCGTTTGTAGTGGCCTCACTTACAACGCAGGGGTCGGCGGTTCGAACCCGTCACCGCCCATCACGCGAACGAGAAGGTCAACGGACGCATTCGAGGTCTTTGGGGATGCGAACAGACGTTCAGCGCGGCGCGAAATCCAAGAAAAATCCAACATGCGAAGTGAGGTTGTGCCCGATGGCAGGCGCACGCGGAGAGGAATCCAACAAAATCCAACCCGCTACGAATCCAACAAATCGAACCCGTGGAGATGATCGCTGGCCGGTGCGAAGGTTGAATCCTGGGCGGGGCACCAACCAGAAGGGAACGGGGAAGTCTTGCTGGCTTACGCCCTGGCCTTCTTGTCGTCGGTGGCTTTGATATTCCGAAATCCCCCTGGGCGCGATGATGAGCCCATCTTCTGTGTCGCGATCCCTGGCGTCCGCCTTCTGGTCCGGGCTTTGGTCCGGCCTTCGGCCCCTTTACGCGGTACTCGTAGCCGTCAGTCGCGCGTCACTCTTCTGCGGGGAAAGCCGCAGTCCTCGATGCGACAAGTCTTCGAGGTCCACTCCTTGGCCATGCTCACGGCCGGGGGCAGGAGTCCCTTGGAGTTCGTGTGCTCCTGAGCAGTGACCGCCCCGGTCTACCTCTTCGGATCGACGTTCTGGTTCATGTGGAAGAGGTTGCCGGGATCGTACTTTTGCTTGACCTTTTGGAGCCTCTCGTAATTCGCCCCGTAGTTTGCGCCGACTCGGCTTTGATCGTCGTCGGCGGCAAAGTTGATGTATCCACCCTCATCTGAGAGCGGAGCCGTTGCGTCGTAATAGTCCCGCACCCACTTGATGTTCTTGTCGTTATCGGCCGCATCCGGCCACATACCCGCGATCACCGGCGCGAAGCCGGCGTCACGGTGACCGAAAGCGGTCTCGTCTGGGCCGACGCGGTGGCAGGCCCCATTGATCGGATAGAGGTGAACCGTTGAGTTCACCGCCGGCACCTTCGACCCATGCTCGACGTGCGCTTCGATCACCTCGTCGGTGAGCTCCCGCACGAAGTTGGCCTTCCAGTAGTGCTGCAGCCCCGGTGGGACGAGCCCGTCGAAGGCGGAGTTCAGCGCGGGGTAGGGCATCGGCCCGACATGCTCGGCGACCACCGGCGCAACTTCCCGTAGCGGCTTGATCGCGCTCTCCCCCTCCTCGATCGGTCCCGCCCAGCATGCGACGACCGCACAGAACGTGTCTCCGTGACGGTCCTCGGGAATGAAAGGCAGCGGTGGGGCGATCTGGAACGCGGGGAAGCCACCGAGCTGCTCGGGGGCATCGGCGATGAACCTGCCGAAGAACTTGATGATGTCGGCCGCATGCTCGAGCTCGAAGAACATCGGGCCACCGTAGATGTCCTTCACGGGGTGTACGCGGTATTCAAAGGAGGTGACGACGCCGAAGTTGCCGCCTCCTCCGCGCAGCGCCCAGAAGAGATCCTCGTTCTCCTTGTCGCTGGCGGTGAGAAACGCCCCGTCGGCGGTCACGACGTCGGCCGAGATCAGGTTGTCGCACGACAGCCCGAAGCCGCGGGCGAGGTAACCGATGCCGCCACCGAGCGTGAGGCCCCCTATCCCGGTCGTCGAGATGATCCCGCCTGTGGTGGCGAGCCCGAATGCGTGCGTCGCGTGGTTGAAGTCCCCCCACGTCGCACCTCCCTCGGCACGCGCGGTCTTCGCCTTGGGATCGACCCGTACGCCCCGCATCGACGACAGGTCGATCACTACGCCGTTATCGTTCGTGCCGAACCCGGGCACGCTGTGGCTGCCCCCCCGAATCGACAGATCGAGCTCGTTGTCCCGCGCAAACCCGACTGCCGCGATGACATCGCCGACGTCCCGGGCGCGGATGACGGCTCGCGGACGCTTGTCGATCATGGCGTTGTAGACCGTTCGCGCTTCGTCGTATCCCGCGTCGTCTTGGGTGACGACATCGCCTCGCACCTGCTCGCGCAATTCATCTACCGTCGGCTTCCCCATGTGCTCCTCCTCGTACTCTCGAACGTCGCTACCAAGAACGCCTCCAAATCCGCCCACTCCCGGAAGTGGCGGCTGACCCCGCTGACCACATGCTTCTGCCCCCGCCCAGCGAGCCACCTTCTGGAAAAAAGTCCCCGTCAGTGCCCCCTGGTACTCGTTGTGCAGGCGCCCAGATTCGGAAGAGGGCGCACACCAGGACCAGGATGTAACGATTGGGCACCATCCGCAAACGCGACAGTGGCAGTTACGAAGCGATCTACCGGGACCCTGCCGGACGGACGCGATCGCGCACCTTCAAGGCCAAGGGCCAGGCTCGGGTGCTCCTGGCTGGAGACGGACAAGCAGAGGGGGACGTGGACCGATCCCCAGTTCGCTCGCACCCGCTTCGCGGATTGGGCCAAACAGTACTGGCGTACGAAGCTCAACCGGCGAGCCTCTACGAAGATTCGGGACGACAGCTATCTGCGGAACCATGTCCTGCCCATCTTTGGGCTGGCCCCGCTGGGAGCGATCACGCAGCCTGACGTGCGGCCACCGCGTGTCTGTTGACACCTACACCAATCAAAGCAGGGAGTCGGGACGCGCTGCTTCGCGGCCCCCGTGCACCTCCCGCAGGGCGCGGACATCAAGAAGGTGAAGTATTTCTTCGCCTCGAGTGTTGCTGCTACACCCGGGGTGGGAGGAGTTCTCCGTATCTCCAATCTGGCGACGGGTAACACCACCGGGGTCGCCGGAGGTGACTTTCCCAACAGCGCGGGAGTGCGGTCGTCGATGACTCACTCGGTCCCAGCCGCGCAGCAAACGGTGGACAATAAGACCAACGCGTATGCCGTGACCGTCTGCTTCACGGGCGAGCGCTCGTTCGGAGGCGTCCGGATCCAGTACCGATACTTCAACGCCGGGAACTAGTCGCGAGTCTGTTTTCGTAGCCGAGCCATCCCGGACCCTTCGTGGTGGCTCGGCGGTATTATTCCTGCGTAACTCCGTCTCTCTGGGATTCCGCCCGGGCTCGATGCAGGATCTCAGCTACCTTCTTGTTCATCCGCGCGTGATGAGAGCCCGCCCAGTAAACGCGTTCACAGACGGGACATTGAGTGAACGTTTGGTACTCGCGGGCAGCCCTTTCGGGCAGCTGATCCTTGACGTCTTCTAAGGAGACCTTCTTAAGGGGCTCGTTGCATTCGAGACAGCGCGAGAACGGGTTCAGTCCGTCGGCGAGGTCGAAGCGACGAACGATCTCCGTTACCTGGTCGATCGGCTCGGTCGTTCTGACGTAGTAGCCGCGAGTGATCTCCTTTCTTTTCAGCACGTCGACGTCGCGCGTGAGCAAAAGCCTGTTCTCGCTGGCCGAGATCCTTGCTATTTCGTCGTCGGCGAAATCGTTTCGGAAGAGAGCATCGAAGCCGAGCATCCGTAGATATCGCGCGAGTCCGCCGAGATTGGAGTCAACAACGAACCGCGTTTCGCGAAGAGGCTGTGGTCTGAGACGGGTTATCGAAGATATGTCGAAGGACTCGAATACGGGGTAAACGCTGATCACATCGTCCTCTCGGGGACGATGATCGAATGCAACCGACGTGCCGTTGACGATCACCGCGTCAACCTCGGTATGGGGGACTCCGGCGGCTTCGATCAGGTCCTTCACCGTCTGGCCTATCCCGAGCGGTTGGCGAAAAGACACGAACCGTCGATCGGGAGACAGAAAATCGTTCAATTCGGCGTAGACCCGGAGTTCCACCGATCTCTCCACGAATCAATCATCCTCGCCGTGGTTTGCACGAAGACTCCGGAACGAGACTGAAGTTTCTTTGTGGGTCCACCGCCCGGATTGGGCGCCTGAGACACAAAGAACCGCCCGTGCCGAGATCGAATGTCTATGCGTCACGGAGCGGGGATCGGAGACTCATCGGCGACGATGAACGAGCCCCACGAGCGTCCGGCGATGATCGTGGCGGAGGAGGTCGCCAACGCGACCGTTTTGCCATCGGCGTTCACGATCCGAGCTTGAGCAACTGCGAAGTTTCGGCCCCGGTGCGTTACTTTGGCCTCTACCGTCAACTTGCGTCCGTCCGGAAAAATGGGCCGCAGGAACTGCACCTTCAGATCGAGCGGAGCCGCGATCTCGGTCGTCGACAGCGTCGTGCTGAATGCCCCGGTGAGCACCGAATCGGCAAGGTACGCGATCACTCCACCGTAGACCGAGCCCGCGGGGCTCGTATGCCAGCCCGTCGGAATCATCGAGGACCCGAATCGCCCTTCGCCGGCGGTGGGCTCGGTGATGCCGAACAGCTGGGAAAAGGGGGGTGGCTCGAACTCGCCTCGATTCTGGCGATCGATGATCTCGACGAAGGTCGTCTGCTCCCACGTCTCTACCGGGATGGGCAGCCTGGGAGTCGGGCGCAGATAGGGGTCTGGGGTGTCGTAGGTCGCCACCTCGACGCCCGGCGGTTCCGACGGCCCGTCGGGCGGGTCGAGCGACATGATGAAGCAACGGGTCGTGCAGTGGGCGACGGCTCGCCCATGACCGTCTTCGACGAGGGCTTCGGCCACACCGAGGCGCGATCCGATCTCGATCGGGCGGGCCCGCGCGATGAGATGACCGCTGTCGACGCCGACCGGCCGCAGGAAGTTGAACGACAGATCGGAAGTCATGATGATCTGACCCGGACCCAACGGAGCCATAACCGATCCCCCCAGGGGCGCATCCGCCACCAACGCTGCGGTACCTGCCAAGAAAACGCCGGCGCCGGTCTGCAGCCACGGGCTTGCCGGCATGCTGAACGTCACCGACGCGGCCCCCGCGTTCACCGGCGTCAGACCGAAGAGGTGATGGATGGGCGGGGGCGGCATCTGCCCGCGAAAGCTCGCTCTCATGCGATCAAGACCCGACATCGCCAGCAGCGAAGGGTCCGGATAGCCGCCGCGGACGGGCTCGTCGTCCATCCATCCCATATCGGAGAGTGTAGTGACGACGCCCACACGTCGGTCCGGGCGATCGGCGAGTTTTCGATCTCAGTTCCGTCTGTGAAGCTCCAGATGCGAATAGCGCTACTGGCGCTTCACAGAGCAACAGCCGAAGAGCGACTGGGCGTCACACGCGAGTGGGATCTAAGGCGGCGGCCATACGAACGTCGGCGGAGGTGCGTCCGGGACCTCCGGCATCGCCCGGAGATCGACACCGAAGACATCCCTCAGGTAGTCGAGCCACCAGTTGTCGTAAGCGGAGTCCGTGAACGAACTGCGAGCCTTGCTCGGGTCCTCTATTTCGAAGACGAAGATGGCGAGATCGCCCTCGGGGCCCTCCTGGAGATGAACCTGGAACCTTGTGAAGGTGGTTTCCTTGTTCAGACGCTCGAACTCGTCGATATTTGGCTGCAGTTCCTCGCCGAACTTTCGTACTCGCTCCGACTGGCCGGGAAGGACCGGAAATGCAGCTGCGGCCAAGAATCCCATCTCTCCTCCTTGCTCGTGGGCCCGCCCCTAAATCGTCGCAGTATAGGAAGCGAACCGAGGAGCGGCAAGATTCGTATGCCGTCCTTTAGGGTGCCTTGGGCGGACCCGACCGAGGAGGTCATCTTGTCGACGGAACGGATACGGAGCGCGATCGAATCTGCCTGCAGCTACCTCACCGACAATCCGGCGGAAGCTCGCTACACGGACTCTGCCGTGACCGCTCGGTTGAGCGACGGCCTTCGATGCGAAGTGACGACCCCGAGCGGAGACCTCCTAACGGATATGCCCGAGGGCGTCGGCGGTGCCGCGGAGGCCCCCACGCCGGGCTGGATGATGAGGGCGGCCCTCGCCACGTGCGACGCCACCCTTATCGCGATGAGGGCGGCACAAGAGGGAGTGGAAGTCGAAGCTCTGGAAGTGACGGTGGACAGCGAATCGGACGACCGAGGTCTTCTGGGATTGGATGATGAGATACCGGCGGGCCCTTTGAGCACGCGGGTGAGAGTCAAGATGACCGCGACAGGGGCCTCGGAGGACAAGCTGCGGGAGATCGTCGAGTGGGCTGACAAGCATTCCCCGGTAGGCGACGCCGTGCGCCGGGCAGTCCCGACGACCATAGAACTCGATACGGCAGCTTTGTAGCGCCGCTCCCGGGCGAACGAGTTCTCCTTCGGGGAACCGCTCTGTCTATTCGTGGATGTCGTAAGCGGTCGGGCCGAAGAGGAACAAGACATCTATCCAGGTTTCCGGGTCGCCGTCCCAATCAAGAGCCCGCACCTGGGCCGGGCTGCGTCGTCCGTGTAGCAACCTGAACAACTCAAAGGTCGAGGCGTTGAGTGTCCCCGCCGCTTCGCCGCCTCCGATCTGCCTGTCGAGGTCCTCGGTAACGATCCTCAAAGCGGGCAGGTTTGATGCTTGCATCTTTTGTTCGACGAAACGCAACGCCAGTTCCACCGAGGCCAGGATTCCCTCACCGTCGCGGTGACCCGGGCGATGCAAGGCGGTCCGGATGTCCTGTTCGTGGGCGAGAACGTCGGCCACGGCGACGGCCCCCAGACGGGACTCCAACATTTCATCGGCCCGACTCGCGTTTCGTTCCCATTCGCCGAGACACTCTTCCAAGGAAAGGTCACGACGCTCCTCGACCTGCCCGTCACCCCAGGCCGGCGAACTGGCTCCCTCAAGGCGATCGGAAATGTATGCGTCGAGAGAACCGGAAAGATGGGCGACGAGGTCTTTGACCGACCACCCGGGACACGTGGGCACCGGCGTTTTGGGGTCGGCGGTCTTGGCGAGTTGGGTAATCCGCTCGCGTGCGTCGTGATAGATAGTTGCGTTGCTCATGGATCTCCGTTCCGTCGCGGTGACCTTACCGGAGGACCATTGCTCGCTATTGCCTGTCCTCCGACGGAGGCGTAGCCTCGATCCCCGTCCGATTCGGGAGGAGGCAGAGATGGGTGAGCAGGACGCAGCTCAGGTGGCACGGGCCTTTTGGGACACAATGAACGCCGGGGACTGGGACGCCACTCGCGGTTATTTACACGATGAGTACGTCCAGGAATGGCCTCAGTCGGGCGAGCGCATCGTCGGGCGGGACAACGCGCTTGCCATCAACAAGAACTTTCCGGGAGGCATGCCCGAAATGACGTTTCGCCGCGTCGTTGGAGAGGGCAACCTTGCCGTGATCGAGGTCGATTTGACCTACGCCGACGGCAGCCGCTACCTGGGAGTGAGCGTGATCGAGACGCGCGACGGGAAGGTCGCTAAGGACACCGGATATTTCGGCCAGCCTTTCCCCGCCCCCGAGTGGCGGGCCCAGTGGGTGGAGCGGATGTGACCGCTCGGTGAGCAAATCAGAGGCGGGGGCCGAGAACTCCGCCCTCACCCCGGTCCGGAAGCGGTGGACGCTCGTCGCCGTCGTCCTCGGCTCGGGCATCGTCTTCCTCGATACGTCGGTGGTGAACCTTGCCTTGCCGAGGATCGGCGAGGAGCTTTCTTCCGACCTGTTCGGCACCCTCGAGGCGCAGTCATACGTCGCGAACGGCTATTTCCTGACGTTGAGCGCGTTGCTCATCTTGGCCGGGGCGTTGAACGACTACTTCGGGCGGAGGCGGATGTTCGCAATCGGTCTCGCGGGGTTCGCCGCGACTTCCCTGCTCTGTGGGATTGCCCCGACCATGGAGTTCCTGATCGCCTCTCGAATTCTTCAGGGCGCGACCGGCGCCCTCCTCGTGCCGGGATCACTCGCCATCATCACAGCCTCGTTCCAGGGTGAGGAGCAGGGCCGGGCGTTTGGCGTGTGGGCGGGAGCCTCCGCCGCAACAACGATCCTCGGGCCGTTTGTCGGTGGGTTGCTGGTCAACACCATCTCGTGGCGAGCGGCGTTCTTGATCAATCTGCCGTTCCTGCTGATCGCGTACCTTGCGACGACTCGATACGTCCCGGAGTCTCGTGACGAGGACGCTACGGGACGATTCGACTGGCTCGGGTCGCTCGTCGTGGCCGTCGCTGTTGGGGGACTCGCGTTCGGGACCATACGCGGTCAACAACATGGATGGACGGAGCCCATCGCCCTGGTGAGTTTGGCCCTGGGGACCATCGCAGTCGTGGCGTTTCCCGTCCTGACGACCCGACGGAGCGACCCACTCGTCCCTCCGAAACTCTTTCGGTCGAGGAACTTCACGGTGACAAACATCTCGACATTCGTTATCTACGGAGCGCTGTATGTCTCGCTCACGTTCCTCGGGATCTTCATGATTGGGACTCTCGGCTACAACGAACAGGCTGCGGGGATCGCGGGCATACCCGGTTCTTTGTTCCTGGTGCTGTTTTCGTCGAGGTTCGGCAAACTTGCCGCGCGATTCGGTCCCCGA
This sequence comes from Actinomycetota bacterium, assembly GCA_030862065.1. Taxonomy (GTDB): domain Bacteria; phylum Actinomycetota; class CADDZG01; order CADDZG01; family WHSQ01; genus JALZEK01. Next base: position 1,793 of record JALZEK010000070.1, on the reverse strand, counting down.
CTGTTCATGACGGTCGGTCCCGCCATCATGGCGCTAGGGCTGCTGTGGCTGGCGCGGATCCCCGCCCAAAGCGAGGGATGGGTGCTCGGTGGGGAGTCGTCGTCGTTTCTCCCGCCGACCGACTACTTCACCGATCTATTGCCCGGCCTGATCGTTTTCGGGATCGGACTTTGCGTGATGGTCGCCCCTTTGACAACGGCCCTGATGACCTCTGTCCCGGAGCGAAACTCCGGAGTGGCCTCGGCAATCAACAACGCGATCTCTCGAGTGGGATCGCCGCTCGTGAACGCGCTGATCTTTGTCGCCGTCGCTTCGAGTTTCTACGGTTCGATCGGGGAACGCGTCCCGGGGGTCGATACCGCCTCCCCCGAGTTCCGTGAGTCGGTGGCACCGCTCAATCCGCCCTCCGAGAACGTCTCGCCAGAGGTCGCCGCCGCCGCCAAGGAAGCTTCGACGGAGGCGTTTCATCTCGCGATTTTGGTGGCAGCCGGACTCATGGCCGCCGGCGCGACGGTGAACGGTTTCGGGATCCGCAATCCCGCCGATGCGGGCCGGCACCTCGGTCCGGGCGCCGAGCAACCACCCCCCGAACCGGGATCGGGAACTCCCGTCGGGCCCGTGCGAACCGCGCCCGAGGACTTCAGAAAGGACCTGGTGCCGGGATCAGACCGGACAGGTCCGGCCCGGCCCCGGTAATGGGGAACGTCGCGATCGTCGCCCACGGTGGAAGACGCGCGCCCCGCGTCGTTTACGTACGTGCTCTGAGCCGCTGCCTCTTTCAAGCTGGGGCGTGTATCGACCTCCTCGACTGGTCGACGGCCGACGTCGCGTCGCGACAATGAACCTGAAATCCTTGAGCGATCACTGCTTGGCCAAACCCGGAGTTAGCGACGGTCATCCCTTCGGGCCGGGGGTCCTGGTAATGAAGGTGGGAGGCAAGATTTTCGCAATCATCGCGGAGGAGGCGGATCCACTCACGGTAAGCGTGAAGTGCGAGCCGGAGATCGCCGAGGTCCTCCGGGCCTCCCACAATGCTGTCAAGCCCGGCTATCACTTGAACAAACGTCACTGGAACACCGTCACGCTGAACGGCACCATCGAGGATCGTCTGGTTCGGGAATGGATAGACGACTCATACGACCTCGTCATAGATGGGCTGCCACGGCGGGTCCGCGCCGAAATCGCCGGCGAGAAGTAGGGGGTCAGAAGGACCGGGCGACACCACTTTGTCGCCCGGGGTTTGGCTATAGGCTCGTCACTTCGGGCAACATCGGCTCCAGTCAATAAGGAGTGATTGCGGCGACGACTCATTTTCGTACGTGCCCGCTTTGTGAAGCCACCTGCGGACTCGCGATCACGACGAATAACGGAAGTATCACCGGCGTGCGTGGAGATCGCGCCGACGTCTTCAGCCACGGTTTCATCTGTCCCAAGGGGACGGCCGTCAAGCATCTCCAGGAGGATCCCGATCGCCTGCGCTCTCCGCTCCTGCGGGACGGCGCCGATTGGCGGGAAGCGACCTGGGAGGAGGCCTTCGCGGCCGTTGAACGCGGCCTTTCCTCCGTAATTGAGAAAGGCGGAAAGGACGCCGTTGCGATGTACGCCGGTAACCCGACAGTTCACAGTCTTTCCGCGACGGTACTTCTGCCCGTATTGATCAGAGCGCTGGGTTCCAAGAACTTTTACTCGGCCGCGACCGTCGATCAGATGCCAAAGCATGTCTCGTGCGGATTCATGTTCGGGAGACCCGATCTCATCCCGGTGCCGGATCTCGATCGCACAAACTATCTACT
>JALZEK010000013.1 GCA_030862065.1 Actinomycetota bacterium | reverse complement strand
TTCCCCTGGTCGACGAGCCGGCTGAGGACGGTCAGCAACCGCCGTATGTCCTCGAAGTGAAGGCCGGTGGTGGGCTCGTCGAGGATGTAGATCGTATGCCCGGTGCCCCGCTTCGACAGCTCGCTGGCCAGCTTCACCCGCTGGGCCTCGCCCCCTGACAGGGTGGGTGCCGGCTGGCCAAGCCGCACGTAGCCGAGTCCTACGTCGACAAGGGTCTGCAGGTGGCGGGCGATGGGCGGCTGGTTGGCGAAGAACTCGCACCCTTCCTCACAGGACAGGTCGAGGACCTCGGCCACGTTCTTGCCCTTGAACGTCACGTCGAGTGTGTCCCGGTTGTACCGCCCTCCCTTGCACACCTCGCAGGGGACGTAAACGTCGGGAAGGAAGTGCATCTCGATCTTGATGGTCCCGTCCCCGGAGCATGCCTCGCAGCGCCCTCCTCTGACGTTGAACGAGAACCTCCCGGGCTGGTATCCGCGGCGGCGCGCGTCTGGTGTTTTGGCGAAGAGCTTGCGAACGTGGTCCCAGACTCCCGTATAGGTCGCCGCATTGGATCTCGGTGTCCGGCCGATCGGAGACTGATCGATATCGATCACCTTGTCGATTTGGTCCAAACCGTCGATGCGCCTGTGCCGGCCCGCCACGAGTCGCGCCTGTCGGTTGAGCCTCTGATGAACGCCCCGGTAAAGGACCTCGTCCACCAAAGTCGATTTCCCGGAGCCCGAGACTCCCGTTACCGCGACAAAGCATGCCAGTGGGAACGCAACATCGATGTTTTGGAGGTTGTGCTGGCGCGCTCCCTTGACGACGAGGTGGCCGCGCGGCTCACGGCGACGTCTGGGCACGGGGATGGATCTCCGACGGGAGAGGTAGTCACCCGTGAGAGAGGTCTGGTGGTCGAGCAGATCCTGAAGAGAGCCAGAGTGGACGATCTCGCCACCGTGCTCCCCGGCCCCTGGGCCGATGTCAACGACGTGGTCGGCCGCCAGGATGGTGTCCTCGTCGTGTTCCACCACGATGAGCATGTTGCCCAGGTTGCGCAGCCGGACGAGCGTGTCGATCAAACGGCGATTGTCGCGCTGGTGCAAGCCGATCGACGGTTCGTCGAGAACGTAAAGAACCCCGACCAGCCCCGACCCTATTTGCGTTGCCAGCCTGATCCGCTGCGCCTCTCCTCCGGCCAGCGTCGCCGAGTTCCTGGCGAGCGTGAGGTAATCCAGACCGACGTCGAGAAGAAAACCCAGTCGGGAATGGATCTCCTTGAGCAATCGCTCGGCGATCGTGGTCTCACGATCATTGAGCTCGAGCTTTCGAAGGAAATCGTCCACGTCCCCGATGCACAACTGGCAGACCTCGAAGATGTTCTTACCGCCGACCGTCACGGCGAGTGATTCCGGTCGAAGTCGAGCCCCCTTGCACTTCGGGCAGGGAACCTCTCGGAAATACTGCTCGTAACGTTCCCGTGCGTAGTCCGAGTCGGTTTCGTCGCGACGTCGTTCCATCCACGACACAACGCCCTCGAAGATCGTCCAGTACGACCGTATCCGCCCGTAGCGGTTGCGGTACCGAACGTGTACATCTTCGTCCTCGGATCCAAACAAGATGATTTGCTGAGCCTTCTTGGATAGTTTTTTGAACGGAACATCCGTGCGGAACCCGAAAGTCTTGGCCGCCGAGCTCAGGAGCTTGTCGAAGTACTCCAGTCTTTTTCCAGACCACGGCGCGATGGCTCCCTCGTCCAGCGAGAGGTCCGGGTTCGGGATGACCAGCTCGGCATCGACCTCGAGATGGGTGCCCAGTCCGTCGCACCTCTCACAGGCTCCGTAGGGAGAGTTGAACGAAAAATTGCGGGGGGCCAACTCATCGAAAGAGATGCCGCAATGGATGCAGGCGAAATCCTGCGAGAACATGATGTCCTCGGACGAACCGTCCACAACGTCGATTGCGGCAACCCCCTCCGCCAGCTTCAGGGCGGTTTCGATCGAGTCGGCGAGCCGTCCCGCGATCCCCTTCTTGATCACCAGCCGGTCCACGATCACGTCGATGTCGTGCTGGAAGTAGCGGTCGAGCCGAATCTTCTCGGACAGCTCCCGGACCTCTCCGTCGATGCGGGCTCGGACAAACCCTCTGCGAGACAGATCCTCGAATAACGTCGTGAACTCTCCCTTGCGACCGGCAACCAGGGGGGCCATGACCTGGAAGCGGGTGCCCTCCGGCAGCTCCAGCACCTGGTCGACGATCTGCTCGGGGGTCTGGCGGGCGATGGGCCGACCGCACTTGTGGCAGTGGGGTCGCCCGATCCGGGCAAAGAGGAGACGCATGTAGTCGTAGATCTCGGTGATCGTTCCCACTGTCGAACGCGGGTTTTTGGGGGCAGACTTCTGATCGATCGAGATGGCCGGCGAAAGGCCTTCGATGAAGTCGACGTCCGGCTTGTCCATCTGGCCGAGAAACTGGCGGGCGTAAGCGGACAACGATTCGACGTAGCGGCGCTGACCCTCGGCATAGATCGTGTCGAAGGCCAACGACGACTTCCCCGAGCCGGAGATGCCGGTGAACACGATCAGCGCGTCGCGCGGCAGCTCGAGGTGGATGTTTTTAAGGTTGTGCTCCCGGGCCCCCCGGACGACGAGCGCCCCTGCGGACCCCTCCGAGACGGGCGTCGGCATGTCTGGAGCATGGTAAACGACGCGCTTGTAACTATCGGGCCACGGAACTCCGCCGCCCCCAGAAGACCCGCCAACCCAGGCCGAGCCACGTCGTGCCGGAGGGTGCAGCCGGGCGTTTCGTAGGCTCGGGTGGATGAACCCAGCCGAGGTCGCCGCCTACAGGGCCGAGTTCCCGGTCGTTGAGGCTCGCACCTATCTCATCTCGGGCTCGCTCGGCCCCCTCTCGACCCGTAGCCGAAGGCTCGCCGAGGAACACCTCGACCTGTGGCAGCGCCTCGGCCCCGAGGAGCTCTGGTTCGGGCACGCCTTTCCGCGCCTCGACCAGTGCAGGAAGCAGTTCGCCGAGCTCGTCGGCGCCGACCCCGGCGAGGTCGCAATCGCTCCGTCCGTGTCGTCGGGGCTCTCGTCGATCGCGTCCTGCCTGTCCTTCGACGAACGCTCCAAGGTGGTGCTGACGGAGATGGACTTCCCCACGAATCACTACGTGTGGAGGGCCCAACAAACGAGAGGAGCGAAGCTCGATGTGATCCCTTCGCCAGATGGAGTGCGTGTGGATCCCGAGGATTTCGTCGAGAGAATCGATGAGCAGACCGCCATCGTCAACGTCAACCGAGTGTTCTTCGAATCCTCGTGGATAGTCGACCTCGAGCCCATCGTGACCGCGGCACACGAGTCGGGGGCGCTCGTGGTCGTCGACGATTTTCACGGCACGGGGGTATTGCCGCTCGAGGCCCATTCTCTCGGCATCGACTTCCTTCTATCCGGCGCGCTGAAATGGTTGTGCGGTGGCCAGGGCATCGCCTTCCTCTATTGCCGGGACGATCTCGCGCCACGTCTCGAGCCTCTAGTCGTGGGGTGGTTCGGAACTAAGGACCCCTTCGACTTCGATCGCTCCCGCCTCCGCCGTCGAGACGACGCTCGACGCTTCGAGACGGGCACCTACGCGCTTCCGCAGGCGTGGACGGCTGCGGGAGGGATGGAGATCATCCTCGAGGTCGGGGTCGAGAACATACGACGCCGAAGTATCGAGTTGACGTCCGGTCTCATCGAAAAACTCGACGACCTTTCTCTTGAGATCCTCACCCCTCGGGACGCCACCCGCCGGGGTGGTCTCGTGCGAGTGCGGGTGCCCGGCGGACGCGCGGGAGCCGAGCGAGTGCTGCACCAACTGTTCGAGAAAGACATCGTTCTCGATAGCCGGGCCGACGCTCTACGGATCTCTCCACACTTCTTCAACAACGAGGACGATCTCGATCGCTGCGCCGACGAGTTGAGAAACATCCTCAAGGACGACCGACCTGGCATCCGGACGTGACGCGCACAGGGCCGAGTGGTGCCTGAGTTGCGCTATACGCAAGTGAGCCACCACTCGGCGCTGAGACCGCAGAATCTCGTCACAGAAGAAACCTCATCCAGGTTGAGGATGTGCCGCGGGCGCGGGCCCAGTCATTCCGGTCTCGGGCCAAGCAACTTACAGACGAGCGGTGGAGCTGATCGAGACGTACTGCATGAAGAGGAGGAACACGAGGATCAGCACGGCCAGCCAGCGGGCCGAAGAAGAGAGGACTCCTCCGAGGAGAACGAAAAGCCCTATCAGCGGCCACGCCACGAGGCCTGCCCTACGGCCGATGGTTCCATCGACCCCCGTTACTCCGAGCCGAGCCCGAAACCGTGCCTCGGGTCGAATCACCTTTGCACCCCAAAGCGCCAGGGCCAGCATCGCCGCGAACAGAATCACCGAGAGGACCAAGAGGAGATCGGCCGCTTCCACGTTGGGAGTATCCCCTATCAGCCGACCTCTCTCAGTTCCCTGCGCAGGTCCGCGATCTCGTCGCGGATCCGGGCCGCGTATTCGAAACGCAGGTCCTCCGCGGCCTGGTGCATTTCCTCCTGAAGCTGCATCAACAGACGTTTGAGCTCATCCGGACTCCCCCCGAAGGCCTCCTTCCTGCGGCTCTTCGATTTATCGGGGACCGTGACGTCCCGGCGCCGTCCCATGCCCTCGATCAGGATGTCGTGTACGGCCTTGCGCACGGTCTGCGGATCGATGTTGTTCTTGTTGTTGTATTCCAGCTGAATCTGGCGGCGTCGCTGGGTTTCGGAGATCGCCTTACGCATCGACTGTGTAACTTCGTCCGCGTACATGATCACCTGTCCCTCCACGTTACGAGCGGCCCTGCCGATGGTCTGAATCAACGACGTCTGTGATCGGAGGTATCCCTCCTTGTCGGCGTCGAGAATGGCAACCAGGGACACCTCCGGAAGATCGAGTCCCTCGCGCAAGAGGTTGATCCCTACGAGAACGTCGAACTCCCCAAGCCGTAGATCTCTGATGATCTCTATCCGCTCAACGGTGTCGATATCGGAGTGCAGATATCGAACCCGCACTCCGGACTCGAGCAGGTAATCGGTCAGGTCCTCGGCCATCTTCTTGGTCAGCGTCGTAACGAGGACGCGCCGTCCGGCCTCGGTCCGAGTCCTGATGTCCTCCATGAGGTCGTCGATCTGGCCCTTGGTAGGACGCACAATGACCTCCGGGTCCACGAGGCCGGTGGGCCGAACGATCTGCTCGACGGTGGGGCCGGACATGCGCAATTCGAACGGGCCCGGCGTCGCGCTCATAAAGACGACCTGGCTGACCGCTTCCAGGAACTCGTCGAATCGAAGGGGTCTGTTGTCGAGGGCGCTCGGGAGCCGAAAACCGTGCTCGACCAGCGTCCGCTTGCGCGACATGTCGCCCTCGTACATCCCGTTGAGCTGCGGAACGGTCACGTGGGACTCGTCGAGGACCACGAGGAAATCATCGGGGAAGTAGTCGAGAAGGGTGTTCGGCTTCGACCCCGGCTCCCGCCCCTCGATGTGCCGCGAGTAATTCTCGATCCCGTTGCAGAACCCGACCTCCCGCAGCATCTCGAGGTCGTATTCCGTGCGCATCCTGAGCCGCTGGGCCTCGAGCAATTTGTTCTCGCTCTGCAGCACCTTGAGCCTGTCGAAGAGCTCCCTCTCGATGGCACCGATGGCCTTCTGCATCCGGGTCCTCGAGGCCACGTAATGGGAGGCCGGATAGACCGTCACGTGATCAAGTTCGCCAGTGATCTCGCCGGTGAGCGGATCGAGCTCGATGATGCGATCCACCTGGTCGCCGAAGAGCTCGATGCGAACGGCTTTTTCCTCGTAGGCAGGGAAGATCTCGATCGTGTCACCGCGAACGCGGAACTTGCCCCTGATGAAGTTCACGTCGTTGCGTTCGTATTGGATGTCCACGAGTTTCTGGACGATGAAGTCTCGGTCGGCGGTTCCGCCCCGGGCCACGTCGACGATCTGCTGAAGGTACTCCTCCGGAGATCCCAGCCCGAAGATGCACGACACACTGGCGACGATCAAGACGTCCTCTCTCTGGAGCAGTGCGCTGGTGGCCGCGTGGCGAAGCCGGTCGATCTCGTCGTTGATCGACGAGTCTTTCTCGATGTAGGTGTCCGACGACGGGACGTAGGCCTCCGGTTGGTAGTAGTCGTAATAAGAGACGAAGTATTCGACCGCGTTGTTGGGAAAGAACTGTTTGAACTCGTTGCACAACTGGGCCGCGAGCGACTTGTTGGGAGCGATTACGAGCGTGGGCTTCTGGATCTGCTCGGTCGCCCAGGCCATGGTGGCCGTCTTGCCGGTTCCCGTCGCGCCGAGGAGCGTGGCGAAGCGATCGCCTCGCAGAACGCGCTCGGCCAGGCCGGTGATGGCCTGCGGCTGATCGCCGGCAGGATGGAATTCGGCTACGACCTTGAAGGGGGGCACGGAGCCCAGTGTAGTTAGGGGGCGCGACACTTTTGATCCGAGCCCGAACCGGTCCCGGGCGTTCTTTGTTCTACAAGTGCCCGCAGAGGGCGGCCTGGCCCCAAAGTTCGCTTGGAAACCCCCGCGCCTGCTCGCTCGGTTCACCCATCAAGTAAGGAGCCGAGCCGATCGAGGATCTCGTGGGGTCGACGGTTGAGCGTCTCGTACGTCTCGTACAGAACCCGCCACCCTGCCGCTGTCAGCCTGTTGTGTCGTTCGGCGTCGCGCTTGACGCGTTCCCTCGGCGAGTGCCAGCGGAGGCTGTGAGCTTCGACGCCCACCTTCTTATCGGGGTACGCCACATCGAGTCTCCCGATGAAACCCAGCGCATCGAAGACTGCAAACTGAAACTCTGCAGCCCAGAAGCGCGAGTCCTTCAGCAACCGGTAGAAATCGGTTTCGAAGAAGCTCTCGGCCGGAGCCTGCGACGGGTCGCGCTCTTCAAGCAACGAGGCGAGCGTCGCTACACCCCTGAGACCCCTTCGTCTGGATCGAGCGAACCAATCGGCCAGCCGGGGAAGGGTTGTCAGACCCAGATAAAGGGCGGACTCGAGCGCCTTCTCTACACGGTCTCGGGACACTACCGCTCCCAGATCGCCAAGCGTTCGCTCGATCTTCGTCATTCTGTAGTTGCCCGCGCCACGAATCTCGCTCGAACTCAGCAGAGTCGAACGATGGATAATGACTCCGTTTCGATCGAGACTTGCGCCATTCCCCGTTGTTAATTCAATGACCCCTTTGGAAAAGCCGTCCAGGTCAAATAGCGCCGCTGCCGCTCGGTGGGAGACCGCCGCTCGTTCTCCCAGGGCAAACTGCGTCGCTAGAAGGCGAGCTTCCCACGTCAAAGGCACCCCATTAATGAAATAGACACCTTGATATAAGCGGCTGAGGATGCCGTTTCGGACCCGGGTTCGGATCATCTTTTCGGTCATGCCCACGTCGATGAGTTGATGTCTGAGGAGCACACCGAATTGAAGAGACGCTATGCGACGCATTTCGTTGTCTGACGACAACATGACGTCAGCGGATCATGGCGCTCCTGGGCGTGAAGTGGTTCAGATCACTAAAGATGTTCTTTGCAGATCTCAAGCCCTATTTGGGCGCCAAATCCACAAAGAACGAATCAAGGACCGCCTCGACCCGATCGTTGCAGAACCAGATCACGAGATCGGCGGGCGGCGGTGGGCCCAGGGCCGCGCCTCCTCCAGCTGCGCCGACAGCCGGAACAGCACGGCTTCTCCGGCCGGGGGGCCGACCAGCTGTACCCCGATCGGAATCTCGTCCGCCGTCCAGTAAAGGGGGACGGAGGCAGCAGGCTGACCGGTGATGTTCGCCAGAGGGGTGAACGGCATGAACATGCCGGCCCTTATGAGCTGGGCCCAGGGGTCGGGCTCCTCGAACATCCACCCGACCTTGACTGGAGGCAGCGCGAGCGTCGGCGTGAGCAGAACGTCTATCTCCCTCCACAACGAGATGACCCGACGCGTGAAACCCTGCAGCTCCCGCAGCGCGCGTATGTACGTGAGGCTCGAGGTTCCCTCCGCGGCCTCCGCCAGGGCCCGGTTGCCGGTCTCAATTTTCTCGAGGTCGAGACCCTCGTGATAGGCGGTTGAACTTTGAACGACCTTGATGAAGTGCGATGTGATGTCGGGATCGACCCAATCCGACTCCATGGGCTCGACCGAGTGCCCCAGTGACTCCAACAGACGGGCCGCGTCCTCGGTCGCATCGAGGACCTTCTGGTCAACCGGGACGTCCGTTATCGCCCTCGTGAGCAGACCGACGCGCAGCCGGCCCGCATCCCGACCAGTCTCCTCAACGAAGGACCTTTCGTGCGGAGGGGCCCAATAAGGGTCGCCCGGTTCGTAGCCCGATATGACGTCGAGCAGCGCGGCGGCATCCGCGACCGAGCGCGTGAGGGGGCCGCTCGTCGAAAAACCCGCCCAGAACTCGCCCAGTTGCGGCCCGTGAGAGACGCGGCCCCGCGATGGCTTTATCCCGTAGACACCACAACACGACGCCGGGATCCGAATGGACCCTCCTCCGTCCGAGCCCTGGGCGGCGGGCGCAAGTCCCGCCGCGACGGCAGCTCCGGCGCCGCCGCTGGATCCGCCGGAGGTCAACTCCGGGTTCCAGGGATTGCGACATGCCCCGTTCAGGTCCGATTCCGTGACCGGCCAGGTTCCGAATTCAGAGGCGTTCGTCTTCCCCAGGACTATGAAGCCGGCGCGTTTCAGACGGGCCACGACGGCCGCGTCCTTATCCGGTACGAAGTCGGCGTAGGCCCTTGAGGAAAAGGTCGTCTTGACTCCGGCCGTCTCCATCAGGTCCTTGATCGGCAGGGGGACCCCGTGGAAAGGAGGCAGTTCATCGCCCGATTTCAGTAGCGACTCGGCGCGCTCCGCTCTTTGGAGCGCGGCATCCTCCAACACCGTGACGAAAGCGTTGAGCGTGGGGTTGTGTTTGTCGATCCGCTCGAGATAAAGCCGCGTGATCTCAACCGGTGAGATCTCGCCCTGCCGAATCAAATCGGCGAGGCGCAGCGCAGACTGAAATGGCAGATCTTCCATGCAATGAACTCCGTGGTCGGGGCCGGAGACGAAGCCTAGTGGTTCTCGTCGGATGCGTTCGCGGGTATCAGAATTTCGCCACGACCGTCGTCAGTTCCTCCAACGACCTGATCCTTGGAACCTCCTCCGCCGAGTAGCGGTCCCATCGATCCAGCAACACCGGGATCATGCCGACGCTCTGGGCGGGTCGGACGTCGAGGCCGGGTGAATCGCCGACGTGCAGCGCGGCCCCCGGAGACACGCCCGCTCGTTGCAGCGCGAGCCGATAGATCTCCGGATCGGGTTTCTCGACACCTTCGACCCCCGAGATCACTTTGGTGTCGAAGAGATGTCCCACCTCGAGTTCCACGAGCATCTCCTCGAGCCACTCCTCGAAATTAGAAATCAGACCAATGCGATAGCCGGACGCGCGAAGTTCTGTGAGCGCGGGAAGCGCGTCTTCGTAAAGCTTGTACGAGGAAGCGGTCGAGAAGACCGCGTACAGACTCTTCACGAGTCGTTCGTCCTCTATCCCCAGTTCCTGCAGAAACCTGCGGTAGAGATAACTCCAAAACGTGACCGAGTCCTCGGGTGAGAGCGAGGGGTTATCCACCCCGGTCTCCTCGGCCAGATCCACGAGGTGCGGAGCGAGACGGCCTTGAATCGTCGCAACATCGTCGGCGGAGATTCCGTATCCCGCCTCGGAGCAAACAGCGGAAAAGAGCTCATGAAACGACGGGTGGGGATGCACGAGAGTCTCTCCTGCGTCGAAAAAGACGATCTCGACCGTCAATTCTTTGATTCTCTCAACGCCTCGAGCCGTGCCCATACGCGGTCGGCCTCCTCGGCAAGGTCTTCGAGGGTCCCGTCGTTTCGCACCACTATGTCGGCCCGGCCGGCCGCCTTCTCCGCGGCCACCTGTGATCTGACTCGCGCTTGGACCTGCTCCAACGTCATCCCGCGATCGCGTCTGAGTCGGTCTGTTCTGGTCTCGTCGTCGCTCACAACGACTATCAGCGCATCGAGGTGACGGTCGAATCCAGTTTCCAGGATCAGCGCGGCATCGAGAATCACGATCTCGTCGGTATGGCTGAGGCTCTCGAGTCGGTCCGCGATCCCGGCGAAGACCACGGGGTGAACAATTGCGTTGAGGGCCGACAGCTTCTGGGGATCGTTAAAGACGATTTCGGCGAGGCGCTTGCGGTCCACCTCCATGGAGTGCGCTGCGAGAATCTCGTCCCCGAACTGGTCGACGACCGAGTGCCACGCCGAACCGCTCGGCTTGAGGGCCTCTCGGGCGAGCACGTCGGCGTCGATGATCTGGGCCCCCCTTTCGGCCAGAAGGGCGGCCAGGGTGGACTTGCCGGTTCCAATCCCTCCGGTGACGCCGGCCAGAAGCATCATCGGACGCCCCGGCGGTTACTGCTGGCCCCGCTCGCGCTTTAGATCCTCGACGATCGACTCGATGGATTCCTCGCCGGCGCGGTCTTCGGGCTCAAGTTCTTCGGTCGGTCCGGAGGCCTCTTCCTCGGTCGATACCGGCTCGCCTTCGCTCTCCACGGGCGGACTTTCCTCCTCCACGATGTCCTCCAAGGCCTCGCCCGGCGTCGCCTCCGGCGCAGGCTCCTCCTGGGCGATCCTCACCTCCATGGTCGGCTTATCGCCCTCGGACGCGGTAACCCCCTCATGGCCTTCGGGCGGCGAATCGGGGGCCATCATGGATTCGATCTCTGCCTCTTCTTTCTCCTCGGGCGGCGCGGCCGTCCCCGCGTCCGCGGCCACATCGGTGGTCTCCGGAGCGGACGGCTCGGCGACGATCTCTGGCGCCTGCTCGGCGGACGAGGTGAGGTCGGCATCGCCCGGGGGCCGGGCGATTGTGTCTTCGGTCGCCACCCCCGCGGCCTCCGAGGCGTCCCGTGCATCGGCCTCCGTCTCCGCCTCCTTCTCCAGCTCGATCTCGGCCTCGGGCTCGGGCCCCTCTCCCTCTTCACTCGGCGCGAGCGCCTGTTTGCGCGACAGGCTGATGCGGCGTCGATCGAGATCGATGTCGATGATCTTCACCGGGATGCGGTCGTGGACCTTGACCTCATCCTCGGCCCGCTCGACGTGATGCTCGGCGAGTTCGGAGATATGTACGAGGCCCTCGATTGCCTCGTCGAGTTCGATGAACGCTCCAAAGGGCACGAGCTTGGTAACGCGTCCTTCGACGACCTCCCCGACCTCGTGCTTGCGCGCGAATTGACGCCACGGATCCTCCTGCGTCGCCTTGAGGGATAGGGATACGCGCTCCCTCTCGAGGTCGACGTCGAGAACCTCAACCCTGACCTCCTCACCGACCTCGACCACTTCGCTGGGATGGTCGACATGCCTCCACGACAACTCCGAGACGTGCACGAGTCCGTCCACCCCACCGAGGTCGACGAAGGCACCGAAGTTAACTATCGACGAAACCGTTCCGGTCCGGACCTCGCCCTTCTGCAGCGAGGTCAAGAATTCCTGGCGTTGCTCCGCCTGAGATTCCTCCAGGAACTTTCGTCGCGATAGCACCACGTTGTTTCGATTGCGATCGAGTTCGATGATGCGGCATTCCAACGCCTGGCCCACGTAAGGCTGGAGATCGCGGACCCGTCGCATCTCGACGAGAGAGGCGGGCAGGAACCCGCGGAGACCTATGTCGAGTATCAGTCCGCCCTTGACGACCTCTATGACCGGGCCCTCGACGGTTCCATCTTTCGACTTGATGTCTTCGATGCGACCCCACGCGCGTTCGTACTGAGCGCGCTTCTTCGACAGAATCAGCCTGCCGTCCGCATCCTCTTTTTGAAGGACAAGAGCCTCGATCTTGTCTCCAACCGACACGACTTCATGGGGATCGATGTCGTTGCGGATCGAGAGCTCCCGAATGGGGATGACACCCTCTGACTTGTAGCCGATATCCAGAAGGACTTCGTCCTTGTCGATCTTCACGATCTCGCCTGCCACGAGATCCCCATCGCCAAACGGCTTGATGGTCTCCTCGATCGCGGCCATCAGGGCCTCAGGAGAGTCGCCGACGTCGTTTTCGACGATGGTGCCCCCGGCGTACGTCGACCCCGACGTGGAGGGAGCGGTTCGGGTCACCACACCGCCCTGCCCGTCCGGCAACGTCTCCTCCGGGGGAGACGCCCCATCCGAGGCTTGCGCAGCCCCGTCTTGCGCTTCACTCATCGGTTCGCTTTTCCTTCCTTACGCAAATCGACCCCCTATTGGGGGCCGAAGAAGTATAAGGGGGCAGTTCAGGCGCCACAAGCAGAGGGGCGGCCC
>JALZEK010000011.1 GCA_030862065.1 Actinomycetota bacterium | reverse complement strand
GTAATCCGGAGCTTGCGCTCCGATAGCCCGATTACTGCCGATCTGGAGACGCGCGCCAGGCAACCTGAGCATGCATATGCCGAAAAACTTGTAGTAGCTAACTTTGTTCGTGGGCTCTACACGATTGAACATGAAAGCGTGGTTCCACCGTACTTTTCCGAATTCGCATTGGGACGGGTCAAGTCGATCGCTCAAAATCTCACACATAAGGGCGAGGCCACGCGATTGAGAGTGGCTCATATTGATGAAGAGGTTGAGGCGGAAGTAACGGAACAAGCTGCTGTCAACGTGACAAAGGCCCTTGCTCCGGCGACTACAGGGATCGGTTCCGTAACGGGAAGCCTAGAAGTAATCAGCTTGCGCGGTTCTCCTCATGTGAACGTCTACGACTCTCTTACTCATCGAGCGGTCCGGTGCAAGTTCGCGGAAGAGGACCTGGATCGCATCAAGGAAGCGTTTGGGTCCAGGGTTACCGTTAGTGGAATCATCTACAGAAACAAACAGGGCCACGCGGTGCGCATGGAAAAAACTCAGGTAAACCCTGCGCCCCCTGAAGAAAAACTGCCCAAGTCCCGCGACCTCAAAGGCTTAGTTCCTGATTTCACCGGTGAGATGACTACTGAAGAGTACATAAGGGAGCTTCGTGACTGACGGTGATGTGATGCCAGAGCGGCCTTACCTCGACTCGTCTGTTTTCATCGCATGGATTAAGGGCGAGAAGGTCACCAAGAAGGACGGAACCGAAGAAGACAGGGGCGAAATCGCCACCCGCATTTTGGAGGATGCCGAAAAAGGCCGGTTCCAAGTGTTCTGCTCCACGTATGTCGCGGTCGAAGTCCTTAAAGACAAGGATCGCCCGAAACTCAGTGATGATGAGATGGGCAAGATTGATTCGTACCTACAGCATGAATTCATCATCTGGATAGAACTTGACCTATCTCTGGCACTCCACGCTCGCGATCTGGCTCGCAAAATCGGCCTTAAGCCAGCTGATGCCGTCCACCTCGCTTCGGCCATTCGTGGTGAATGTGATTACCTCTTTCGGTGGGACGACAAATGGGTAGGGGGCAAGTACGATGGAGTTGAAGTTTGTGATCCGTTCTGGATGGGTCAGCCCACTATGCCGGGGATGAGCGCATGACGGGAAAGCCTTCATCAACATCGCCCACGCCGTTCGAGCGCTTCGAATCGCTCACGAAGCGCCTAGTCCAGGTGCCCAAGAAGGAGATCGACAAGAAGCAGAAGGATTACGAACGCAAGCGCGAGAGACAACGCAAGACCAAATAGTTGGCTACACAGCTATTACCTTCGGCCCAGGCTTGCAATACTGGAGTGGATATTAGCGGCCATGCCGCAGCGCTCAACTCATTGGCTCGCTTTATTGAGGAAGCTGAGGATGGATCGACCTATCTATTTGGGCCGTCCGAACACAGACGTGATTGGGAGCCAGTTGGGTCTATCCGGATTGCCCTCGATGACAGAGAGCGCCTTTTGGTGGCCCTCGAAGGTAATGAACTCCAACTCATCGGACGGCTAACCCACCTACGCTTGCTCGCAAGTGACATCCGAAATCTGCGCCCGCAAGTGCCGAACTCCAAGTTCTCGAATCACATGCACATCGAGTACTGGCCCGATCACCCCTATCTAGATGCCGAATCAGAACCTCTCGTCATCAACATCGAAACGGATGGGTGAGTCAAGTAAGTCAGTACCAAAAAAAATGTACCCCGCAGTGGCTTTCGGCCGGAGCCTACTTACCTCTACGAGGTACATGGAGAACATACCCGGCCCCCCCTAAGGTGTAAACCCCCTTCCTATACTTTCTTCGCGCTCAGTTGATATTTTCTTCACGGTCTCGAGGGCCCGGGCCCCGGGGGCCGCGCCTAGAGGTAACTGCGCAGATCCCAGAGCTCGGGATAAAAGCGCTTGTCCAGCGTCGTCTTGAGATAGGAGGCCCCGGTGGAGCCGCCCGTCCCGGTCTTTGACCCGATCTGGCGCTCGACCATCAAGACGTGGTGCTGGCGCCACAGGGCGAACAACTCGTCATGGGTGAGCAAGGCCTCGGATAGCGAGAACTCCTCCTCGAACTGCTCCCGGTCGCGCGCCATCTTGAGAAGGCTCGTTCGCCGAGCCTCCTCGTCGCCGGCCGGCATGGACAGGCCGGATTGCTCGAGATAGGTGCAGAACGCATCCCACAGAGTCGGCTCCTGAAGACGTCGTTTGATGGAGGCCAGCTCGTCCTCGGTCAACGTCAATCGGTCGAGGTAGCGCTCGTCCTTGAGCCCGGAAATAAACTCGACCTCGCGGAACTGCGCGGACTGGAAACCACTCGCCGGCGCAAGGTGAGTGCGGAACTCGAGGAAGTCCTGAGGCGACATGGTCTCGAGCACAGCGACCTGCTCGATCATTACCCGCTCTATTACATGGACTCGGTTAAGGAGATGGCGCGCCTTTCCACCGCGATGTTCGAGCATCTCGTCGCGGACGGTTTCGAGTTCGAAGATGAGTTCCTTGAACCACAGCTCGTAGACCTGATGGATGATGATGAACAGAAGTTCATCGTGAGCCGCGGGCTCCGAGAGACGTGACTGGAGATCGAGCAGCTCCGGCACGCGCAGATAGCTTCCGTATGAAAGCCTGCGATCCTCTTCGCCGAAACTCGGAGGAGGAGGTCGCTCTGGCAGGAGGCCTCCCGATCAGTACGTCGAAACGATCGGCGCGCCGACGTCCACCATGTCGTAAAGCTCGACGATGTCGGTGTTGGACAACCGAACACACCCGTGCGACGCGGCCGTGCCGAGGGAATAGATGCTCTCGGTTCCGTGGAAACGAATGCCCGCCGCGTCCCAGTTGAGGGCCCGGACCCCGAGCGGGTTGCTCGTTCCGGGCGGGATCACGGCCGGCATCCCCTTCCCCCAGCCGGTGGGATCCGGATTGACCCACGTCGGCATGTAGCGCTTGAGGGTTATCTCGTACAGCCCGGTCGGCGTCGGGTAAGCGGGCTGTCCGACGGCAACGGTGTAGGTGTGGGTGATCTTGCCGTCCTGATAGAAGTACAGCTTGCGCTCACCCTGGCGTAGCAGCAGGACCTGATCGAACTCGTCCTTGGTGACCTCGGGCTTCGGCCGGCGAACGTCGAGAGAGGCAACTTTCCGACCCGATCGGAGGGTCCCCAACAGCGATTTGCCACTGGCCTCGGTGTTTACCTTGCGTCCGATCTGCTCCTTGACGATCTTGACCCAGCCGGTCGAGTAGTCGATGTACGCGTCCTTGGGCTCCCTGTTGAACTCCCGGGCGAGCCCCTCGATGAACGCGAACGCGCCCTTTTTTGGGTAGGCAAGAGCGACATCCTGGTCGAAGTCGAGGTCTCTGCCCAGGAACTTCATCTGGGCCTTCTCGAGCATCGACGCTTCGCCGCTTGCGTCCACGGCAGCCTCGACCGCGGCCCGAGCATCGCTCCGAGCACCGAGTTCCTTCGGCGTCACCTTCCACTTGTGGCCCTGCCAGCGGACGGTGACCTGGCGGTGCATCTCGGGTCTGAGAGCCTTCTTGACCGCCCTTATGGCCTCGGCCTTCGTCATCCCAGCGAGATCGACCCCGGCGATCTTCGCTCCCGGAAGAATCCGACCCTCGTACTCCTCGGAGTAGTCGTAGGTGGCATAGGCGACCGAGGCCGCCGCGGCCAGGGGGAGCGCGACGAGCAGTGCGATTACAAGCGTCTTCAGCCGCGGGACAAAGCGGCGGTTTGCCCCCTTCGAGGCCAGATGTCTGCCCTTGCGGGATCGGGCTGCCGAGCCCGGCGTTTCGACGGTGTCGTTGGGGCCGTCGGGGCCTGTCGACTGTGCCTGGGAGCCCAGGTCTCCGGTCTCCGACCGGGGATCGCTCAGGCCGCGGTCGCCGGGCGCGCCCGAGCCGGCGGGAGACTCTGTACCCCCGCCGAAGTCAGGCTGAGAATCGTCGTATTTTTCGACCATCGTTGATCCCCTCGCTCGGGAAATCATCGTATAGAAGTTCAAAGACCGGGAAAACCACCTTGTTCAGGGTTTAGATACCCCTTATCGGACGCCTCGACTCCGCCCAAAGTTCGGAGGACCCTCGTGATTCGGTCGGGTCGTCACGCGACCCGTGATTTCGCCGGTTGCCGTGCATTCGGCGAGAGGCCTCGGAAACGGCCGCCAGGAGGGAGCCGGCCCCAGACCGCGTCCCGGACCGCCTCGAGCCGCTCGAACCAGGCATCCTCAAGCATCCTCTCAAGGCGGGCCGGGCTCTTTTTGCTGCTCGAAACAATCTTCGGCCCGGCCAGCCGGTTCCCTGCGCCCGCCTAAGCCTTTTTGCGTCGGCTCGGCCCAGGATTACGATGCTTTCGCCATGGACGTCCGCGACTCCTTGCTCGAGCTCGTCGGCGATACCCCCCTTCTTCGCATGAGCCGGATCGGTAGCGGCCTTCGCTGCCAGCTCCTCGGCAAGCTCGAAATGCTCAATCCCGGGGGGAGCGTCAAGGATCGGATCGGGCTGAGGATGATCGAGGCCGCGGAGCGCGCCGGCCGGCTCGCTCCCGGTGGGACGATCGTCGAACCGACGTCGGGCAATACGGGAGCGGGTCTCGCAATCGCTGCGGCGATCAGAGGCTACCGCTGCATCTTCACCATGCCCGACAAGATGAGCCAGGAGAAGATCTCTTTACTGCGCGCCTACGGCGCGGAAGTCGTGATCGCCCCGACCGCGGTTCCTCCCGATTCTCCGGAGTCCTACTACCGGGTTGCCGACCGGCTCACCGAGGAGATTCCGGGCGCATTTCAGCCGAACCAGTACTTCAACCAAGAGAACCCGGACGCGCACTACGACATCACCGGGCCCGAGATCTGGAAACAGACCGACGGCCGGGTCACTCATTTCGTGGCAGGCGTCGGAACCGGAGGAACAATCACAGGAGTCGGGCGCTATCTCAAAGAGCAGAGCACGAGCGTCGTAGTCGTGGGGGCAGACCCCGAGGGTTCGCTGTACACGGGCCAGAAAGCCCGGCCCTATCTCGTCGAGGGCATCGGCGAAGACTTCTGGCCGGAGACCCTCGATCGGGAGGTCGTCGACAGATGGGTGACGGTATCGGATCGAGATTCGTTCCTCACCGCGAGAAAGGTGACCCGCGAAGAGGGCCTGCTGGTCGGAGGATCCGGAGGAACGGCCGTCCACGCCGCCCTTGAGGTCGGCCGAGAACTCGATAAAGAAGCCGTAGTGGTGGTGATTCTGCCGGACTCCGGGCGCAGCTATCTCTCGAAGCTCTACAACGAGTCCTGGATGCTCGAGCACGGATTCGTGGAGCGTCCCGGGACGCAGGCTCGAATTGGAGAGATCGTGACCGAGAAGAGAGGGCTCGAGACCCGGATCCCCGACCTCGTCGTCGTGAGCTCGCACGAGAAAGTGGGCCGGGCCATCGAGCTGCTTCAGTCCTATGGGATCTCTCAAGTGCCGGTGGCGCGCTCCGAGAAGCCCCAGCACATCTCCGAAATCGTCGGCTCCATCCAGGAGCGAAGCCTGCTCGACCGTGTCTTCAGAGATCGCGACGCGGTGGGCCGCGACGTCGTCGAGGTGATGGATGCGCCACTGCCCGTGGTTCGCGCCTCGGCGGGAGTGGAGGAGATGTTCGAGGATCTCTCCAGGGGGGCCGAGGCCATCGTGGTGACGGAGGGGTCGAGGCCCATTGCGGTCTTGACGAGAGCGGACCTGCTGGAGTTTTTGGCGAGCCAATCCCGGGCCTGATCTCTTCAAACTCCCTCGCCAGACATGTCCCAGCTTTCGGGATGCCGATCGCCAAAGGTTTCGTTCTTCCCGTCTGACGTTTCGGTTTTCGAAACCGGGGACGGGAAGTTCGTTGTAGTCGCGCGTCTATTGCGAGATCGACGCAGATCCGACTCAACCGTGAAACATATTTATATCTGTCGCTGGCGGATCGACGCAGATCCGACTCAACCGTGAAACATATCTACATCTGCCGGTCCAGGGCCAAGAACAGATCCTCAATGAAACGGTCGCGCCGGACCTCAAGATCTTCCTTGGTCACGTAAATGATGCGCCACCCCTCGGCCTGCAGAGCTCGGTCGCGCTGAATGTCGTTCGCCGACGCTTGCCGGCCCGAATGCCATTTGTAGCTGACGGCCTCGAGGCCAACTCGTCGATTCACAAAGGCGAAGTCTAAGAATTTGGTGCCAATCCTTGTTTGCACTGGATGCTGCTTCACGTAGACGGGAACAGGAAGAGTACGCAGAAGTTGGTCGAGCAGCACTTCTAAGCCGCTGCCTGTCGGCTGGTACCCGTCGGGGCGCATCGACAGTAGTCGCCGGAGGGTGGCGGAACCGCGGATACCCCGTCCTCCTTTGGTCCTCAGTTGCCATCTGAGGGCGGCCAACGTGGTTACCTTGCGTCGCAGCGCATCTTCAAGAGCTAACTCCACCGTATCTTGATTGACCACACTTCCAAGGTCCAGCAAAGTCTTGGCCGGGGTTGTTACATGAAAGCCGCGGAGTGTCGTTCCGTCATGGGGATGAAGCCTGCGCGTTTCATGAATGACCATGCCTCCGGGGGAAGTCCGCTTATGGCACGTTGTTAGCTCTATCCAGCCTTGCTCCAGCCCATCCAGCCCAAACAACGCTGCGGCACTTCGATGTGAAACGCGACCGCCGAAACCCAACCACTTCTGAGCGATCATCAGTCGCTGTTCCCACGAATCTGGCCACCCTGCCACCAGCAGGACGCCCGGTAGGGGCTCTGTCCACTTACCGGATTGGATTCGGCGCCAAATCGCCGCCGGCCTCATTCCTGTGCTTAGTGCCTCGTCTCGACCCAATACCCCGTAGTGCTCTGCGGCACGCGCAAAGCAACTGCGCTCCGGATCAGGTTTGGCCGGCGCCTGCTTCTGGACCTCGGACACGCCCCAATGACAGCCGGAATCTTCATCAGTAGGTGTGGCGCAGTTAACTTCGCTCGGGGGCCTGAGATCTCCCGACGAACTTCCCGTCTGACGTTTCGGTTTTCGAAACCGGGGACGGAAAGTTCGTTGTGGAGGGGCCTCGGAGTTACAGCCGATCCAAGTTTGGGGGGCTGCGCTTTAGCCGAGGGCTCGGTCGAGGTCGGCTATCAGATCGTCGGGGTGCTCGATCCCAATGCTCAGACGGATGAGTCGATCCGAAACCTCCATCCCCGAGCCCGCCAGGCTCGCGTGAGTCATCTCCCCCGGGTGCTCGATCAGCGACTCGACGCCACCAAGTGATTCGCCCAGAAAGAACAAATCAGTGTTCTCACAGATCGCGAGCGCTCGCTGTTTGGATTCGACTTCGATAGTCACCATGCCTCCGTAGAGCGGTTCGCCCGCCGCGGCCATCTGTTTCGTCGCCACGTCGTGACCTTCGAACGAGGGAAGGCCCGGGAAAAAGACACGATCGACGGAAGGGTGGTCCTCGAGCCACTCGGCGACCCGCGCGGCGCCTTGGCTATGAGCCCTCATTCTGATCGCAAGAGTCTTGAGGCCGCGCAACAGCAGCCATGAATCGAACGGACCAGGGATACCTCCTACGGCGTTCTGCAAGAAGCGAAGTTGTTCCGCAAGATCGTCGTCGTCCGTTGTGATTGCCCCCGCCACCAGATCGGAATGACCCCCCAGGTACTTCGTTGCCGAGTAGAGAACGGCGTCGGCACCGAACTCAACCGGTCTCTGGATATAGGGCGTCGCGAAGGTGTTGTCGACCACGAACAAGGCCCCCGCGTCCCGGGCCAGGCCGGCCAGAGCACCCAGGTCGAGCACCTTCAACAGCGGATTGGTCGGCGTTTCCGCAAACAGGAGCCGAGCGTTATCCATGGCCCGCTCCACGGCTCCAATGTCGGTCATGTCCACGGTTCGGAACTCGATGCCGAGATCGGCGGTGACCTTGGCGAAGAGACGATAAGTGCCTCCGTAAACGTCGTTGGGGATCACGACGACGTCGCCGGCCTTCAACATCAACGCGAGCGTCGTCGTCGCGGCCATTCCGGATCCAAAAGCGATGCCGTGGGAGACGCCCTCGAGCGCCGCAAGGCAGACCTCGAGCGCTCTTCGAGTGGGGTTATCGGTGCGGGAGTACTCGAATCCCTTGTGTCTGCCGACGCCCTCCTGGACGTAGGTCGTCGTTTGATAGATCGGAACAACTGCTGCGCCTGTCGCGGCGTCGGGCTCCTGACCCGCGTGGATCGCCGCGGTCTCAAAGTGCATGCGCTGGGTCATCTGTCACCTCTGCGGGTTGCGGGCAAGCGAATTCGATACTAGGGGGGCGGGGCGATGGCGACCGGGCGCACCCCGGGCAAGTCTCGCTCCGTCGAGGCCAGCTCGGCGAGACGGCGGGGCCGACGGCCATCCCCGGCGCACCGCCCCCCGGTGCCCGGGTCCGCCTATTGGGCGCCGACGTCGTCGCGCTTGCCGAGAGACCTCACTCACGCACCGGGCATCATGCACCTGATTGAATTCCAAGGCCTCGGGTATCCCCCGATAGGGGTGAAAAGGTGCTCGATCGCCCCCCCAGCACGCTAGAGAGGCCGATGCTGGAAAGAACGGCCCTCGAGATGGGTTATGGCTTTATAGAGAGGTTCATTAAGAATTTCGAAAGTCATCCGAGGAAAGCACCGATTACTCATATAGAAAGAAGGCGGGGATCCGGCCCGCCAGAGACTTGATGGGAAAGGAAAGGGACCTGAGCAGAATCGGCGCCTCCGCCAACGAAGGCCGAATCTTGATTTCAGGAATGTGGCCGAGAAATCACCTAAAGCCACGCTTCCCGGGTAACTACACTGTCTCCGTCGAGAAGGCCGGCGGGGCGCCGATGGTCATGTCCGCCTATTCACTCGGCCCGGGGGAGAGTCCTCCCGACCACGTGGAAACGGTCATCGATGTAGATCCGGAAGAGGCCGCGCTGCCGGATGATGTGGTCGGGCTCGTTCTCACGGGCGGTGGGGACATAGACCCCGCTCTCTACGGCGCAGAACCCCATGCCCGGACCTACAACCTGAGCCGGCGCCGCGATGAGTTCGAACTCAACCTTCTCTCCCAGGCGCTGGACCGCGACATGCCGGTACTGGCGATCTGTCGCGGGATGCAGCTTCTAAACGTTCGACTCGGGGGAACGCTCGACCAGCACATCACCGACACTCCCGGAAGATTGGATCACGATCGGGATCGGGTGCGGGCGGACACCGCCCACGATGTCGAGATCGTGCCGGGAACAGTGCTGGCCGGCATCTTCGGAGAAACCGCTCACGTGAACTCGCATCACCATCAGGGACTGGACGACGTCGCCGACGATCTCAAGGAGATCGGCTGGGCGCCCGACGGGGTCCTGGAGGCGGTTGTGATGTCCGAACGCGCCTGGGTCGTCGGAGTGCAGTGGCATCCCGAGGTGATGGCCGCCATCGACAAAGTGGAGTTGGACCTCTTCCGAGAGTTCGTAGGCGCGACCGAGAAGTATGGGACCCGGGCCACCGAGAAGGTTCGCACCGCCTAGATCCGGTCCTTGTTCGGCGCCCGCGCTGCGCTGGTTCCGAAAGCATCCGCATGTGACCGCTTCGGGCGGCCGCTCCTCGTTCGGCATCCGCGCTGCTCTTGTTCCGAAAGCATCCGCATGTGACCGCTTCGGGCGGCCGCTCCTCGTTCGGCATCCGCGCTGCGCTTGTTCCGAAAGCATCCGTTTGAAACGGATGCTTTCTCCACAGGATGCCTCAGAGGATCCGGCCGCCCTCCCAGCATGGTTCCCGACTCCGTCAGACTGAAATATCAAATCTCACGGTTCCAGGGTTGCGCTTCTGAAAGGGGTGCCTAGAGGATCCGGCCGCCCTCGCAGCATGACCCGTTGTTTCTTCAAAGTTGCGTCAGAGATCGACTGCCTTTGGGTTATTTGGGCGGCACCGTTACAGGCTGCCCCATCGTGTCGGCGATGTCGGCTCCCGAATAGGACAGGCGCTCCGCCACGATCGGGGCATCCGACTCGACGGCAACAAAAAGCGACTCGTCGCGAGCAATAAACGTTTGGCGCCTTCGGCCGGGCTTGATCTTCAGATTGCTCAGGGAATCCCTCGTTTGAAGCCCCTCTTCCGACAGCAGCGAAATATCGACGGTGGCGGTGGTGCCGGTCGGGTTATAGAGAGCCAGTGTGTTTGCGGCCGAATCCGCAATGGGCGGGGGAAGTAGCCACCGAGTCGAGCGTCGCGTCAACCCGACCTCCATTGCGACGCCCTCATAGGGGACGCCGGCTAAGGAAAGGGTCCGTTCGACGACTATCTCGGCCCCCTCGGACGCGGTCACCACCGCGCTCACATGTTCGAGTTCGGCGCCAGTGGGCGACTCCACTTTCGACAGTGAAACGTTGCGGGAGGTCTCCGGCTCGAGGGTGATCTGAAGCAGATCCTGCGGAAGTCGAAGGTTGCCTTTCGAGGAGAACAAAGAAACGTTGGCCGTCGACTCCTCCGAACCGGGATTGAGAATGGTCAGGGTCTCACCGGCGTCCGACCCCACGAATCCCTCAGGGAAATACCACGTGTTCGAGGGCTCGGTTGCTCCGAGGCTGAGACTCACCCCGCGCTGCTCCCCCTCCGGTTTGGCGAACAAGGCCCGCCAAGCGATGATGCGTCCGCGCTCGACCTCAACCTTTGCCGACAAAAGCCTTTGCGTATTGACGAAGTCGTTGACTTCGATCTCGGTCCAACTTCCACTCGGCACGGCAACGTCGTTCAGGCTTGCGCGCGAGATATCCCCGGAGGGGGTGAAGAAGCTCACTGAGGCCACGGCCTCGTCGGCCGATGGGTTGTACAACAAGATCCGTTCGTCGAAGCCGAGTTCGCTCGAACCCGCGGGGAAATACCAGCTGTCGGAAGCGCTCTCGGAGCATCGGGCCGAGGCAGCGCCCTCCGCGGGACTCTCGAACGTTGCGGCCGCCCCCGCAACGACGTGTTCGCCGTAGCCGACGACGTTCGAGGCCGCTCCCTCCTTGGACCGCCGGGCCGTGAAAGACCCTGCGTCCAACTCCTCGAAGCCGGGTGGAGGAGGTGACTCCTCAAGCGGCCCGCGCGCGGTCTCAAAATCGATCGGGGTGGCATCTCCGGAGGCGGAGGCGACCGCAAAGGACCCGTTCGCACCGTCTTCGTCCACGGTCGGGGGGCAGAAGGTGGCCCGCTCCACGTAGCTCTCGGTCACCTGGATGACCTCGGGACGCGTCACCGGAGCCGATGCCGATTCCACCAGAACGGTTAGTGCGATTACACCAACCAGCGCCGCTCCGAGGTAAAGCTCACGCATCCTCTCTCCGGCAAGAGACCGCCTCTTGAAGGGGGACCCGAGCCCGGGCCGGGCGTCACCTCGCTCGTTCATGTCGCCCTCGGCATGATTCGCCGGGTCGAACTCGCCGCACCGAGCACGACAACCCAGGCCAGGCCGACCACGATCCAGACGATCAGGTGAGATCCGGGCCGGTCGTAGGCGACGGTTAGGGATCCCGAAGCTCCCGCCGGAACGGCGAATGCGTTCGCCCAGCCCGCGTCGATCCGGTCGAGCTCTCTGTCCTGAAGGGTCGCGGTCCACCTCTCGTCCGACGACTCCGGAAGATAAACAACCCCCGGTCCGACCACGTCGTTCAGGAAGTAGTGCGACCCGGTCTCCGTCTCCAGAGGTTCGGGACTGGAGTCCAAAGCTCCGGCAGTCAATCGAGGATCCCGAGCCGCCAGGGCGCGTGCGTAACGAGGGACTTCCTCATAGACGCCGGGCAACGCCAGTTGCGAAAAGTTCTCGAACAAGAGGTACTCCCCGTGCCTTCTGATAGCTCCGAGGTCACGCTGCTCGAGCCACTGTTTTTCCGTCGGACCGCGCTGCAGAATGACAAAGCGGATGTTGAAAGCGCCGAGCAACCCCCCGGCGCGATCGGTCGCTCCACTCTGGACGGACTCGACTATGCGGTCGAGTTCGGCTTCTCCTTCGCCCGATGCATATTCAAAGAGGTCGGTGAGCGCGGGTCCCCGGGGTCCGGTCACGACTCGATTGTGAAGCGGGCGGGCCGCGCTCGGCGCGCCCGGAACCCACTGCTCCCCCACCCAAAGCACATGGAAGGAGACCTCGGATGCCTCGGCCTCAGCATCCAGAAGCCCGTGGATTTCGTTGAGGACCCGCGGCTCGATCGGGCGCGTCGATCCCGGCTCCCACTCACCGCGCCAGACGGCCGGTCCCAATCCGGCCGCGATCAGAAATGCCGACACCGCCAGGCCGGTAACGGCAAGTCCCTGCACGAGCCCAAAGCCCCGCCGAGGGAGGTCGGCCCGAAAGGTTCCGACCGCGACTCCGGCGAGCCCCGCGAAGGCGAGGGCGGGTAGGACTCCGGCCTCGGTGGGAGAGGCAACGACGGGGCGAATGGTTCCCGTCGCCATCAGTGAAATGAGCACGCCGGACGCCGCGATCACCGTCCACAGTGCGATTGCGACGCGACGCCTCTGACCCTCCCCGACTCCGACGGCAACGATTCCCAACAGCGGCAGGGCGAGGCCGAACAGGGCCGGTCCATCCGGCGTCTGCCCCACCAGGACCGACGCCATCCCGTGGCCGTCGAACTGGGCGGCGAAGAACCTCCACGTGCCGTCCCCGCGCAGGCGTTCGAGCGGTGCACCCTGCTCCCACCACGACGCGCTCCACGGCAACAGCAGGACCCATCCGAGGATGAGGCCCACCGTTTGCGGAATCAACGATCGAATGGCCCGCCCGCGCACGACGAGTATCTCTCGGGACGCGGCCAGCACGACCGCGGCGATGAAATAGAAGACAAGAGATCCCGGCACGAACGCGGCCGATATGCCGGCGCCGGCCGCGAGCTTCGCGATCTCGCGTCCCGGGAGCCATCCGGCCGGCCTGATCCATCCCGACAATCTCAACAGCGAGTGGAGGACGAAGGGGGCCGCGGCCCCGAACGCGAGCGCGGTGAGGGCCCCACTTCTGACTCCGGCGTAACCCAGGGTCCCCGCCACGTAAGCGGCCCCGGCCGCGATACGACCCCATCGGTCGACGATGTCGGAGGTCAGACGGTAGGCGCCCCAAAACGCAATCGCACCGAGGGCCAGCATCATCAACTTCTGTGCCGTCCCGGTCGCCCCGAGTGAAAGCAGAGGGAGGGCGCCCAGTGGCAGCAGCGATGGCGACGTCGGACCCGGCTGGCCCAGCCCGGCCCCCTGCCACGGAGAGAAAAAGGTGCGCCACAGTCCCGTGGGCCGATCGGGAAAAGGAAGCAACTCCCCGACCGCGGCCGCCGGGCCCCATATGTAACCGCGAAAAGCCAGAACAAAAGCGATGAAAGAGCCGAGAAGAATCAGGGTCGGGCGGCCCCTCATGCGCCGCCCCAGAGCGCGCGCCTCTGTGGAACGGGCCGCGACGAACTCCGCACGACGCCCCCATGCCTCTTCGAGCCGCGCTGCCTGATACTGAATGTAAAAGCGCAGACGCGATGTCTCCCGAATCATGAGGCGTTGCAGTCGACGATCGGAGACCCTTCGGTTGAGCTGCACGCGTGTTCTCGCCGCGAACGTCTCGGGCAGCCTTATGAAGTTCCATCCCAGAGCGCGGGCCAGATTCAAGATCTCGCGCGGTTGACGAAGAACGATGAATCCGAGCATCTCTGCGAGAGTCAGTAGAAGGAAGAGCGGGAAGAGAGCGACTAGCCGGATTGCCGAGACGTTTTTCGTCATCGCTCGCAACCGGTTCCTTCTGATGTAGTAACGCTGAGGCAGGAACTTCGATTTGCGTTGGCCCTTTGCGAGAGCAATCGCATGTCTCGCCTTTGCCATCGGCTCGAACTTGACTGAGTGCCCCAACACACGGGCCCGCCAGCACAGGTCGAGATCCTCCGAGAAGGCGCGCATGGTTGAATCCCATCCCTTCAACTGTCTGAAGAGATTCGCCCTCACCAGCATGCACGTCGAGGTCACGAAAAAGACCTCGGAAGAATCGTCATGCTGGCCGATGTCGATCTCGTTTTCCTCGAGACCCTTGTAGGGATAACCGAAACGATCGACCGCCATCCCTATCTCCTCGAGTCGGGCGGGGTCGTCCCACGAGACGATCTTCGGTCCGACTATCGCGGTGGCGGCGTCCCCGACGGCTCGCGCCACCATCCGCTCGACCGACTCGGGAGTGAGAGCGGCATCGTCGTGAATGAATAAGAAGAAGTCGGCATCGGTGCGGGCGCGCGCCAGGGCCCAGTTGATGGCTCCTCCGAACCCAAACGGTCTGGGGGTCCTCAAATAACCCCAGCGCCGGCGCCGGAGGTGGCGCTTGGCAACGCGCTTCAGGTGGGGGGGCCTGCGGTAGTCGGGCGAGGCGTCGTCTACGACGAGGACGTCCAGGGCCCGGTAGGTCTGGGTGTTCAGGGATACGAGACAGTCCCTGAGCCAAGGCCGCCCGTTATGAGTGACCACCACGGCCAGAACCGAGGGCAGGGTCGGGTCGGGCGCGCTCGCCCGCGGGCTTGCGGGGAGATCTTGTGTCGTCCTCATCGCCGTGCGCGCCAATTGAAGCTCCGCATTGTGGAAAAACTAGACCCTCCTGGTAGGGCGGCCTCGGATCGTTCCGGTCTACGACCTCTCGGACAAAGGACTCTCGTAGAGAGTCGTCCGCCGCCGCGGGATCCGGCCTATCGAGCGTATCAACGCCTCCATCTCCTCAGGGGTCAATTCCTGACCGTGGGCGGCGCCCGCCGCCCGGGAGATGTTCTCGTTCATGAGCGTGCCCCCAAGATCGTTGGCCCCCGCCTGGAGAGCCAGCTTCGCCCCCTCGACCCCCATCTTGACCCACGACACCTGGATATTGTCGATGTGGCCGTAAAGAGCGACGCGTGCCACGGCGTGCATCTTGAGCGCCTCTTCAAAGCTCGGTCCCCTGCGAGCCCGACCCTTGAGATAGATGGGCGCGGCCATATGAACGAACGGTAGGGGGACGAATTCAAACAGACCGCCCGTCTCGGCACCGATCTCCGAATGCAAGTCGCGCACCACACACAGATGCCGAGCCCAATTCGCCGGCCCCTCAACCGTCCCGAACATGATCGTCGCGTTGGACCGGAGGCCGAGGGAGTGCGCGATCCGATGGACCTCGCACCATTGCTCGGTATTGATCTTGTCGGGGCAGATGATCTCTCTGATCTCGTCGTCGAGGACCTCGGCCGCTGTGCCGGGAAGGGTCGCCAGACCGGCCTCTTTGAGCCGGCGCAAGAACGTCTCGACGTCCAGTCCAGATGTCTCGGCCCCCTGCCACACCTCCAGGGCTGTGAAGGCATGAACGTGGATTTGCGGGACGGCTTGCTTCACCGCGGTTAGGTACTCGACGTAGTTGTCGCCGGTGAAAGAGTGATGGATTCCTCCCTGCATGCAGACTTCGGTCCCGCCGCGCTCCCACGCCTCTTGAGCGCGCTGAGCGACCTCTTCTGGAGACAGCAAATAGGGTTCGCCGCGGAGATTGAGCGACTTCGGTCCCTTCGAGAAAGCGCAGAAGCCGCACCGGAAGTAGCACATGTTGGTGTAGTTGATGTTGCGATTCACGACGTAGGTAACGTCATCGCCGGCGCGCTCTTGACGCATTGCATCGGCAACGGAATAGAGACGCTCGGCCTCGCCCCCCGTCGCCGTGAACAGGAGCGCGATCTCTTCTTCTGAGAGCCGGGCCCCGTCCTCGGCACGGTCCAGAGCGGTCATCACCGAACGGCGCGTCACCCGGCCGGGGACTCGCCACGCGCCAGCCCTCGATTGCTCCAGTGCGATCTCGGCCGAGCGCGGCGGAGGTTCGGTGCCTCCCGAAACCCAGGCGTCGGTCCTCCTGTAGCCCTCTCCGTCGATGGCGTCCAGGACGCGGGCACGCAACTCTTTGTGCGCCCACCGCGTCAGGGCATTCGGCGTCGAGCAATAACGTGGATAAACGGCGAGCCGTTGCCGCAAGGAGAACCCCTTGCCCTCCGTTACCTCCTCGAGCTCGCGCAGGTGCGGCCACGGAGCCTCCGGGTTGACGTGATCGGGAGTGACCGGCGAAACCCCTCCCCAATCGTTGATGCCCGCCTCCAGATAGGTGCCGTAGTCGTCCGGCGTCAGGTTGGGAGGAGCTTGCAAAGAGACGTCCGGAGGGAGGATGAGGCGCGCCAGGGCGATGGTGAGCCTCATGTCCGCCGCCGAGGGCTCGGGGTGCGCGGCCATCAAAGTGTCCTGTTTGGCCCGGAAATTCTGAACGATCACTTCCTGGATGTGACCGCGTTGCTCGTGCGATGCCCGAATGGCCAAAAGCGCGTCGACCCGCTCCTCGAAGGTCTCCCCGATCCCTATCAAGATGCCGGTTGTGAAAGGGACCTCGGCCCGGCCCGCCGCGTCGAGCGTGGCGAGGCGGACCTCGGGACGCTTGTCCGGGGCGCCGAAGTGGGCCCTGCCTCTTTTGAGCAACCTCTTGGAGAGGGTCTCAAGCATCGTGCCCTGGCTCACCGTCACCGGCCTCAAAGTGAGTGCCTCGTCGGCCGTCAGCGCTCCTGGGTTCGCGTGCGGTAACAGCTCGGTCTCGTCGAGCACCGCCCGGCACGCCGCGGCGAGGTACTCGATCGTCGTCGAGAACCCATACGACTCGAGCTCGTTGCGGGCCTCGGTCCACTTGCGCTCAGGCTTGTCGCCGAGGGTGAACAGGGCCTCCTTGCACCCCGCGGCCTCCCCCGCCCGGGCGATGTCGAGGATCTCCTCGATTGTCAGAAAGGCGCGAGCTCCGGGGCGGGGCGGGTGGGCGAACGTGCAGTAGCCGCAGGAGTCCCGGCACAGTTGCGTGAGAGGGATGAAGACCTTCTTCGAGTACGTGATTCGAGGTCCGGTAACGGAATCGCGTAGCTCCGAGGCCGCGGCCATCGCCATCTCTGGATCGAGTCGCGCTCCGGAGGCGAGCTCACGGACCTCTCGATCGTCGAGCCGCGCTCCCGCGGCCCCCTTTTCGCACAGGCTCTCGAGTCGATTCACAGCGTGCAGGCTACCCGAGCACGGCCTCGGGTCGAGCGGCCCGAACTATCCTTGCCGCGCATGAGAGTGACGGCATTGGCCGGCGGCGTGGGGGCGGCAAAGCTCCTCGTCGGACTGCAGGAAGTCCTTGAGCCAACCCAACTGACCGCGGTTGTCAACACCGGTGACGACGCCGTGATCTACGGAGTACACGTCAGTCCGGACCTCGACATCTGTACCTACTGGCTCGCGGGGATCGCCGACAGGGATAGGGGCTGGGGAATAAGAGACGACACATTCCACTTCGTCGAGGCCCTCGGTCATCTCGGCCGCGCCAACTGGTTTCGACTCGGCGACAAAGATCTGGCGACCTGTATATATCGAACTCAGCGGCTTAAAGAGGGTGCTTCGCTGACGGTGGCGACCGCCGAGTTGGCCAGGTCGTTTGGATTGAAGGGTCGGATCCTTCCGATGTCCGACGATCCGGTCCGCACAATGGTCGTGACCGACGACGGTAGGGAGCTCAACTTCCAGGAGTATTTCGTCAAGGAAAGAACAGAACCCGAGATCGCGGAGATCCGCTACGAGGGAACCGGCGACGCTCGGCCTGGCCCCGCGGTGTTGGATGCCGTGGCGAGCGCCGACGTCCTCATCGTCTGTCCGTCCAATCCGCATCTATCGATCGAGCCGATCCTTTCGGTATCGGGCGTTCGGCCGGCGTTGGTCGAGCATCCAAGTGTCGTCAGCGTGTCTCCAATCGTCGGGGGGGCCGCGCTGAAGGGTCCCGCCGACCGACTGCTGAAGAGGCTCACCGGCGAGTCGAGCGCGGCGGCCGTGGCCGATCGCTATCGTGATTTCTGCACCCTTTTCGTCTGCGACTCGAACGACCGAGACCAGACCGGAATCATCGAGGAAAAGAGCCAGGTGGAAACCGTCGCACTCGACACGATCATGTCCGACCTCGTTTCCTCTCGGAGACTGGCCGAGTCGTTGCTCGAGGTCGCCTGGTGACGCAAGAACTGCGCGTAACTGCAGTCGAGGGAATGCCCGAGATCGAGCCGGGAGACGACCTCGCGGCG
>JALZEK010000180.1 GCA_030862065.1 Actinomycetota bacterium | reverse complement strand
ACCATTCGGGTGCATCTCCCGTTGTGGGCTTGTTCAGGTTCGACCAGGGCCGGATGCATCGAGTTCGGATCAGGGGTGACGGAGCTTTGCGCATCGATGTCGGCGGCGTATCGAACTTCGGCCGTGGTCTTGAGTGCAAGGACGTCGACGGAGACGGAAGGCGAGAACTAATACTGCTCGGCGTTTACAACGCGCTGCGGGAAAGACCTCAGTGGCACAAGACGATCTACGAGTGGCAAGGAGATGCCCTCGTGTTGGTCGACAAACGACGGGGAAGGTTGACGAGACAGGGGTATTCGGATCCGGATGTCTTCCGCTTCTATCACCTCACCTGCGGTGACTTCGACCCTCCGGACCCCTTCTGATCTCGGCCGAAAGGACCCACGGGCGCTACAAGATGAAGCAATCTGGGCCCCCGAGATCGGGGCCGGTTTGCACTGGAGGACCTCGGTGCCGGATGCAGGAGAGGGCTTAGGCGTGACGAAACACTCCCAAGAGCCTGTCCGGACAAGGGGAAAGCCATGCGCGCTAGGCGGTTTCAGAGCGGTTTCGTCGGAGTCGCGATTCTTGTCGCCGCGCTCGCTTCCTTGTTCACTCAACCGGCGGTCGCCGAAGCCCCCTCGGAGGGCACCTGGAAGAAGTTCGCGGCCGACAGACCCAAGCTGTATGAGACTCTCGCCCCGGCCTTCGTCGACTGTTTCAAGCGGCGGGACTCCTTGATCGACCCCCTGAGCCCGATCTTTCACGGTTGCATCGACTGGCATTCCGCGGTGCACGCCGCTTACTCACACCATGTTCTTTACCGGCGAACCGACAAGAAGGAGTATCTGGATCTGGCCGAGGCCCAGATCTCGCCACAGGGAGTGTCATTGATCCCCGCCGAGGAGGTCTATCAGCGGGCCAAGGCGCCCGACTATACCTTGGGCGAGAATCCGTACGGCTTCGGGTGGTTCTTGATCCTGGCGCGCGAACGCGAGTTGTCTACCAAGAAGAAAGATTTTCGAGACATGGCCGATTTCGCGGCGACCCAAATGGTGTCCTGGTTTGAAACCCGCGCCTCGGAGGGCGACGCCCAAAACTTCATCCTGAACAGGGCGCACCCCAACTACAGCTGGTCGTTGATCAACCTCGACGTGTGGGCGAGGTACACGAAAGACAAGGACTTGCTCGCTGCGGTTCAAAAGGCCAGCAAACCGCTTTTCGACCGCGATCTCGATGAACTCTGCCCCGTGGACACCGATACCTCGCCGAGGGCCACCGGTTTCCAGCCCGCCTGCCTGATGCGGCTCGCGGCGGCCGCCCACGTCTGGGGGAAGCACGTCAAGAAATGGGTTGACGCGCGGCTCCCGAAGAGCTTCGAAGTTCCGCCCGTGACCGACCCGGCCAACTGCCACGCCGGGGGACTCAACTTCACCCGCTCGTTCGCGCTCTACCAGCTGTATCTGGTGACTCGCGACAAGCGCTACCGCGACAACTACGTCGACCTCATCCGCTATCACGTCGGCCGGCCGGATCTGTACACCGGTGCCAGTTACCTCGGCGATCCCAGCTACCTTTGTTATTCGCATTGGGTCGCGCAGGTGGGCGTACGGGCGATCTCGCTTTCTTACGAGGGCCGACCTTCGACGCCCCGAAAGACCCCACCTCTGTAGCGACCGGGCCCCTTCAACGAAACTGTTTGCCGGCGAAGCCGAGCGACGAGGCCGCTCGGGACCGCGTGGGCTGCGAGAACTGAGGCCTACTCCACCAGAGTCGACAGGCGGTCGAGGCTGACGGTCCAGCCGGCATCGTGGAACGCGGCCGAGTCGTCGTTCGGAAAGCCCTCGTGGGTCAAGACGATCTCGGTTTCCGCCCCTCTGTCGAGAAACTCGACCGTCACGCGGGTCTCCCGCATCTGTTCGCCGCCCGGAAAGGGGAGATCGCGATCCCAGCCGAAGCTGTAAACGAGCCGATTGGGAGGCTCGACCTCGAGATAGGTTCCGGCGAGAGCCAGCTCGAAGCCCCCGGGGGCCTGCATCACGAACCGGTAACCCCCGCCGACTCGCAGGTCGACCTCCACGGCCGGAAAGTCATTGCCCGGTGCACCGAACCATCGGGGGATCTCCTCGGGGTCCGTCCAGGCCGCGAACACTCTTTCGCGCGGTGCCTTTATGCGACGGGAGATTCGCAGGACGGGTGCACCGGCGGGCTCGGCGTCGCTCATTTTTCGGTCCCCTCGAGGTAGGCGGCGAGCGCGTCGAGACGCTCGTTCCAGAACCTGCGGGTGGCGGCGATCCAGGCGCCGGCCTCTTGGAGCGGCTCGGGCTCGAGTCGACAGCGCCGGATGCGGCCCTCTCGGGTCTGAGTCACGAGGCCCGCGTCCTTGAGAACCCCAAGATGCTTGGTAATGGCCGGAAGAGTGACGGGGAAGGGGTCGGCCAGCTCGGTCACGGTGAACTCTCCCTCGGTCAACCGGCTGAGCATGGCCCGCCGGGTCGGGTCGGCGAGGGCCCGAAAGGTCGCATCAAGCGAGCGGGCGCTATAGTTAACCATGTAGTTAAGTATATCCCGGGAGACCGGCTCGATAGAGGGAGGGTGGAGCATGAAAGTAGAGCAGAGGAGTTTCCCGAACGGGGTCGGAGGCCGCAGTCGTGAAGAGGACCTCGCCCGCGCCCGCGCCGCCCTCAGCACCGTTGCCCCTCGTCTCATCGGGTTGATCCGGGCGGCGCGCCACCCAGAGGCAGTGGCCGTAGGGGACTGGCGGGTCTCCGATGTCGCGGCCCATCTCTCGTACGCGGCCGCCGGCGAGTTGATGGTGGCCCGAGCCGCCGCCGAGGGTTCGACCGAAGGACTGGACGTCGGCGAGGACATCGTGGCGGGTGTGGCCAGTTTCAACGCTAGCGCGCTGGAAGCAGAGCCCGAGCGGAATACCTCTGTGCTGGCGGACCGAATCGAGAAAACCGTCGCCGACTTCCTCGCCACGACCGAGACCCTGCGGGGGGACGAGCCCTCCGGGTGGCTCGGCGGAGTGCTGTTGCCAACCTCGGCTCTGGCCTGCCATTTGCTTGAGGAGTTCCTCATCCACGGGTTCGACATCGCTCAGGCGGAGCGCAGCCCGTGGCCGATCGATTCTTCGCACGCGGCACTCGGATTTGGTTTCCTGCTCGATTACATGAAGTTGTGTGACCCACCGACGAGGCGATCGTTCGTGAACCAGCAGGCGGCCGCAGGAGTAAAGGCTTCCTACGAGTTGCGCCTGCGGGGCGAGGGACGAGCCTTTTTGTCCTTCGAGAACGGGAACGTTGAGATTTCCTATGACCCAAACTCGAACATCGACTGTCACGTCTCTGGCGAGCCGATGGCGATGATGCTCAGTGCATTTGGGCGCATGAGCCAAACGCGCGCCGCTCTGACCGGCCGGATCACGAGGTGGGGGCGCAAGCCGTGGCTGGCCTTCAGGCTGAACGACCTTCTCAGAAACCCTTGATGCTTCGTACCCGGAGCTCATAGAGATGCTGCGAACCGAGGCTTTCGCGGCGTAGGGTGACGGACGTCGCGCTCGAAGTTTTAGAGCTCGACGACCGGTGTCGTCTACTCATTTGGAAGTAACGATGGCCCTGGACGAGCCTGCCCTGCGCGATCTCGAGAGGCTTCTCGGGGAACGCCTGACCTCGAAGCAAGCGGTCCGCGAACACCACGGGCGGGATGAATCACCGCTTCCTCCCGCCTCGCCCGAGGCCGTGGCCTTCCCCATCTCAACCACTGAGGTTTCGCAGATCCTTCAGATCTGCTCGCGGGGCCGGGTGCCGGTGATCCCCTTCGGGGCCGGTACCTCGCTTGAAGGCCACGTGCTGGCGACGCGAGGAGGGCTCTGCCTCGACCTCAGCCTCCTGGATCAGATTGTCGAGCTCAACGTCGACGATCTGGACGTCACCGTGGAGGCCGGCGTCACGCGGAAGCAATTGGACGAGCGCCTTCGGCGAGAGGGGCTCTTCTTTCCCGTCGATCCGGGAGCGGATGCCACCCTCGGCGGCATGGTCGCCACAGGAGCTTCCGGGACCACCACCGTCCGCTACGGAGCGATGCGGGAAAACGTCTTGTCCCTGGAAGTGGTGCTTCCCGATGGCCGCGTCGTCCGAACCGGTCATCGGGCGCGCAAAAGCTCAGCGGGCTACGACCTCACCCGACTGTTTCTCGGATCGGAGGGCACGCTCGGGGTCATCACCAGGGCAACCCTGAGGGTGTACGGGACGCCGGAAGCGATATCCGCCGCCGTCTGCCACTTCGAGAGCGTGGACGACGCTGTGCGAACGGTGATCGCCACCCTCCAGATGGGGGTCCCGGTGGCGCGCATCGAGTTCCTGGACGAGTTCGGAATGAAGGCGGTCGATGGTTTCTCGGGCCTCGACTTTCCGGCCGCCCCCACTCTGTTCTTCGAGTTCCACGGGTCGCCCGCAGCCGTCGCGGAGCAGGCTCAGACCGTGGCGGGTATCGCCGCCGAGTACGGCTCGATGGATTTTCGGTCGGCTCTCGATCACGAGGAACGCGCGAAGTTATGGAGAGCCAGGCACGACGCGTTCTACGCTTCGCTCGCCCTGAGGCCGGGCTCCCGCGCCATCACCACGGACGTCTGTGTACCGATCTCCCGGCTCGCCGAGTGCATTCTCGAGACACGAAGGGATGTGGAACAGAATGCCCTGACGACCACCACGGTCGGGCATGTGGGAGATGGGAACTTTCACCTGATGATCATGGTCGACCCGGACGACGAAGCCGAACTCAAGGTGGCAGCAGACATCAACCGTCGACTCGTCGAGCGAGCGCTCGAGATGGACGGTACGTGCACCGGGGAACACGGGGTAGGCCTCAGAAAGATCGACTTTCTGTCCCGGGAACTCGGCGAAGGGGTGGAGGTCATGAAGTCGATCAAGCGAGCAATCGATCCGCTCAACATCATGAATCCGGGGAAGGTCCTCTCGCTCACGTCCTGACCGGGCCGCAGGATTCGCCCGGAATGGCGCCTTTACAGGGCGGGGCCGGAATCCTAGAGTCGAAGAGAAGACCGCAAGGAGGCCCGTTTGCGACTCGACGGGATACATCACATCACGTGCATCACCGAGAACGGCCCCGCCAACGTGGACTTCTACGTGCGAACGATGGGTCTTCGACTGGTGAAGAAGACGATCAACTTCGACGTGCCCAACGCATATCACCTTTATTACGGATCGGAATTCGGCACTCCCGGCAGCATCCTCACTTTCTTCGAATACCCGGACATCGGTCGAGGCCGGGCCGGGGCGGGAATGATCCACCGAATCGGTTGGCGAGTTTCCGGCGAAGCGGCTCTGGACTTCTGGGACCGGCGGCTGACCTCGCGCGACATTACGACCGAGCGTCACGACGACGGACTGCGCTTCGAGGATCCAGAGGGGCTCGGCCTGGAGCTGGTAATCGACAAGAGCGGTGAGAAGGAACTCGACGCAGAGACCGACGATATTTCCCCAGAGAATCGGCTTGGGGGATTCGAGGGAGTGCGCGCCTACACGAAGAATCCGGAGACGAGCGAAGAGCTCTTCTTGAAGACGTTGGGTTTCGAACCGCAGGATCAGAATTCGTACAGGATCGCCGGCGATGCCAGAAGCAGCACGTACTCACTCGACCCCCGTGACGAGGACGGTTTTCAGGGGGCCGGGACTGTTCACCACATAGCGTGGGCATCGGCTCCTGAAGATCACCTCGAATGGCGAAAGCGTGTCGTCGAATCTGATACCGACGTGACGGAGGTGATCGATCGAAAGTACTTCCGGTCGATTTATTTCAACGAACCCAGCGGAGTCCTGTTCGAGATTGCAACGACGGAGCCGGGATTCTCAGTCGACGAGCCGCCGGACCGACTGGGCGACAAGATCTCCCTCCCCAACTGGCACGAGCACCGACGCTCCCAGCTGGAGAAGGATCTGACTCCCATCTTGAATCCCCGATACGAGAAGTCGGAGCAGTGACATGATCGGTGCAAACCGGTCCGAGTGAGAGGAGGAGCCAAATGTCGGTGGCTCAGGAAGGTATCGATCGTTCCAAGTGGGACGCGACGAACTACGCGAGTAAGGACAATGTGCTGAGGGTCATACGACAGGAGGCTGCCTCGGTCTTTGATCTTGCAGAGGAGAACTGGGAGTCTCCTACAACCTCGGGTCACTGGGAAGTCCGGGACATCATCGGTCACATGGTGGATGTGACCGAGGGTTACCTCGATCGCTTCTCCACCACCCGGGCCGGCGGCCAGGCAGAGGCCCTCGCGGTGCTCAAGAACATGGCCAAGACCGCCGATTCCCGAGCCCTTGAATACCGGCAGTTCTCTCGCGAGGACCTAACGAAACGGCTGCGCGAGAACTTTGACGAGATGATGGATGTCTTCGAGGGGCTGAGCGAAGATGACTGGACAAATTTGACCGTGGTCCACGGCTACATGGGCCCACTCCCGGCATTCATCTATCCGATTTTTCACATCATGGACTACGGAGTGCACGGATGGGACATCCGAGAGGGTCTCGGCATGGCGCACTCGATGTCGGCCGACGTCGCCGATCTGCTCGTCCCCTTCATGTTCATCCTCTGGCAGTCGACGGTGGACACCGAACTCCTCGGTGATGACCCGCTGAGGGTCGGCATCCGTGTGTCGGGTCGAAACGGCGGAACCTGGCGCGTCGACGTCACCGGAGACGGCTATGCCTACGAGCAGGGATCAATCGATGACGTACCCGCGTATTTCGAGTTCGACCCCGCGAGCCTCGTCCTGACGGCTTTCGGAAGAGCTCGCGCCGGAACCGCCTACGGGGACCTTGCCGTCGCCAACAGATACCGCTCGATCTTCTTTTCAATCTAGTTCTGTAGCGGCGGCGGCCTGTGAGGGCCGCCGGCCTCAAAACTAAAACTCAATCATTCGCGGCGCGACTTAACAGCAACACAAGCCCTTTCGGATATTCGAGCGCCTGCTTCCCGCTATTGCCGAAAAAAAGTACAAAACACCCAAAACCATCCCCCCGGCGGAGGGAATCTGCTAAATGAAAAGGGGTTTTTCTTCCAAGGCCCTTGTGTCGAGGGGACCCATAGGATTGTGTGACCTGCGTGGCAGCCACGTCTCGTTATGGATTCCGTTTGTCCCGATTAACAGCCGCGTTTGTCGCGGGGTTGGTTGGTGTCGCGACCTCCGGTTTCCTCCCCACCCCGGCCGCGGGTGCCCCTCCCAAGTTCTTCTGCGAGGGCGAGGAGGCGACTCTCGTCGGCACCACCGGCAGCGACAACCTCGTGGGCACCAATCACCGGGACATTATTGCCGCGCGGGGTGGAAACGACGAGGTTGTGGCACGCGACGGGAAAGACCTCGTCTGCACGGGCGACGGCAAAGACATCGCTCGCGGGGGTGATGGAAGCGACGAGATCATGGGGAATGGCGGCGCCGACGACCTGACAGGGGGAGACGGGGCCGATGTCATCAAGGGACAGGGAGGAAACGACGATCTCGGTGGCGGAAGGGGAGCCGATGAGCTCACCGGGGGAGCGGGGACGGACGAGGCGAACGGTGGCCCCGGGATCGACGTCTGCAGTGCGGAAACCGAGACGTCCTGCGATGAGGCCCCCCCAACCGATATCGACCTTTCGAACGACGAAGTCGACGAGAATCAGCCGGCGGGGACTGCGGTGGGCAACCTCTCTACGACCGATCCCAACGCGGGCGACACTCATACCTACTCGTTGGTCTCGGGAGCCGGAGACGCCGACAACTCGGCCTTCCAGATCGACGGCTCGATTCTAGAGACGTCCCAGGTATTCGATTTCGAGGCCGATAGCTCAAAGAGCATTCGCATCCGCTCGACCGATAGCTCGGGCCTAAGGCGCTCCGAGCAGTTCACGATCACGATCACCGATACCCCCGACCCTCCTGTCGTCGTTACCACCGCAGGGGCAACCTCCTTCACCGAGGGCGATCCGGCCACAACCATCGACGCGGGTCTTA
The DNA here is from genome assembly GCA_030862065.1 of Actinomycetota bacterium. Taxonomy (GTDB): domain Bacteria; phylum Actinomycetota; class CADDZG01; order CADDZG01; family WHSQ01; genus JALZEK01. The sequence goes on along the minus strand of JALZEK010000180.1, from coordinate 1,324 downwards.
CCGTCACCGACCAGGACGACACCGACCTCGAGGGGGCAACGGTGAGCATCTCGACCGGCTTCGAGGCCGGCGACGAGCTCCTCTTTTCGAACCAATCCGGGATCACGGGTTCTTACAACAGCGGAACGGGGGTCTTGACACTTACCGAGCCGGCGTCAGTAGAGAACTACCAGACTGCCCTGAGATCGGTTCAGTACAGCAACGCCGGCGAGCTTGTGTCCTCCTCCAAGGTGGTTGAGTTCAAAGCCAACGACGGGGACGCCGACTCGGATCCGGCCACGAAAAGCATCGATATCACCGAGGTCAACGATGCACCGACCATCAACACGACGAGCTCCGTCCTTTCGTATACGGAGGGCGACGGCCCGGTGGCCGTCGACACTGGACTGACGGTAACCGACCCGGACTCGAGCCAGCTTCAGGGGGCCACCGTCCGGATCACCTCCAACTTCTCGTCGGGCGAAGACGACCTCGCGTTTGCCGACCAACTCGGAATCACCGGTTCATACAACGACTCGACCGGAACCCTGACCTTGTCGGGAAACTCGTCGGTGGCCGACTATCAGACCGCGCTCAGATCCGTGACCTACGAAAACTCTTCGCAGGCACCGTCGGTTTCCACCCGTACGGTTTCGTTCGATGCCACCGACACTCAGGGCGATACCAGCAACACGGCGACGAGGGACATCTCTGTCGCCGCGACCGACGACCCGCCGGACGCGGTCAACGACAGCGCGACCGTGCTCGAGGACGCCGCCGCGACCGTGGTCCCGGTCCTGAGTAACGACACCGACGTCGACGGCGGCCCCAAGACGATCTCATCGGCGACCGACCCGGCCAACGGAACCGTCGTCCTCACGGGTGGGTCGCCCGGGGCCCACACCGGGCTGACCTACCAGCCCGACCCCAACTACTGCAACGATCCGCCGGGGACGACCCCCGACACCTTCACCTACACGATCAACGGGGGAGACTCGGCGACCGTCTCGATGACAGTGACCTGCGTCAACGATGCACCGGTGGCCGACGACGAGACCTTCGGGGGCGCCGGCGAGGGGAACGACCAAGCGCACGGCAACACGACGATGCAGGTGGACGACCCGAGCGACAACAAGTCGGCGCCGACGCACCCGCACACCGAGATCACCGGCGACATCCTCGCAGGCGACACCGATGTCGACAGCCCCCTGAGCTCGCTGATCGTGCAGAGCGCCGGCTCCGATGTCGGGGCGACGAACGGCCAGACGGCCGACGGAGGCACTGTGTCGATCGAGTCCGACGGCGACTTCGTCTACTTCCCGCCGTCGTCGACCAGCTGCGACAA
>JALZEK010000140.1 GCA_030862065.1 Actinomycetota bacterium | reverse complement strand
AAATCGGGAGTCAAGCCCATCCTGGGCATGGAGGGGTACCTCTTCCAGGGCCACCGGGGAGAAAAGCCCCCTCAGAAGGAGGCCGCCGAGAAGACCTGTCATCTCACTTTGCTCGCGTCGGACGACGCCGGCTACGCCAACCTCGTCAAGCTGTCGAGCCGGGCGTGGCTCGAGGGCTTCTACTACCAGCCGAGGACCGACTGGGAGATCCTCGCGGAGCATTCAGACGGACTGATCTGTCTGTCGGGGTGTCTGTCGGCCGAGATCCCCAAGCTGATCGTGGCCGGCGACCTCACCGGGGCGAGAGCCAAGGTCGCCCAGTACCGAGAGGTCTTCGGGGACCGTTTCTACCTTGAGCTTCAGGATCACGGGATCGCGGTTCAGAAGGCGCTCAACGACGAGCTTGTGGCCATCGGGCGGGAGATGGGCATCAAGTGGGTCGCCACCAACGACTCCCACTACACCCACAAGGACGATGCCGCCGGCCACGACGTCCTTCTGTGCATCAACACGGGCTCGGAGCTTTCGGAGTCGGGCCGCTTCAAGTTCGATTCCGAGGAGTTCTACCTGAAGACCCCCGCGGAGATGGCCGCCCAGTTCGAGCGCTGGCCCGGAGCGTGCGAGACGACGCTCGAGGTGGCCGACCGATGCAACGTCGAGATCTCTCTCGGCAACCTCGTACTTCCGCGCTTCGAGGTCCCCGACGGGCAGACACTCGACGGCTACCTGCGCCGGCTCGTCGACGAGGGCCTCAACCGTCGTTACGCGGACGTGTTACCGGAGTTGCGCGAGCGCGCTGAGTACGAGCTGGGAGTCATCGCCGACATGGGCTTCGCCGGCTACTTCCTGGTGGTGGCCGACTTCGTCAACTGGGCGAAACGCAACGGGATCCGGGTCGGTCCCGGTCGCGGGAGCGCGGCCGGGTCCATCGTCTCTTACGCGCTCGGGATCACCGAATTGGATCCGGTCCGCTACGACCTCATGTTCGAGCGGTTCTTGAACCCCGGTCGCAAGGCGATGCCCGACATAGACATCGACTTCGACGAGCGTCGTCGGGGCGACGTCATTCGCTACGTCCAGGAAAAGTACGGCGCCGATCGAGTCGCCCAGATCGTGACCTACGGCACGATCAAGGGGAAACAGGCGATTCGCGACGCGGCCCGCGTTCTGGGCTTCCCCTACGGCGAGGGTGATCGCCTGACGAAGATGTACCCGCCCTTGATCATGGGACGCGACGCCGGGCTCGAAAAGGCGTTGCAGACGTCGCCGGAGTTGCGAGAGGCCTTCGAGTCGTCGGACGCGGCGAAGCAGATCATCGAGACCGCTCTCAAGGTGGAGAACCTCAAGCGATCCGCCGGGATCCACGCGGCCGGGGTGGTCATCGGCCGCGATCCCCTCGTCGAGCACCTTCCTCTGAAGCGAGGGGAACACGGCGAGGTCGTCACTCAGTACGACATGAACGGGGTCGAGGAGCTCGGGCTGTTGAAGATGGACTTCCTCGGACTGCGGAACCTGACGGTTATCGATCTCACCCGCGCATACGTGCGCGCAAATCGCGGGGAGGAGGTTGACGTCGACAACCTCGATCTCGCCGATCCGCGCGTCTACGAGATGTTGCAGCGGGGCGACTCGGACGGTGTCTTCCAGCTCGAATCCGAGGGGATGCGGAGGCTGCTCGCGCAGCTGAAGCCGGATCGCTTCGAGCAGATCATGGCCCTCATCGCGCTGTACAGACCGGGCCCGATGGAGCAGATCCCCGCCTATATCGAACGCAAGAACGACCCCGCCAGGGTCGCCTATCTGCATCCGGTGCTCGAAGACATCACCAAGGAGACCTACGGGATCCTCGTGTACCAGGAGCAGATCGTGTTGTTGCTCCAGAAGATCGCGGGATACACGCCGGGCGATGCCGACACCGTTCGCAAGGCGATCGGAAAGAAGAAGCGCGACATCATGGCCGCGGAGCAGCCTCGTTTCGTCGAGGGCTGTCGGAGGAACGGTCTGACCGACGACGAGGCCAACCGGCTGTGGGCGTTGATCCAGCCGTTCGCCGATTACTCGTTCAATCGGGCGCACTCGGCCTCCTACGCCTACATCGCGTACCAGACCGCGTGGCTCAAGGCCCGATACCCGGTCGAGTACATGGCCGCGCTCCTGACCTCGGTGAAGGATCGCAAGGACGACAAACCCAAGTACCTGCACATGGCGCGCAAGATGGCGATCCCGGTCCTGCTGCCCGACGTGAATTCGTCCGAGATGGACTTCACGCCTATCGGGGACTCGATTCGCTTCGGCCTTTCGGCCATTCGCCATGTGGGCGAAGGGGTCGTCGAGAAGATCGTCGAGGCTCGGAGGGACAAGGGTCGGTTCGAATCCTTCTACGACTTCTGTCGCAAGGTCGATTACACGTGTCTCAACAAAAAGACCGTGGAGTCGCTCATCAAGGCCGGGGCTTTCGAATCGCTCGGTCACACAAGAAAGGGATTGCTCGAGGCATTCGAGGGGATCTGCGCCGAGGCCATTGACCGCCGCAAGAAAGAGGAGGCCGGTCAGTTCTCGTTGTTCGGAGCGAATCGGGGCGAGGACTCACAGGCCCACCGGGACAGCCCCATCGCCATCGACGAGTACCCGAAGGAGGTGATGCGCGCTCTCGAGCGCGACGTTCTGGGACTGTTCGTCTCGGACCATCCGCTCCTCGGAGTGGAGGGGCTCCTCGCTCGGATGACCGACTGCTCCATCACCTCGTTGGAATCGCGGCCCCCGGGAGAGGCGGTCACCGTCGGGGGGTTGATCGCCAATATCGGAAAGCGGGTAACGAGGCGCGGCGACATCCTGGTCCTGTTGGAACTTGAAGATCTCGCCGGAGGAAGCGTTGAGGTCGTCGTGTTCGCGCGTACTTATGAGAAGTTCGCGCAACTGATCCGGCCGGACGCGATCGTTCTCGTCAAGGGTCGCGTCGATAAAGACGCGCGCGACGACGCGATCAAGATCATGGCGACGGAGATCCACGAGCCACGCCTCGACGAGCGGCCGTTCGAGATCAGGGTCGACGTGAACACGTGTACACCGACGCTCGTCGGCGAGCTCAAGGACGTGCTCAGCAACCATCCGGGAAAGACGCAGGTACTTCTCCATCTGGACGGCGGGGGCGCGACCACCGTGCTCCGGCTCGGCAGCGAGTTCTTCGTCGACACGACGAACGGTCTGCACGCGGAGCTCAAGGCCCACCTCGGGACTAGCATCTCGATCAGCGCCTGATTCGAGTCCCGGGCACAATAGGCGGATGGCCGAACCGACATTTATCAACGGAGCCTGGTGGGCGTACAGAGAAGACGAGGTCTGGCTGAGGTGGAACCCAGGGGCGAATAGCTGGGAGGAGCAACCATCCGGCCCCCAGCAGCAGGCCGCGTACCAGCCCTATCAGCAACCCTCCTACGTACCGCAGTACGGCTACGGGCAGCCGGTCTATCCCCAGCCCGCCTATCCGGCTTCGCCGAAGACCAACGGAATGGCCATCGCGTCGCTCATCCTCGGGATCCTGTGGGTTTGCTGGGTCGGATCGATCCTCGCTCTCGTGTTGGGCTACGTCGGAAAAAACCAGATTGACAACTCGCAGGGAGCCGAGACGGGCCGGGGGCTGGCGATTGCCGGTATCGCTCTCGGCTGGATCGGCGTCGCCTTTTTGGTCTGGGCGATCGGCGCCGACATCGCCGACGGAGGACTTGGGAGCTCCTAAGAAAAGGCCCGCGCCGCGGCGCGGGCCCTTGCCAAAATTCGATGCTTTAGGGGTTCAGATCGATCACGAGACTGTTCGCGACCTTGTCGTGAAGGGTCTGCCGCTTCGGGTCCCACAGCGGGAACAGAAGATCGACGACCTGCCCGATCCCACACAACAGTCCCAGTGCGAAGGCGATGAGGACGCGGATCGCGGCCTTGCCGTAGCCGATAGGTCCGCCGGTGGCCTCGTCTCGGACCTGGATCTTCATGACCATCTTCCCAACCGTCTGACCACGGTCGCTGCCGTTGAAATAGACCTGGTAGCCGAGCGCAAGGACGAAGATCACCAGATAGGCCAGCAGGATGGCGGCAAGCCCACCGCCCCCCTCGGTGGTGCAGATCCCGGTAACGGGATCACACTCGATCTCGGCCGCCTGGAATGTACCGATTCCGACGATCGCCATGAGAATGAAGGCAGGGATGCCGACAACGAATCCGTCGATGACCGCTCCGACCGCGCGCTTCCACCAGTGCGCCAGGACCGCCCCTTGCGGACTCGTCGGCTGCGGCGGTCCGTACTGTTGCGGAGGCGGGTACCCGCCCGGTTGCTGCGGTGGGGGTGCTCCTCCCGGTGGGGGTGCCCCTCCGGGCGGAGGTTGCTGAGGTGGGTAGTTGCCGTTGGTCATAAAACGAACCTCCTTGTCAGCTGGTCGTCGTTTCGAACTCGAAAGTAGAGAACCCGACTATCAATCCAATGATGTAGAGGATGAGAAAGGCGATGCCGATGTATCCGATGATCAAACCGGCCGTCGCCAGTCCGGATCCTTGCTCTCGGCCCTGTGACTGCTCGATCTGCTTCTTGCCCAAGTGTCCGAAGATGACCGCGAGGATCGATCCGACCCCACAGATCCACAGGATGCTCAAAACGAGCGAGGCGATAGCCAGCCCGTTCGTTTTCGGTCCCTGCACGTATCCGGGCTGCCCATAGGGCTGTTGCCCGTAAGGCTGTTGCTGTTGCGGGGGCTGCCCGTATGGAGCGGGTTGTCCGGGAGGTTGCTGTTGCGGGTATTGCCCCCCGGGTGGCGGCTGTTGCTGGTAGTCACCGTTTGTCATTTGCCTCCTTTCTCAGAACAGTTCGAAGCGGTTCAACTGGAAAAGCCACATCCCCGCCACCGATGCGGTCGCCAATGACACGGGAATCCGAATACGGCGAGGTCTTAGGAGTATCAGCACAACTGCGGCCACGACCGCAAGGGCCCCGGCGGGATTCGCCGCGAACGCCTCGGAGAAGTCGAGGCGCAGCGACGACCTCACGCTGGTCGTCATCCCGCAGAAGGGGCACGGGATCCCCGTGGCGGCGCGCAGGGGGCAGATGAACCCGGTGTGAATGGAAAGAACCGACATTGCCAATCCCGCCGCGATCATGGCTGCGCCGCCGAGGGCGAGATGGCGCCCGTTCAACCAGATCGAGCGATTCCACCAATGCGAGAGTGGCTCCTCGCAGCAGGCGTGGGCGTGGATCTCGGACGCGACCGTTGACATTGGGGGGCAGCCTAGCGCGATGGGCCTCCGGGCGGAAGGGAGTTGGGTTGACTGCCTACATCCGGGCAGTCTTGGTCGCGGCAAGTTGCTCCAGGAAGAACTCGGGATGCGATTGTTCGGCGCCCCCCACCTTGGGACGAAGTCTTTCCGCCAACTCCCATCCCAGTCGGTAACGCGCCTCTGGATCTAGTTCGAAACGACGCTCAAGAAAAGATCTCACCGCGCTCAACTCATCCGGCGTGATCGCGCTGACATCCCACCCAGACACCGATGGGGGTGCTGCAGATGGGGGTGCTGCAGGTGTGCCGATCGATCCTCGATAGGCGGGCGCGTTCCGGTCGCGCACGACGATCGTGCCTGCCGCTATGTCTCCGACTCGTTGATTCTTGGCCGTCGCCAGTACGCTGACGATTCCTATGAGGTAGCCGCTGGGAAGGAAATCGACCAGGCGCATCACGTTTCGAATGGTGGCGGCCAGAAAGCCGCACGGGCGACCCCCCTCTCGGACTACTCGGATGCCCAGAGCAGCCTTGCCCGGGGTTCGTCCCGAAGCAAACGCCTCAAAGAAAATGTCGTAACCAAAGGTGGTCAAGAAAATCGCGAGAATGACCCCGGCGAGGGCGAGATAGTTCATGTTCGAATCATCCATGGTGGATGCCGATACACCTCCGAGCGTGAAGAGGATGGCCAGCGTCAGAGCAAATTTGATGAGGGCGTCGATAACCGCAGCCGAAAGTCGTGACCCGAGTCCGGCGAGGCTCAGTTCGATCTCAACTCCCTCGGGCGTCGAGATCGTGAGCCGGTCCTCGTATTGCATCAGATGAACCTAGAGCGTTTCGTCACAGAGCGCGCGCCCGCGTGGGATGAGTTGACCGGTCTTGTCTCAGAGGCGGGGAACAAGCCGGAACGACTCGGCGGCGGCCGCGCTGCTCGGCTTGGGACCCTCTATCGGGGAGTCGCCGCCGATCTCGCGCTCGCGCGACGGAAGTGGCCGGGCGACCCCGCGACCCGCCGTCTCGAGTTGCTGGTCGGCTCCGCTCGCGGGCTCGTCTACGGAGCCTCGGGAGCGCGGGCCGGGCTTTTTGATTTCTTTGCCCGGCGCTACTGGCGGGCGGTCCTCGAGCGGCCGGTCTGGCTGATCGTGGCGGCTGCGGTTTTGTTCGGAACCGGGTTTTTGGGCCTGCAGTGGGGCCTCGCGGATCCGCCGTCCGCGGCCGCGTTCGTCGCGCCGCAATTCGGCGAGATTCCGGACGCGGGCCCCGAAGGCGAGAACCTGGGTCTCTCGGGGGCCGAGCAGGCGGCGTCATCGACGGCGATCTTCACGAACAACGTCCAGGTGACGTTTCTCGCCTTCGCGGGCGGGATCCTCGCCGGCCTGGGCACGATCTTCGTCCTCGCCTATAACGGCGCAGTTCTGGGGACGGTCGCCGGCCTCATAGTCGGAACGGGAGGAGGGCGGCGGTTCTTCGAGCTGGTATCGCCTCATGGGTTCTTGGAGCTCAGCTGCATCGTCGTTGCAGCGGCCGCCGGACTCAGAATTGGGTGGGCCCTCGTTTCGCCGGGCCGGGGGCCGCGGGTGGAAGCAGTCGTTGCCGAGGGGCGTCGCTCCATCGAGATTGTGTTGGGGACGGCACCGTGGTTGGTGCTGGCCGGGCTCGTCGAGGGTTTCGTGACACCGCGCGGCCTGGGTCTCCTGGGGAGCCTGGTACTGGGCGTCGGCCTAAGCGCGGTCTATTGGGCGCTTTTTTGGTTCAGGGGGAGATCGGCGTCGGCGTCATAGCCGCGCGCGCGCCTTTGCTCTGAGGTATTGCGAGACGCAGGCGGAACCGAGACTCTGAGGTGGGACGTCGACGACGGCCGCGCCGGCCGCCTGTAATCTTGCCGCCACTTTCGCTCGCTCCTCGACGACCTGCAGCGCGACCGCTGATTCGTAGAGATCGTTCGGGACGACCGGCGGCCGGTCGAGCAAATGCTCGAGATCGGTGTCCTTGCTCCCGGCAACGACGACTGCATGGTGGCGAACCAAGATGGGCACGGCATCGAGCAACGACCGCGCCGCGGCCTCGTCGAGCAAGTCGGTAAGCACGACGACGAGCGACCGCTTTCCCGTTCCCACCGCTCGGAAGGCGAGCTCATAGTCGCTGTCCGAGTTCGACGGTTCCAGGTCGAAAACGGCCTTCAGCACAGCAGCCGTTCCCCGGCGCCGCGGCGCAAGCTCTCGCCTCACCTCACTGTCGAAGGCGATGACCCCGCAGCGGTCGTCCAATTCATCGGCCACCGCGGCCAGCGCCGCCACCGCGTCCACCGCCGCGTCGAGACGTGTTCGTTCTTGAATCGGTGAGGCCATAAGACGTCCCGCGTCCAGAAGACAAATGACGTCCCTGTCTCTTTCTATGCGGTACTGGTTGCTCATAGGACGACCCAAGCGGGCCGTGGCGCGCCAGTTGACCTGCCGGATGTCGTCATCGGGACTGTAGTCGCGGAGCGATTCGAAATCGGTTCCCAGCCCGAGGGGGCCGCGCGCCAGGCGCGCCTGCTCGCCGCCGCGCGACCGCCTCAGCGCCTCCACCATGCGGTAGGCCGCGTGCACGTCCGGGTAAACGCGGATCTCCATAGCTTCGCCGAGACGGTGGTGACGCGCAGCAAGCCCAAGCGGTCCGGTCGTTTTCGTTGCCGCACCTAGAAGGAGGTGACGACCCCGCCGCAGCGCCGTGATCGTCGTGTCCACCGCGCCGTCCCCCTCCGGGTCTTCAATCGCGAAGTGTTGGGGGATGGGCTGGCGCACTCTTACCGATCTCTGGCGGTCGACGGTGAGCCTTAAGGGGGCCGGTCTGCCTCTGGAGAGAAGCGTAGGAACCTCACGCTTTAGGCGAGGCTCGCGGCGGACGGAGGCGAGATCGATGGCCGCGGCGATGAGCACGCAAGCGACGAGGATGATCGCCAACGGGACCGGGATAATCACGGCCGTCACAGAGAACGCCGCGACTAACAACGCGGCGCGCGGCGTGGGGTTCAACGAGGAACTGCAACGGCCTGAACGGCCGTGGCGATCGCTTGATCCGGACTGAACCGCTCGAGCTCCGCCTCCGGTCGCAGGACGACGCGATGGCGAAGGACGGCCGGCGCGACCGAGACGACGTCGTCGGGGGTGATGAAGTCTCTGCCCGCGGCGCGAGCCGCAGCCTTCGCCGCGACGGTGAGATGGACCGCGGCGCGAGGCGAGGCCCCGAGCTCCACGCTCGGCAAATCGCGGGTGCTGCGCACGATCGCCACGACGTAGTGGGCGACCTCGTCGGAGACAGTCGTCCGATCGATTTGCCGACGGGCGCTCAAAAGGTCGTCCCTTGTTGCGACCGGCTGCACCCGATCGAGAGTGGAGGGGACGAGGCCCTCGCGGCCCATCGTGACCATCGTGGTCTCGTCCGCCTCGCTTGGGTAGGAGATCTCGACCTTGAACAAGAAGCGATCGAGTTGGGCCTCGGGTAGCGGATAGGTTCCCTCGTACTCCACCGGATTCTGGGTAGCCAAGACGACAAAGGAGTCGGGGAGCGGGTGCGGCACTCCGTCCACAGTTACCTGGCGTTCCTGCATCGCCTCGAGCAGCGCGGACTGTGTTTTTGGGGGTGTCCGGTTTATCTCGTCGGCGAGCAAGACCTCCGCGAAGACGGGACCCGGTCGAAAGACCAGATCCTGGTGTCTGAGCGTCATCGTGCCGGTGAGGTCGGACGGCAACATGTCCGGCGTGAACTGGACGCGGCCGAAGTCGAGTGCCACCGCGCGCGCGAAGGCGCGAGCGATCAACGTCTTCGCCACGCCCGGCACTCCCTCCACGAGTACGTGGCCTCCGATGCATGCGGCGAGTACCAACATCTCGGCCGCCTCGCTCTGACCCACGACGGTCTTTGAGATCTCCGCTACGACCTTGTCTCGTAGTTCCTTCAAGTCAGGTTCTCCATGTGGAGGGCAGCCGTTGCCTTCGCAGGGTAACCAGCGCGGTACCCAGCCAGAGCGCCTCGGCCTCGGATCCGACCGGCACCGTCAGAGCCCGCGCCTGTTGTTCGGACAGACCGGCTTTGCGCGCCGCAGCCAGAACGGCGTCGTCCGACGCGTCGCCGGGGAGCCCTTTCGCCTCGCGCAGGGCCCTGTTCACCGCGGCGCGCAGGGGCTCGAAGGCTCCGACCGGATCGCGGCTGCGCGCCAGGATGCCGGCCATCGACTCCACGTAGAGACGACGGGCCGGGGCCATAATCGGCCCGGTCTGCTCGGGGGGGCCGAGCCGCTTCGCTTTCGCCGCGACCAGCACGAGGGCCGCGAGGAGGAGCCCGGCGAGGGCCCACTTCCAATTGGAGGGGATAGCTGCGAATCCGGTTTGGCCGCCGAACCCGTGAACGCTCTCCGCGAACAGGACGTTCCTCGTGTTCTCGCCGGCCAGAGCAACGCCGAGCGCGGCGTTGTCTTTGGCATCGAGCAAACGGTTCTGGAGCCACGATGTATCGGCCAGGAGATAGATGTCCCCGTCTCCCAGGCGCTGCAGCGCGACGACAGATCGATCCCCTTCCCCGATCAGGGGAAGGGCCGAGCCCGAATTGGAGAACGAGCCTCGGCCCGCGGTGGCAATCTCGTCTATGCCGGAGAGCTGGATCCGCGGTGCAAGAGGTCTTGCCTGTACCGGCCCCGACGGCGACCACGGCGGGGCGTCACCCACCACGAGATCGAGCCAGTCGGGATACGAGCCTCCGGCGATCAGAACTCCACCCGACTCGACGAAGGCACGCACCGCCTCCCCGTCGGCTCGGTTGAAATCATCGGGCTCGAGCAGTACCAGGGCCGTCGTGGGATCGAGGTCCGCATCGGAGGGTCGTTGCCGAAGCTGATCCACGGGATGGCCGAACCGCTCCAGCAGACTTGCGTAGGCCGCGGCCCCCGGACTCGACGTCGTGTACGACGAGGACGTGGGCCCAGGACGCGCCCCGCTCAAGCGATCGAGGAAGTAGGCGAGATAGTTCAACGCCAGGATCGTCGTGATTACGACGATCACCAGGCGACCCCTTGATGAAACGCGATTCACGCAGCCCGCCTTTCCGTCAACACGCGCTCCCACGCGGCGCGCGAGGTGTGAACGTCCTCGGGACTGCAGCGGTGATGGCCGTAGACGACTCGGTCGAAGGTCGCCGCGAGCTCGTCGAAATAGCGGGATCCGAGTTGGAGAGCGATCTCTCCGGAGGTGAGCGAAGGGCGCAGCGCGATCGCGCCGGCCCGATGGAGCCTCAGCAGTCCCGCCGCGAAACGCAGTCTCAGGGCCTTATTGAACTCGCCGGCTCGCTCCGCGGCATCGGCGTCGGCCTCGAGAGCGAGGGGAGATCTGGTCGCATCCTCGGCCACCGCGTTGGATGTGCGCGCCGCAGCGGTCGATCGCCGGCGCACCAGCAAACTCGAAAGGAGCGCGGCGGCAACAAGTGCAACCGTTCCGATCAGAGCGGCGGCTCCCGGATCAAAGCGACCGTCCGTTTCGAACAGACCGGCGATCGATTCTCCGAGGTCTTTCAGCCACGAACCAATTCGATCGAATATCCCCTCGAAGGGGCGGGGGAGGTCGGTAGAACGAAACCTTCTCTCCTCGAGGATCGCTCCGGCCGACCGGCGTGCCTCGGCGGGCTCGGGGGGAGCGCGATCGGTGCCGTCGGAGGCCAACGCCCTGAGCCGCGCCTCGAGGTCTGAACCGCGCGCTTCGAGAAGAGCGTCGAGATCAATTGGGCGGCCGTCGACCGAGTCGATCTCCTTGAGCCGCTCCAAAGCGGCGTCGTCGGTGACTGCCCGGGCGGCAAGTTCCCGGACCCGCTCCGAGGTCGCCGCGACGGCGTGAGCTGGACCGGCGGCCCCGATTCCGACGACGATCCAGAGGCCCGCGGCCGCGGCCAGGGCTGAGGGCCGCGAGGTCAAGGCTGCCGCGACGGGGGAGGCGGCGGAGGAGGTGGCGGTGGGGGCGGCGGTGGATAGCCGCCGGACGGGTGGCCCACTGGCGGGGGAACCCATTGGGGAACCGGAGGCGGGATGAGCCCCGGCGGTAGCTCGGTGGGTGGTGCCACGCCAATGCGGCTCGCGAGGAGCTGGATGTCGAAGCCTTCCTTGCGAACCCTGAGGTCGAAGTAGAGAACGGTGACCACCGCCGCGATGAAGGGGGTCGTAAGCACGGCCGTCAGAATCTGACCGAGCCCGGCGAAGAACAGGCTCGCCAACAGGCTTTCTCCGAGATCCGAAAGAAGCACGACCTGGGGAATGATCCCTACGATGCCGCCGACGATGCCCGCTGCGATTTGGGCGAGCAAGAGCAGTCCGAAGGTCGGCCACCACCGCTTTTGCACGAGGCGAAAAGACCGTCTCATCGCTTTTGTGCCTCGGGCGTCCTCCGTCAAGAGGGCGGGGACGGCCACCGACCAGGCCACCCAGAGCCAGACGACCAGCGGGATCACGGCCAGAAAGGCGATGATCCCCAGGACCGTGGCCCCCGCCCCTTCGCCAGCCGCGGCAAGCGGGACCACCGCGACCAGCACCACGGCGAGAATCAGCCCGGCCACGGCCATGCCGACAAGGAACGTGATCCACGCAACCGAGTGCATCCGCCTCAGCCCATAGCGGAGGGACTCGTTCCACCGGGGTTTATGACCCAGATAGGCATCGCTGACCGCCTTGTAACAGGCGCCCGTCGACAGCGCCGCTCCGACAAAGGCGATCACGATGATGACGACCTGGCCGGCAAAGAACGCCAGGAGGTCCTCGGTATCGACAACGGGGGCCTCCCCGGGGGCCGGCGGGGAGAACACGGACCCGGTCACGAAAGAGGGATCGGGAGAGGTCGACAGCAAGATCAGCGAGCTAACGAACTGCACCGGAACGACGACCAGCAAGACGATGCGGAAGAGCGTGAGAGCGTTGCGCGTGAAGATTTTTATGGCGACGTCGAGGATCTCGCCGACGGAGAGCGGTCGCATCTGTACGCCCCTCACAGCTGCACCCTACTGCGGGAAGGTCTTCGATTGCGGCATCCTTAGGGCGCGTGCCCTGTTATCGATGCCAGCGCGTACAAACCGATCCGGCTCGCGGCGCCTCACCCTGGGCGCGTGGGGTAATCGATCGACGCCAGATTCTGATCTGCCCGGACTGTCAGAGAGCCGACCCCAAGTGGTTCGAGTCGCTCGATCGCTGTTCGCGCTGCTCGAGTACGAGGTTGTCGGTTGTCGTGGGGTCCGTCGTGTGTCGTGAGTGCGGCTTCGACACACCGGCGTAGGCTCCAAACCGTGCTGGAAGTTATCGATGGACGCGACCAGATGACGCCGGTTCACATCGCGCGACCGCGGCCCGGCGGCAGAGGTGGGGAACCCGAAAAACAGGTGACGGAGATAGTCGACGACGTCAGGTTGAACGGTGACGCCGCGCTCCTGGCCCACATCGAACGTCTGGACGGAGTGAAGTTAACCCCCGAGGAGCTCCGAGTTCCGACCTCGGTAATCGAAAAGGCACCCTCGCTCGTGCGGCCCGAGTTGGTTGATGCACTGGAGGTAATGACCGAGAGGTTGAGGTCGACCTGCGAGCGTCAGGTCTCAGAGACCTGGTTCGAGCGCAGAGCGGACGAGTTCGTGGGGGAACTCATAAGGCCGCTCAGAAGGATCGGTGTCTATGCTCCCGGCGGGCGAGCCGCCTATCCATCGACCGTGGTGATGGCTGCGGTACCGGCGCGAGTGGCTGGAGTCGGCGCGATCGCCCTGGCGTCGCCGCCCGGCCCTTCGGGCGAGATCGGTGAGCCAGTTCTGGCGGCGTGCGCGATCGCCGGCATCGACGAGGTCTACAGGATGGGGGGCGCCCAGGCGATTGCCGCCCTTGCCTACGGGACGGAATCGGTCCGGCCGGTCGAGAAGATCGTCGGGCCCGGCAACATCTATGTCACTTTTGCCCAAAGGCTTGTCCGGGGGTGGGTCGGCGTCGACGCGGAGGCCGGCCCGACGGAGATCGCGATCGTGGCCGACGACACCTCCGATCCGCAGGTCGTCGCCGCGGACCTCGTTGCCCAGGCCGAGCACGGCCCCCTCGGTACACACGCGCTCATTACTTGGTCTCCGGAACTCGCCGAGCGGGTAATGGCTGCGCTCGAGTTGCAGGTCGTTACTCACGAGCGATCGGAGGACGTCGAGAACGCACTAACGGAGGGGGGCCGCGCCGTCCTGGTTCGCGATGTGGAGCACGCGATCGACACCGCGAACGGGTTCGCCCCCGAGCACCTCGAGCTCTGTTTTGAGGGCGCGGACGAACACCTCGATGCGATAAGAAACGCCGGCGCCGTCTTCGTTGGGCGCGCCTCTCCGGTCTCGGTGGGCGATTACGTCGCGGGGACCAATCACGTCCTTCCCAGTGGCGGGACGGCGCGCTGGTCGTCGGGACTCGGGGTAAGCGACTTCGTCAAACGCATCTACGTATCCGGTTTGCAACCGAGCGCTCTCGCGAGGTTGGCCCAACACGTCGAGGCTCTGGCGGAGGCGGAGGGTCTCAAGGCCCATTCCCGGGCAGTGGAGATTCGTCTTGGGACGGAACCCGGACCGGGGTTTCGGTGAAGCCGGCGACCCCCCGGCCCGAACTGGGGGAGATTCAGCCCTACGCCGCGCCGCAACCCCCGGCGCGAGTTCGCCTCAATACCAACGAGTCGCCCCACTCGCCGCCTGCAGAGGTCGTCGAGGAAATCCTTTCGGCGGCTCGCGATCTCGAGCTCAATCGCTATCCGGATAGCGACGCCACAGAGCTTTTCCGGGCCCTGGCGGATCACCTCGGCACGAGCCTCGAGTCGCTCTGGATCGCCAACGGGTCGAACGAGATCCTTCTGCATCTCTTCCTGGCGTTCGGAGGACCAGGGCGAACCTGTCTGACCTTCGAGCCGACTTACTCGCTCCATTCGACGATCCCGCGCTTGGCCGGGACGTCGCTGGTCAAAGCCGAGCGGACCGAGAACTTCGTCGTCGACGTCGAAGCGGCCGTGGCCCTCGTCAGGGAGGCCGGGCCCGACATCGTCATGCTGTGCTCGCCCAATAACCCTTCCGGTGGCGTGGAACCACTCGGCACGACCGAACTCCTTCTCCAGGAGACTCCGGGTCTGGTCGTCGTCGACGAGGCCTATATCGACTTCGCGGATAAGGGCGACTCGGCTCTTCGAATGCTGGATCGGTACGAAAACCTCGTGGTCGTCAGGACTTTCTCCAAGGCGTGGCGCCTGGCATCGATGAGGTTGGGCTACATGGTGGCCGACCCCCGGGTGGCCGGCGAAATGAGCAGGGTCCGCCTGCCCTATCACCTGGCCGGGGTGACCCAGGCGGCCGGCCGGGCGGTGCTGGAACATATCGATGCGATGGCGAAGTCGATAGAGGCCATAAGAAAGGAGCGTGATCGCCTCGTGCCCGAGCTGGGGGCACTGGGAGCGACCGTGTATCCGTCGAAAGCCAACTTCATCCTGTTTCGTGTCGATGACGCGACGCGAGTATGGAACGCGCTTTTGGACAAAGGTGTCCTCGTGCGCAATTACTCGGGTCACCGCTTGCTCCGGGGATGTCTCCGGGTGACGGTCGGACTGCCCGAAGAGAACGACGCCTTTGTGAGCGCGATACAAGAGGTTCTCGATGGCTGATGCTCGACGAGCCGTGGTCGAGCGGGCCACCTCGGAGACGTCGATCCTCGCCGAGATCGATTTGGAGGGGACCTCGGTGGCCGCCGAAACCGGCGTCCCCTTCTTCGACCACATGCTGATGCAGCTGGGCCGTCACGGACCGATCGGTCTGAGGATCACGGCGAAAGGAGACCTCGACGTCGACGCCCACCACACGGTGGAGGACACCGGGCTCTGCCTCGGCGAGGCTCTCGACCGCGCCCTCGGCGACAGGACGGGCATCAGGCGCTACGGCGACGCCCTCGTGCCCATGGAGGAGGCCCTGGCCCAGGTCGCGCTCGACATCTCGGGGCGGCCGCGGCTCGTCTACGCCGTGGAGCTCCCCACGGACTCGATCGGGCAGTTCGAGACCCATTTGGTCGAGGAGTTCCTACAGGCCCTGTGCCGGGCGGCCGGGCTGACCCTGCACGTGAGCCTCCTCGCGGGCAGGGACCCCCACCACAGCATCGAGGCGATCTTCAAGGCGGTGGCCCGGGCCCTGGGGGAAGCGATCGCCGTCGACCCCCGCTCTAAAGGCGCCGTCCCCTCGACCAAAGGCGTCCTGTGACCCGACCGATGGTCGGGGTGGTCGATTACGGGATGGGCAATCTCAGATCGGTCACTCGGGCAATCGAGGCGGCCGGCGCAGATGTCGTTCTGGCCGGCGACCCGGATCGGGCTCGATCTGCCGACGCGCTGTGTGTCCCGGGCCAGGGGATCTTCGGCAGATGTATGGCCAATCTCGCCCGCGGGCGCTTCGACATCGCGATCCGGACCTGGATCGAATCCAACCGTCCCTACCTCGGCATCTGTCTCGGCCTTCAGATCCTGTTCGAGGCCAGCGAGGAGCGGGGCTCCGAGCGGGAGCCGGTGGAGGGGCTGGGGCTCCTGGGGGGCCGGGTGACGAGGCTCGACGGGGGCGTCCCCGTGCCCCACATGGGCTGGAACACCGTTTCCGGGAGCCGCTGGCCCGGCCCCACGTACTTCTATTTCGATCATTCCTTTGCCGCCCATCCCGCGGCGGACGGCGATGTCGTGGGGTGGTGCGAGCATGGCGAGAGGTTCGCCGCTGCCGTAGAGTCCGGGTCCGCTGTGGCGGTGCAGTTCCATCCGGAAAAGAGTGGGACCACCGGTATCGATTTCTTGAAGGGGTGGGTGAACTCGATTTGAGCTTCGTCGTCTACCCGTCGGTGGACATCTCGGAGGGTCGCTGTGTGCGCCTTCTCCAGGGACGGTTCGGTACGGAGTCGGTCTATTCGGACGATCCCGTGCGCGTCGCGCTCGGTTTCTGCCGGGCCGGAGCGCGCTGGCTCCACATCGTGGACCTCGACGGAGCCAAAACGGGGGAGCGCCTCAACCGGGAACTCGTGCTCGAGGTGGTGCGTCTGGCCGCGTGCCCGGTTCAGGCCGGAGGAGGGCTCCGATCGGTGGACGACGTCGAGGATGTCATCGCCGCAGGAGCGAGCCGAGCCGTCCTGTCGACGACGGCCCTGGAGGACCCGGTCGAACTGAAGAAAGCCTGCGCGCGCTTCGGCGAACGCATTGCCGTCTCCCTGGACGTGAGGGGCGACGAGCTGTCGTCACATGGGTGGACCGTCGGATCGGGAATCGACTTCCACGATGCGGTGTCCGAGTTCGAGGGGGCCGGCGTGTCACTATTCGTCTACACCGACGTCGCTCGGGACGGAACCATGGTCGGCCCAAGCCTGACCGGCATCCGGGGGCTCGTGGAAGCGACGGGCCTGCCGGTCATCGCTTCGGGTGGCATCGGCTCTCTCGACGAGCTGCGGTCGGTCGCCCGGCTCTATCCCGAGGGAGTCCGAGGAGCGATAGTGGGACGAGCCTTTTACGAACACAAGTTCAATGTGGGACAGGCCAATCTTGCCGCCGACGTGGCCGCGTCGGGTCACGACGAGCCCGCGCTGGAGGGAGAGCGGGAAGGGCGCTGACCGCGTCGTTTCCGCGGTCGTAACGGAAACGGAGGCCGCATGGAAAAGAGAGCGGACGATCTCGGCCCGGACGAGGATCTGCCCCAACCGGGAACAAAGGAACCCTCCGAGCCGCAGGACACGGAATCGGAGTCGACGGAGGGACCTGGGAACGTGTCGGTCGACGAGCCGACCGAACCCGCGCTCGACGAAGAACCTTCGCCGGACGATAAGAGCGCGTCCGAGAGCGAAGACGACAGTTCTTAGCCGTTACCGCCGAGGTGCTGGCTCGTCGCATCGTTGCATGTCTTGACGTCGACAAGGGTCGGGTCGTAAAGGGGGTTCGCTTCGTCGAACTCAAGGATGCCGGCGACCCGGTTGAGTTGGCGTCTCGCTATAACGACGAAGGTGCCGACGAACTCGTCTTCCTGGACATCACCGCGTCTCACGAGGGCAGAGAGATCATCTACGACGTCGTGGCCCGCACGGCGGAATCCGTCTTCATCCCTCTTACGGTCGGCGGAGGGGTCAGAAGCGTCGACGACGTCAAGAGACTGTTGCGTTCGGGGGCGGACAAGGTGGCGGTCAACACAGCGGCCGTATCAACCCCCGATTTGATCACCGAGGCATCCGATGAGTTCGGGCGCCAGGCGATCGTGGTGGCCATCGACGCTCGGGCTGCCGGCCACCGGTGGGAGGTTTTCGTCAACGGCGGCCGGACCCCCACGGGGCGCGACGCCTTGGCCTGGGCCGTTGAGGCGTGCGAGCGAGGAGCGGGAGAGATCCTCCTCACCTCCATGGACCGCGACGGGACCACCGGCGGCTACGACCTCGAGCTCACCAGCTCGGTGGCGGGATCTGTTTCGGTGCCCGTGATCGCGTCGGGTGGAGCGGGACGGCCCGAGCACATGGCCGATGCCGTAGACGGCTCGATTGGCCGAGCCGAGGCCGCGCTGGCTGCCTCGGTCTTTCACTTCGGGGTCTTCTCGGTGATGGACGCCAAGCGCGCCCTCTTGCAGCGCAATATCCCCGTTAGGATTCCGCGCTCATGACCACCTTTCTGGCCTACGAGGTTCCGGCCCGCGATCCCGTTCTCCGACACGAGATCGGCGAACCGGTCGCGGACCCTTGTGCGTTCATCGATCAGGACGGCAAGCGAACCGTCGTGGCCAGCGCGTACGAGGAGGATGTGTTCGCGCGCCGCGAGGATGTCGTCGATCAGTTCGTGAGTTCGCAAGAACTCGGCGTAGTCGACCTCGAAACCGATGCCGCTTTCCCTCAACATCTCATCGGGCCGGAGATCGTTCGCAGAGCACTCGAGCGAGTGGGTGCGACCTCGGCCGTCATTCCCCCGAGCTTTCCCGTCGTGGTGGCGGACTACCTGCGCGACAAACAGGTCGATCTCTCGGTAGACGCCGCGGCCTGGGGCCTCCGCAGGAGACGGAAGAATCCGTGGGAACTCGAGGCCATCGAGCGCGCGCAGCGAGCGGCGGAAACCGCGATGCTCGCCGCGGTCCACATGCTCCGCGACTCCGAACCGACCATGGACGGGCGCTTGAGGTTCGAGGGAGAGATCGTAACGGCGGAACTGCTGCGGGAGGCGATGGGGGCGGAGCTTTTGACCCAGGGGGCCGAGTCGGATTCCATACTGATCCAGTCCGGATCCGGCCCGATGATGGGACACGCCCTCGGGACGGGCCCCATATTGCCGGACGAAACATGCATCATCGATTGTTTCCCGCGTGAGAGAAAACACGGAGCGTTTTCCGACATGACGCGCACCTTTGTGCCGGGTCGGGTCTCGCAAGAGATCAAAAGTCTCCACGCAGACTGCCGGGCGGCGCTCGAGATCGCGTTCGAGGCCTTGCGTCCCGGAGCGTCCGATGCCTATCGAAAGGTTGCAGAGTTTCTCAACGAACGCGGGCATCCCACCAGGCTTCACCATCAGGAAGCAACCGTTCTCAAAGAGGGGTTCAATCATTCCCTGGGCCACGGCGTGGGCCTCGAGGTGCACGAGCCGCCGAGCATGGGAATCCGATCCGACGCCTTGGTGGAGGGGGACGTTGTCGCCATCGAGCCCGGCCTCTATTACGAGGGTCTCGGTGGGATAAGGCTCGAGGACACGGTCATCGTCACGGGGGACGGGGCACAGCACTTCAGCGATCCCTATCCCTACGACCTCGAGCCTTGACCGGCTCCGTCACCGAGATCTCTTTCGGAGAGGACGGGCTGGTCCCGACCGTCGTGCAGGACGCGGAAACCCGCGAGGTTCTGATGCTCGCGTACGCGGACGAGGAAGCAGTAACGAGAACGCTGGCGACCGGTACGAGCTGGTTCTGGAGCCGGTCGCGCAAGGAGTACTGGAACAAGGGAGCTTTGTCGGGGAACGTACAGCATCTCGTCGAGGTGAGATACGACTGCGACGCGGACGCTCTTCTTTACCTCGTCCATCCGGAAGGTCCCGCATGCCACACGGGCGAGCGCTCGTGCTTTTTCCGCGCGCTCGGCCCCGATTCCGGCGATTGACGATCCGTCCGCACAAATCCGAGTTCGTCGACCTGGCCGAATCGCACTCGGTGGTGCCGGTCTGGCGCGAGGTAATGGCCGATTCTCTGACTCCGGTGGCCGCGTTCCTGCGATTGGATCCCCGGCCGAACGCCTTCCTTCTGGAAAGCGTCGAAGGGGGCGAGCGCTGGGGAAGATACTCCTTCGTGGGGGGTGACAGTTTCGCGGAGGTTCGTGCTAAGGACGGCCGTGTTTCCGTCGGCGGCGCTCCGCCCGTTTCGCCGGATCCGGACGAACGGCCGCTGTCGTACCTTCGTCGGCTGATCGAATCCTGCACCGGTCCCCGTCTCGAGCAGCTTCCGCCGCTTCACGGAGGTGCGGTCGGATACATCGGGTACGACTGCGTTCGGGAGCTGGAGAGGCTCGGCCGGCCTCCGCCCGATGACCTTGGGCTTCCCGATCTCGCGTTCGTGCTGACGCGCACTTTCGTCGTGTTCGATCACCTGTTTCAAAAGGCCTACGTCATCACCAACGTCCTCCATGGAAACGAACCCGAAGCGGCTTACGAGGCCGCGGCGGACCGCTGCGACGAGGTCGTTGAACGACTTGCCACTCCTCTGGCATCGGCGCCCGATCTTCCCGAACGGCTTGAGGGACAACGGTTTGATTGTGCGGTGGACGATGACGAGTTCTGCGACTGGGTCCGGGTCGCCAAGGAACACATCCTGGCGGGGGACGTGTTCCAGGTCGTTCCCTCCCGCCGGTTCGAAACCCGGCTCGAGGGGCCGGCCTTCGATGCCTACCGCGTGTTGCGAACGATCAATCCCAGTCCCTACATGTACTTCCTTCGTTTTGGACCCCTTGGAGATGCCCGTGCGGTCGAGGTGGCAGGCTCCTCGCCCGAGCCGATGGTGCGCGTCACGGGCTCGCAGGTCGTGACGAGACCGATCGCAGGAACGCGTCCGCGAGGGTCGACCGACGAAGAGGACGAGACACTCGAAAGTGAGTTGCTCTCCGATGAAAAAGAGCGCGCCGAGCACGTGATGTTGGTCGATCTGGCCCGAAACGACGTCGGGCGCGTCGCGCGCTACGGCTCGGTTGAAGTGGATGAACTGATGGAAGTCGAACGGTACTCACACGTCATGCACCTCGTTTCGAACGTCGGAGGGGTCCTCGCCCAAGACAAGAGCGCCTTCGACGCTCTGACCTCCTGCTTTCCGGCCGGAACGGTCTCGGGCGCTCCTAAGGTTCGGGCGATGGAGATCATCGACTCCCTCGAGTCGACGCGACGCGGACCGTATGCCGGGGTGGTCGGCTACTTCGATTTCTCGGGGAACCTCGATACCTGCATAACGATCCGAACGATTGTGGCCGCGGAGGGCCATGCTTACGTCCAGGCAGGGGCCGGAATCGTCGCCGACTCCGTGCCGGAGAGCGAGGCCGAGGAGACCCGCCGGAAAGCCGAGGCGCTGTTGCGCGCGGTGGCGGCCGCGGGTCATCTATCCGGCTAACGAAGCCGCGCCGCCAGGCCCTCCAGCAAGACGTCGAGACCGAAGTGAAACGCCGAATCGAAGTCGCATTCGGCCAAGTAGGGAAAGACCTCGTAGAGGCGAGGGAACTCATCCTCGCTGAGGACGCGTTTGCGCTCCTCGATCTCCAGCACGGCCGCATCCGGGTCGGCAAAGGTACTGGCGGCCTGAAAGGAAACGTGGCCCATTGTGAACCCGACGAGCAGCCAGTGGGCGTGCAGGGCGGTGACCGGGTCGAACCCCGCGGTCCTCAGGATCTCCATCGCGAACTCGATCGGCCTGAAGGACTCCGGGCTCACGTCGGGCTTGACGGTCATCAGTGGAATGACGTTGGGATGCGAGAGCAGGACCCGTCGGTAGGAGTGGAAACCGGAGCGGAGGGCCTCGACCCAGCTCTGGCGGCGGAGGTCGGGGAGCTCGATCTCCCGCAGGATGACTCCGGTCACCCCCTTGAGCAGCTCGTCCTTGTTGGGGAAGTGGTTGTAAAGGGACATCGCCTCGACCCCGCATTCGGCCCCCAACCTGCGCATGCTCAGGGCGTCGAGCCCGTCCCGATCGATCAGCGCCAGCGCCGCCTCGAGGATCCGATCCCGGCTCAGCCGTTCTCGGGTTGCCGGAGAGGCGGAAACGGTTCTTTTGGCCATGGCGGTGGAGGTCCTCTGAGAAGGGGGTTGACAGCCCGTCGGAGACATCATAATACTTACACCGTACGCTTACAACGTAAGCAAAGTATCTCAAACCGCTACAAGGAGGTCAACCCAGGTGAAACTGACGACGGAGTCGCTCGCTCGGGCGAGCAGCAGGCGGCCGTGGCTGACGATCGGTTTGTGGATCGTGGCCATCGCCGCGTCCGGTTTCATGAGTTCTATGTGGTTGGGCGACGCGCTTACCACGGACGCCAACTTCACCAACGAGCCGGAGGCGGTTCGGGCGACCGAGCTCATCGAGGACCGGTTGCCCGACCGAAGGGGAGTTACGGAGATGTTCATCCTCTCCGCCGACGGTGCGTCGTTCGAGGACCCCGCCATGAAGGCAGAGTTGCGATCCTTCCAGCAAGAGGCCCTCGCGCTACAGGGGGTTACCGGGGCGACGACCTATCTCGACACCGAGGATCCCTCGATGATCTCGACCGATGGTTCCAAGACGATAGTTCCGGTCCAATTCGCCGAACCCGAGCGCAACTTCAACGAGCACCTCGACTCCGTCAACCATCTCGTCGGCGAGAGTGCTTCCGAGCTGAAGGTTCAGTCCTTCGGACCCATATCTCTCGACCGCGACTTCTCGACGATCGCCGAAGAGGATCTCGCCAAGGGAGAGATGTTCGGGATCGCAATAGCGGCCATCGTGCTGCTGATCGTTTTCGGCGCGCTCACCGCCGGAGCTCTTCCACTGGCGATGGCCATCGGAGCGATTGCAGTTGCCCTGGGACTCGTCTCGGTCATGGGCCAGGCCTTCGACTTCTCCTTTTTCGTCCAGAACATGATCACGATGATGGGTCTGGCCGTCGGCATTGATTACTCGTTGTTTATCGTTTCTCGGTACCGCGAGGAGCGGGCGCGCGGTCTGGGCAAGCACGATGCAATCGCGGCGGCGGGAGCCACCGCCAACCGGGCGGTCTTCTTCAGCGGGATGACGGTGGTCCTGGCATTGCTCGGGATGCTCATCATCCCGACGACCATTTTCCGTAGCCTGGCTGCGGGCTCGATCTTCGTCGTGATCGCTGCGGTCCTCGCGTCGCTAACTCTTCTTCCCGCTCTGCTCGCGTTGCTGGGAGAGAAGGTCAAGGCGCGCTGGATCTTCAGAAAGAAGGAGCGTGCAGCCGACGATCGCCACGGGTTCTGGAACCGCGTGACCCACGGAGTGATGAGGCGGCCGGTGCTCAGCCTCGTCGTGGGGGCCGGGATCCTTCTGGCGGCCTCCTTCTCTTATTTCGACATCAATACCGGCTTTTCCGGAGTGAGCACGCTTCCCGACGAGACGAAATCGAAGCAGGCGTTTCAGGTCCTCGCGCAGGACTTCTCGGGCGGGTCGGCGTCGCCGATCGAGATTGTGGTAGAAGGCGACGTCTCGGCACCCGAGGTGCGGTTTGGGATCTCTGAGATCCAGAGGGATCTCGCAAGCGACGGCATGTTCGGTCCGTCCCAGGTGCGGTTCGCCGAGGACGGTGAACTCGCAGTCGTGAGCGCTCCCGTAAAGGCCGATCCGAGCAGCGAGGCCGCCGTCGGCGCGGTCGATCGAATCCGAGAGGAATACGTCCCCGCCTCATTTGGGAACTCCGAGGCCGAGGTCCTGGTCGGAGGCAACACGGCCTTCAACAAGGACTTCTTCGACCTGACCGACACCTACACGCCGATCGTGTTCGTTTTCGTTCTCGGCCTCTCGTTTCTCCTGCTGACGGTCGTGTTCAGATCGATAGTGGTGCCGATCAAGGCCCTTCTCATGAACCTCCTTTCGGTGGGGGCCGCCTACGGCCTCATCGTCCTGGTGATTCAGAACGGAGTGGGTGCAGATCTGTTCGGCTTCCAGCAGGTCGAGGCCATTGAGGCGTGGTTACCGCTGTTCTTGTTCTCGGTTCTGTTCGGGTTGTCGATGGACTACCACGTGTTCCTTCTATCTCGGATCCGCGAGCGTTTCGATCAAACAGGCGACAACACGGGCTCGGTTGCGTACGGCCTTCGCACGACCGCCGGCTTGATCACGGGAGCAGCTCTGATCATGGTCGCGGTCTTCGGAGGTTTCGCGGCGGGCGATCTCGTTTCCCTTCAGCAGATGGGATTCGGTCTCGCGGTGGCCGTCCTGATAGACGCAACAATCGTTCGCTCGATCCTGGTTCCGGCGAGCATGAAGCTGCTGGGCGAGCGGAACTGGTATCTGCCGCGCTGGCTGCAGTGGCTGCCGCAGGTCCACATCGAGGGTCGGCACGAAGCCGCGCTGTCGCCTCTGATGATGGAGCCCGAGCCGGTAGCGGGAAACGGACACAAGAAGGAAGAGGTCCCGACCGGCTCCTAGATTCTCGATCCACACCTGTTCGCTCACGGCGCCCTTGAGGCGCCGTGAGTTTTCTGTGGCCCTTTCGCTTGCTGCGACGGTAATGATGAGGCGATGGGATCGACCCTCGTGAAGATTGCCGCGTCCGCCCTGGTGGGCGTCATCGCGTGCTCATCGGGTGAGCTACGGCCCAGCCCCATTGCACCGTCGGGACCTCCGCGGATCGATACGACCGTCGTGGACAGGCACGCCCGGCAGTTCGATTCAGAGCTCGCCGACCGCCCGGCGGGATCGCAGCGAGAGCAGGGTGCGTCGCAGTATCTGCTCGGCCACCTTCAGCGCGCCGGATACCCGGTGAGGCTCGAAGGGGTTCCCGTCGCGAACCTTGTGCGGTCCACGAACTTGCTGGGCCAACCCCCGAGAGGTGAGACGCCGATAGCGATCGTGGCCTGCGCCTACGACGGACTGCCGCAACAGGACGATTGGGGACACACGATCGGGACCTTTTTGGAGTTGGCCCGAGCCTTATACGTGCGGGACCCCGAGCACCGGGTCGAGTTCGCGGCACTGGGAGCGGAACGGACGGAGGCCCACCTGGGTTCTCGCCTGCTCGCGCAGCAGCTCATCGATCAGGAACGCGATCCCTTCGTCGTAACGCTCGCCGGACTGGAGGCCGAAGCTTCTCTGAGTACCGCGGGGGCGCGTTCGGCAGAGGCGCGGGCGATCGCGCGCGATCTCGGCATGGACGTCGCTCCCGGCGCGGACGTCGCCGACCTTATCGGTGTGGACGTCTTCGCCCGAGCGGGGTTCGATCACCTTGTAGTTACCGGGAGCCCCGACTCGGTCGGAGCGGTACTTCTCGAGTTGCTCGGGGACGGTGACGAGTAGGGTCGAACCGTGGCTTTCCTTGATCGCGTAGTCGAGTCGACGCGCCGGCGAGTCGAGGAACTCAAAGCGTCGGTGAGCGCCCAGGTTCTCGAGCAGAGGATCGCCTCCCGCCCCACCCCTCGTGGTTTTCGCCGGTCCGTTTCGGAGGGCGCGCCGGGGATCGTGGCCGAGATAAAGCGGGCCTCTCCGGCAAAGGGCGATCTCAACCGTGACATCAACGCGTCGAAGGTGGCTCGGCTTTATGCGGAGGGTGGGGCGAGCGCGATCTCGGTGCTGACGGAACCGGAGTTCTTCAAGGGGAGCATGGGCGACCTCGAATCCGCGCAGTCGGCGGGGCTGCCGGTGCTTAGAAAGGACTTCATTCTCGATCTCCTTCAGCTCATGGAATCTCGCGCCGCGGGCGCGGACGCGGTTCTTCTCATTGCAAGGGTGGTCCGGCGCGACCTCAAGGCCCTGGTGGAGGGGTCGACCGCGCTGGGCATGGATCCTCTGGTCGAGGTCTACGACGAGCGTGACTGCGAGCTCGCCGCCGAGGCCGGCGCGACCCTCATCGGGATTAATCACCGCGACCTCGATTCGTTGGAGATCGACGTCGATCGGACCTCTCGACTCGTGACACTCCTACCGGACGGCGCGACGGTTCTCGCCCTCTCGGGGGTGGCGACGCGCTCGGAGTTCGAGCGCCTGATCGAGCAGGGGGCCCACGCGGTGCTCGTCGGAGAAAGCGTGGTGACCGCGGAGGATCCCGTCGCGCACCTGCGATCGCTTCTCGGAAGATGATGTCCTCTCCGGTCCCCGACCGCAGCGGACGCTTCGGCGAGTTCGGGGGGCGCTTCGTCCCCGAGTCCCTCATGGCCGCGCTCGACGAACTGGAGCGGTCCTGGGAAGCGGCCCGGGCGGATTCTTCTTTCGGAGACGAGTTGAATCGGTTGCTGCGCGACGTGGTGGGTCGTCCCACTCCTCTTTACTTCGCCGAGAGGCTTTCCGATCGCGTGGACGCCAAGGTCTACTTAAAGCGCGAGGACCTCGCCCACACCGGCGCGCACAAGATCAACAACACTCTCGGACAGCTTCTGCTCGCGACGCGAATGGGCAAGACGAGAGTGATCGCCGAGACCGGCGCGGGACAACATGGAGTGGCGACCGCGACCGCGGCGGCGTATTTCGGCGTGCCGTGTGTGGTGTACATGGGGTCAACCGACGTCGAGCGCCAGCACCTCAACGTCGTGCGGATGCAAACGCTGGGGGCCGACGTCGTCCCCGTCGAGGCCGGCTCGGCGACGCTCAAGGACGCGATCAACGAGGCGTTG
>JALZEK010000130.1 GCA_030862065.1 Actinomycetota bacterium | reverse complement strand
CCCGGAGTCAGAAGCAGAAACGGCCCCTTACCAGGTACTCTGGGGCACGTCCTCGGGCGGTTAGCTCAGCGGGAGAGCACTGCGCTTACAACGCAGGGGTCGGCGGTTCGAACCCGTCACCGCCCACTCGTTCCTGCAGGTCAGAGGCAGTCTTTCTACCTTGCGACGATGCTGTCTGACCCCTGCACATACCGAGTGCATTACAAGGAGTTCCTGACCTGCACAATCACCCGAAATCCAACAAAAATCCAACACGCGAAGCGGTTTCGACGTGAGTTCTGAGAGAGTGCTGGCCCAAAATCCAACAAAATCCAACATTCCCAAAGTGCGCAGTGAGCGCGGTGCGAAGGTTCGACCTTGAGCAGGGCGGACGGACGAGGGCTGCCCGCAGCCAGTCTCTGCGATCCGGGGTGTGGGTCTTTGCCCCGCTCTTCGGGCCCTCCAGAGAGATGACCGTTGCACAGGCGAGCATTACGGCGTGAACAGTTTCCAGTGCCCCTCGGAGACGACTTCGACGGTGCCGTCGGTCACCTTGATGGCGGTCTCGTCGTCGATCGCGTACGCCGGCCCCGGCAAGCGGGCGGCCCATCTTTCTGCTTCGGCCGTGGTGTTCTCCGGCAAATCGGGGTGATCCACGTGCGGAAAGATCGAGAAATCGACGATCCCCAGCGTGCTGTCGCCACCAGTGGGCGGCTTCCACCCGATGAAGTCCTCCCCGATCCGGGGGGTCAGCACCATGCTCCCGGCGCTGAACCCTACGTAGACCGTCTCGCTCAGCGACGGCAGGAGGTCCGCCAGTCCGGACTGCTGCATCCAGTGGCCCAGGTACAGGGCGTCGCCGCCATTCACCAGCAGGACGTCTGTCTCTTGGACCCAGGGGACCCAGCGTTCTTCGTCGATGCTGGGCAGCGCGGTGAGCTCCAGCACTCCCAAGGACTTCCAACCGAGGTCGCACATGGGTTGGGCGGAGTGACCGCTGATGAAACGCCACACCCCACCAGGACTGCCCTGGGGGTGCCCGTACCCCCCAGTGGGGATACAGAGGGCGTTGGACTCGGCGATCGGTTTGCCCAGGAGATCGACCAGCGCGTCGTGGATGCTCGTGTTCTTGATGCCAGCGGACGTGAGAAGAAGCCGCATGCTGCCTCCCGGATTGCAGGTAGATGTCGTTCTGGGATAGATCGCTCGGCGACCCGTAACTCATCGGTCTCTGCCTAGGCTGCGTCAGGGGTGATTCCCGAACGCTGGCCCAACCAGAGGTACGGATGTCTGACCTTACGCACCCTGCGGGCACGGGGATCTTTGCGATCCGCGATGATGGCCGCGTGGCGCTTCAACGGATGGACAACGTCGGCATCGTGGTGGAGTCGCTTGATACCGCCATCTCTTTTTTCGCCGAGCTGGGCCTCGAACTCGAAGGGCGAGCCACGATCGAAGGAGACTGGTCAGGGCGCCTCACTGGACTGCGCGACCAGCGCGTCGAGTCCGCCCTGATGCGGATGCCGGACAGCCACGGCAGGATCGAACTCTCGCCTTTCTCACGCCGCCCGCGGTCGCCGATCACCGGAACGCACCGGTAAACGCTCTCGGCTACCTCCGCGTCATGTTCGCGGTGGACGACCTCGACGATACGCTGGCCCGGCTCCGCGAGCACGGTGCGCAGATCGTCGACGAAGTGATTCAGTACAAAGACGTGTATCGGCTCTGCTACGTCCGAGGCCCCGAGGGCATTCTCATTGGGCTGGCCGAGCAAATCGGCTGACGCCCAAGGGCTCTCGAGCGTCATTCGCGAACACTGGCCCAAGATGGAGAGTTGTTATGAAACACCCTTGTTATTCAAGGTGAGTGAGGAACGAACCGGTGCCGCGCTAGCAACGACACCGGATAGAACGGTGTAGCAGCAGTCGTCGCCGACGTTACATAATGAAGGAGGTCGGGGGATGATATCGACTGAGCCGAAGTTCCCCCTAACGCGATCGCCTGGATCTGCCCTCCAAGGGAGACAAGCATGACGGAACAAGCCAGTGCTTCAGTCGATACCAGCGTCGGAGAAGCGTACGAGCAGCACATGGTCCCGGGCATGTTTCTCAGGTGGACTCGCATCGCGCTCGAGTACGCCGCACCCAAACCGGGAGAGTCGGTTTTGGACGTCGCATGCGGGACTGGGATCGGTGCGCGCCTCGCTGCAACGGCAGTCGCGCCAGGCGGAAAGGTCAGCGGCCTCGATATCGATCCGGCAGTAATCGAAGCGGGGCGTCAGGTGGCGCGCGGCACACCTGTGTCAATCGACTGGCGTTGCGCAAGCGCTCTCGAGATGCCGTTCGAATCCGGGACGTTCGACCTATGCCTCTGTCTACAGGGTTTACAGTTTTTTCCAGACCGCCGCCGAGGCTTCGCCGAGATGCGGCGCGTGCTCGAGCCCTCGGGCAGACTCGTCGCCACCATCTGGGGGCCTCTCGAATCGAACAAAGGGCATTACGCTGTGGTGCAGGCACTCGAGCGCCAGAACGTCGATGCAACACCCGCAAAGCGTGCCTGCTCGTTCGCGGATGCTGAAGAAATCGAGCAGACCGCGGCAAGCGCTGGATTCCAGAACATCGAGCTTGATACCCAGGATGGCGTCTCGGAGTTCGAGTCGATCGAGTCCTTTCTCGAGGGAATGACCAGAGGTTCGCCATCTACACGGCATGCGGTCGGACGCTTGTCGAACGAAGGCCTTAACAGGTTCAAGGAAGAGGTGCGCGATATGCTGCAACCCTACTGCGTCGGCGGTGTCCTCGCGTATCCGATGCGGACTCACATTCTGTCCGCGCGCGCGTAGCGCTGCCGGCGGCCCGCGCATGAAGGCAATGCGGGAAGCAAATCCAGCTGACGCTGAGCGGGCCGAGCTACTGGAGTTGCGCGCTGAGAATGCCCGGCTCCGAGAGTCCCATGCCGCTCTCGAATCAAAGTTCCACGACATGCGTCATGAGCTCACCGCGGCCGTCGAGCAGCAGGCTGCGATGGGAGAGATTCTAAGCAGCATCGCGACATCGCCGGCAGACGCAGCCCCCGTTTTCGAGACCATCATGAAAAACGCGGTCCGGCTGTGCGGCAGTCCCCTCGCTGCCATTTACGCTTTCGATGGCGAGCTGGTTCACCTGGCAGGTACCTACAACTGGCCGCCGGAGTGGATTCGCCACGCGTGACCCCCCAGGCCTCAACGCAGGGGTCAGGGGTCCAGGAAATCCAACAAATATCCAACAGACGCGCTCCAAAGTGGGATCAAGAGGGCCTAGGTGAGACTACGCAGAAAGTGGTTCTGAACTGCAAAGATACGCGTTTGCGCTGGTAGGCCACTTCACCCGAGCCTCCCTTACAACGCAGGGGTCGGCGGTTCGAACCCGTCACCGCCCACGAAGATTGCAGGTCAACAGACACTTTCTGACCTGCACTTATGAGTCGCGACCACTACTCTTATACGCGCAGAGCGCGATCCTCTGACCAGGTCTTTCGCGAGAAATCCAACAAAAATCCAACACGCGGAGCGGTTTCAATCTCATTCGAGGAAGACGTCGGCCGAAATCCAACAAAATCCAACATCCGTGGAATTCAACCGATCTTGTCAGAGGATCCCCTGAATTCCCTAGCGGCTACCCCGCGAGGGGGTTCTCAGGCGTTCGGGGCCGCGTCAGGACCGTGGCTGGGGGACGATAGCTGGAATGGATGAGCCATCCCGCGTCCGACTAGGCGAGCTCGTCGCTGCGATGTCCTTTGTGGCAGACCTCGGGATGGGTCAGTCGATGGAGCACGTCCTGCGGCAGACTCTGATCGCGACGAGGCTAGGCGAACTAGCCGGCATTGACCCCGGCGAAGATGCCACTCTGTACTACGTCTCTTTGCTCGCGTGGATCGGATGCGGAAGCGACTCCCATCAGCTTGCGGCGTGGTTCGGCGACGACATCGCGGTACGTGCAGGCACCTACAACGTCGACATGGCCGGCCTGCCCGCGATGGCGTATATCGCCCGGCAAGCCGGCGAGGGTCAGAGAGGACTGGAACGCCTGTGGACCAAGGCACTAGTCACAGCGACGGGGGGCAGGGTGATGACCAACTCGATAGCTGCCCATTGCGTGACAACACGGACGTTCGCTCAGCGCCTCGGGCTCGGGCCCGACGTGCAGATCCCTTTGATGCAGGTGTTCGAACGTTGGGACGGCAAAGGGGGACCCGAAGGTCTCAAAGCTGACGAGATCGCGCTGCCTGCTCGGATCGTCCATCTGACCGACATCGTTGCTGCGTTCCATCGGAGCGGAGGCAAAGCCGCGGCGACCGAGGTCGCACGTCAACGGCGAGGTACGCAGTTCGATCCGGAACTGGTCGATCGATTCTTCGGATCCGCCGACGACATCCTCGAAGGGGTGCACGAAGCGTCGACATGGGAAGCCCTGCTGACCCAGGCGTCGCTCGGACCGGAGATGACGCAAGACGAACTGGATGGGGCTCTCGGAGCGTTGGCCGATTTCACCGACCTGAAGTCGCCCTACCTGGTCGGCCACGCTCGCGGTGTCGCCGCCCTTGTCCAACAAGCCGCGGGAGCCATGGGCCTCAACCCCGACGAGATTCGCCGCATGTATCGCGCCGCGCTGGTCCAGGACGCGGGCCGGATGGGCGTGTCCAACGGGATCTGGGACAAGCAAGGACCTCTGTCGGAGACCGAGCTGGAGCGGGTTCGACTCCACCCGTACTTCCTCGAGCGGATGCTGTCCAAGGTCGAAGGCCTCGTTTCCGTGGGGTCTCTGGCGGCCCAGCACCACGAACGGCTCGACGGATCGGGCTATCCGCGCGGGATCGGCGGTAGTTCCATTTCCCGGGCCGCGCGCCTGTTGGGTGCCGCGGATGTCTACAGAGCCCTGATCGAGGAGCGTCCCCACCGCGCGGCCTTCGAGCCCGAGTCGGCAGCACGGGAGCTTCGTGGCGAAGCGCGGGCCGGACGGCTAGATGGTGATGCCGTGGAGGCGGTACTTGTCGCAGCCGGCCACAGATCCCGCGCACTTAGAGAATGGCCCGCGGGTCTGACCGCACGAGAGGTAGAGGTTTTGGGGCTGATCGCGCGGGGTTGTTCGAACCGCGAGGTCGCGCGCCGCCTCCACGTCGCCGAGAAGACCGTCGGCAACCACATCGAGCACATCTACATGAAGATCGGGTCCTCGACCCGTGCTGAGGCGAGCCTTTTCGCCATGCAGCACGGCCTCCTCGATATCTAGGAGTAGTCAGAAAGATAGGGGGTTCGCCTCATGTGCGGCCCCTCGTCGACAACTAGCGTTCCTTTTGGTCACGCCGCGTGACCGTGACCCAGGAGAGATGGAAATGGAAGACAAGCAACTCGCGAGTGAGTTCCTCGATTGTCTCAGAGCTCTCGATTTTGATGGCATCGCCGAGCTCTTTGACCCCCAGATCAGGATGCGTGCCCTCGTACCCGACGGGACCGAGCGAGTACCGAGGACCGGAGGAGGTGAGGCAGCGACTGCAGTGGTGGTTCGGTTCGGGGGAGCAAGCAGACATCGTTCGCGCCGAGTCAAGTCCAGTGGATGGGCGCTTCGAGCTCGCCTACGGGTTCCGCATCCTGGATGCGCTGGACGGGGGAAACCCCGGATGGCACACCATCGAGCAGCGCGCGTTCTGCCGGGCACGCGAGTTAATCGTCGAGATCGATCTCGTCTGCACTGGGTTCATGCCAGTTTTCGACGCTATGGGCGGGACCCATCGATTCGATGCGGGCGAGATGGGCTGTGCGGATGGTCTCGTCACCGAATTCAAGTCGTGGTTGCGGTCGGTCGAAGTCGGCGACGTCGTGCAGGTCGTGGCGCGGGACCCCGCCGCCAAGGAAGACCTGCCCTCGCTCGCGCGCTTGATGGGCAACAAGGTCCAGTCGGTCGAGACGCTTGATGACGGGCGTCTCCTTATCTCTGTGGAGCGTGGGAAATGAGTGAGAAGCTGTTGTTCAACTGCACACACGGCAAGGATGACGCGGAGCGCGCTACCTTGCCGTTCATTGCCGCCAATATCGCAGCATCCGCCGGCCAGGAGGCAGTCGTTCTGTGCACGATCGATGCGGTGTGGCTTGGAACGGAAGGCGGCGCCGAAGGGATCGCGTCGGATGGACTGCCCGTGCTCACGGACCTCTACAGCGAGTTCATCGACAACGGTGGGCAGGTTTGGCTGTGCGGCGCGTGCACCAAGCCCCGAGGAATCACCGAGGAGCAAGTGGCCAAGGGGTCGATCATCGTCGGAGCGGCGAAGGTGGTGGAGGAGATCGTCTCCGGAGCTAGAGCAGTCGCATTCGCGTAGGACTAGGTGAGGAGGGCCTAGAGACGGCCCTTCAGCGTCCCTAGCGTGAGCACAGGCCGAGAAGGAGGACCGATGGGCAGCAGGAAGGGAAGTGCCGAGACGTACTTGGAGGCGGCGCCCGGCGTCGTGTTCGCCGCCATCACCGATCCCGCTGGGCTCCCCGAGTGGAACCGGCGTATCGAACGCACCCTCGATCATCCCACTCTGTTGGAAGTGGGAGCGGAATGGGTCGTCCAGATGCACGTCTACGGTCAGAAGTTCCCGAGCCGGTCGCGCGTCCTCACCCTCGACCCCGAGGCCGGGCGCTTCCAATACCGGTCGAGCCCCGACGGCGACCCCGACTTCTCGATCTGGACGTGGGAGGTGTTCCCTGCTGGAAACGGGTCGAAGATCCGCGTGTCTTGGGACCTCAACCCGAAGCTGTTCACGAACCGCATGTTCTGGGTGCGCTTCCGATTTCATGGGCTGCAGAAAGAGGTCCCGGAATCGCTGGCCGCGCTGGAGCGACTGATCCGAGCGAAAGAGCTCGATGCAAATGATATTGGGCGAAGCGGGGCCTCTCACGCGGTCGTGACCCGGTAGAGATCGTGTTCTGCCTCGAAGGACGTAATGGCTGTGAGCATCTCTCCGATGCTCCAAGCCCTTCGCTCGCGGGCCGCACATGAGCGCGTCCAGTGCCGCGTGGTGATAGGCGGGATCTTCTCGGTGCCTTGCCTTGGTGAGTTGATCTCTGGACGCGAGGCGAGTTGAAGCAGTCAAGTAGATGAAAGGATGCCAGCAGAGCCGAGCGAGGAGGTCGGTATGAGCACCGTCGCACCTGTTCCATCCACCACGCCGAAGGAAGCCGAAGCATTCGTTGGTCGGCTGTTCGAAGGCGCATTGGGCACTGTCGACCTCCTGACCCTGTACATCGGCGATCGGCTTGGGCTCTATCGAGCCCTGAAGGACGGAGGACCGGCGACTCCTTCCGAGCTCGCGTCGAGGTGTTCTATCAACCAACGCTACGCACGCGAGTGGCTGGAGCAGCAAGCGGTCGGCGGCATCCTGATGGTCGACGATGCATCCGCGCCGGAAGACGCACGCCGCTACGCGTTACCTGAGGGACACGCGCTGGCGTTGACCGACCCTGAGTCACCCTTCTCGATGGCGCCACTCGCGCGCGCTTTCGTTGGATGTGCCTTGGCGTTGCCCAAGATCCTCGATGCCTTCCGAACCGGTGGAGGCGTCCCGTGGAGCGATTTCGGGACCGATGCGATCGAAGCGCAAGGTGACTTCAACCGTCCGTGGCTCCTATCGTCCTTCGGAACGGAGTACTTGCCGCTGATCGGCGACGTGCACCAGCGACTGCAAGCCGAACCTCCTGCTCATGTGGCCGACTTTGCCTGCGGTGTTGGGTGGGCGAGCATCGCTATCGCGAGCGCCTACCCCAAAGCGATCGTCCATGGTTTCGATCTCGACGAATCCTCGATCGAGATCGCACGCAAGAATGCTTCCGAGCGAGGTCTGAGCGATCGCGTCACATTCGAGGTACGGGACATAGCCGGATCTTCATTGGAAGGTGGCTACGACCTGGTTGTTGTCATCGAGGCGATCCATGACCTCTCGCGCCCGGTGGAAGCGCTTAGGTCGATCCACAAGGTCCTCGCGCCGGGCGGATGTGCCATCGTCGCCGACGAGAAGACCGCTGACTTCTTCGCCGCCCCCGGCGATGACCTGGAGCGCCTCTTCTACGGTTTCAGTGTGCTGTGCTGTCTGCCGGCCGGGATGAGCGAACAGCCATCTGCCGGAACGGGCACGGTGATGCGAGCCGACACCATGCGGTCATATGCGACCGAGGCGGGATTCTCGGACGTAGAGGTTCTCGACATCCCCCACGACCTGTTGCGTTTCTATCGCTTGACCCCTTAGACGGCTGTCCGATATCTCGTTCTGGGAGACGGGCTGCGAACCTGCGGAACTGGAGATCCTGGATGTGCTCAGGGTGCGATCCGAACTATCGCTGCCCGATCAAACGTCTGAATCTTGGATCTGCACCTTCAGCGCAGAGGTCAGGGGTCCAGGAAATCCAACAAATATCCAACAGACGCGCGCCAGAGTGGGATCAAGAGGGCCTAAGTGAGGCTACGCAGAAAGTGGTTCTGAGCTGCAAAGATACGCGTTTGCGCTGGTAGGCCAATTCGCCCGAGCCTCCCTTACAACGCAGGGGTCGGCGGTTCGAACCCGTCACCGCCCACGAAATGCCCCGCTCAGAGGGCACGTTTCTTCGCGCTCTATCAACCCCACAATTTCGTGGAGCAAGGATGGAGCAGCCGCATAACTTCATCCTGCAATCGCGCCCAGGAGCTCTCGGTCGCCCATCCCGAAGCACTTGTTACTCCGACCATGCAAGGCGACTACGCGTGACGCGGTGAGGCCGTGTCTGGTTGATGCACTTTCGTAGAATGGGGCTGCCTCGAATACAGCGGGGGAGGCGGCCGCAGCTAACGTGCATAACGATGACTATGCACGCCAAGGAGGCGGCCCTCCGCTTTACCAGGCGGACAGGGTGGGGGAGTGTGCAGTGGCATCCTCCCCCCGGTCATGAGCGCCTCAGCGAGGACGGATGTACATCTTCAAGGGCCGGAGTTGGGTCGTATTCCCGAGTTGGATCGATACTCGTCGACGTTCAGTCCTCCATAGCGTCCTGGCCGCCGTGAGCCTCATCGGCCGACAGCTCCGCCCGCCGCCGCTTCACCCATGCTGCAATGCCCTGGAGATTGGTGAAGAAGGTGCGCTCCTCTTAGAGAGTTCCCTCGCTCTCAAGCTCGGGGAGCGGACCTACGACCTCGGGGTGACCCAGCAGATCGCGGCGACGGCTCGTCTAGCCGAGGAGCAGCCCCCCGATGAAAGGGCGCTTCGCTTCGTCCCGGGGAGCGATGATTCCTACACGCACCGGCTCTACTGGCGCGCCTCCAGCAGATCCTTCAGCGTCTCGAAATCTGCTTTCAACTGACGCTCCGCGGCCTTTCCCACGATCGGCTCGGCGAGCTTGAAGAGCCCACCCGGCTCGCCTTCACCAACGACGGTGATCTTGGTGCTGTCGCCCAGGTCCTCGAAGTCCTGGTTCACGCTGAAGGGGATCGGGCCCTCCAGCACCTTCAGGTTCAAGGTCCGATTCTCGTCTAGGGCCGTGATCTGCAGGGTGGAGCGCAGTTGCTTGCCGAGAAACTTCCGTATCTCCGTGACCTTCGAACCCGCCTGCAGGGGCCCCTCCTGCTCCGTCTCGACCTCAACGACGCCCGCCTGCCATTGCGGCAGAGCATCGGGATCTCTCAAGAACGCGAAAACCTCCTGCACCGGACGGTCGATGGTCACCGTGGTCTCGAACCTGACCATATCGGGCACCTCCTCGATGGACGAAACGCCGTTCGTTACGACGTAGCGCGTATCCGCGGGATACGGAACGCGCCCACGCTACCGCAGAGAAGTCTGGACTCGACCGGATGGTCAAGGTACGTCTTCATTAGGCTTCTTTCCACGGCCACGGCGATCGCCGGTCGCTCAACAGTGGGCCTCTTATCTCACAAGTACGTTAGTTCTGGGGACACCGACAGCGGGATGCGCCCACGCCGAGACCTGGCGCCTTAGCGGCGGGCGCGGGGCTCGAACTCACAGGATTTCAGAGAAGGCCGTTCTGGACGAGCCCGACGTCCGGTAACCGCCGGCGCATACTGTTGGCGATCATTGTCGCCGAGTCTTCGGTAGTGACTACAAGAATGGCGTGGGGTCGATTGGCCGACCTCGGATGTCTGCGAAGGGAGATCGACCATGGAGGCGACTCAGGCGTCCCTTGGATATCGGGGCGATACAGCCAAGCGACTGCGTCTTGGTCTCGCGATCCTCGCCGTGCCCATCTTGCAAACCGGCGCGTGGGCTCTGTTCGCGCCGCGTTCCTGGTACGACGACTTCCCCGGTCGCGGCCTCGGCTGGATCGCGGCCTTCGGCGACTACAATGAACACTTCCTACAGGACATCGGCAGCGCCCATCTCGCGTTCGGCGCGCTGCTGGTGTGGGCGGCGATCGTGCTGCACAAAAAAGCGATCACCGCGGCACTCTTCGGCTTCCTCGTCTTCGCGGTGCCCCACTTCGCCATCCACGTGTTCGTGCGCGAGGAACTTTCGACAAACGGCTACGTCGGCACGCTCGCCATCTTGGGCATAGGGATCGCTCTGAGCGTCTGGCTGTTGTTTCTCTCTAGAAAGCTGACGTCTACGTAATGAGATCGTGCTGGTAACTGAGCGTCCCCCGCAAGGTCTTCGACGCGTAGGACCGAAGGCGAACTGGTCAAGCGTTCGATGCCTCCCTGATCTCCCCCGGAAGCACAAGCAACGGCTCATTGTGTATGGGGCCACGTGGCCTCGTTCGACTTCTCTCCAGTACCCTCGGACTGACGGTTTCCTCGAATTACGAGGCGGAAAGACCTATGGGGACAATGGAGCCCTTCCGCTTTCACGACCAAACCAAGCATTCCCCGCTGTCGTTGCGCCGCCGACAGGAGCCGCTTGACTGGTCGAACAAGCCTCATCCCTTCAAGGACTACCTCGAACTCCCGTCGATCGCTCTGCCGGCGGCGTCTCCAGACACCGATCTCCCCGCGCTGCACGCCGTGACAGAAGCTCCAGGAGACCAGCGAGCGCTGGGACCCGAAGAGCTTGCGCGCGTCCTCACTCTCGGCGCGGGCGTGCTGCGCGAGAAGGTCTACCCAGGTGGCGAACGGTTCCACTTCCGCTCCTACGCGAGTGCGGGCGCCCTTTATCCGATCGAGATCTATCTCGCATGCGCAGGCGGTGAATGGATCGATCCGGGCCTTTACCACTTCCACCCGCTCGAGAAGTCACTGCGCAAGATCCGCAGCGGCGATGTTCGTCGATACCTGATTCGCGCGACCGGAGGAAGAGAGAGCGTCGCCCTGGCACCGGTGACGGTCCTGTTGTCGGGGATTCCGTGGCGCACCACCTGGAAGTACGACGCTAGAGGCTACAGGCATCTCTTCTGGGATGCCGGCATGATCCTCGCGAACCTCCTGGCGCTGGCCGCATCTGGGGGACACGCGGCCGAAGCCATCCTCGGTTTTGTGGATCGCGACATGAACGCGTTGCTCGGCCTCGACGGCAGAAGCGAGATGGCGCTAGCCGCCGTGCCGCTCGGGTTCGATCCGCCGGGTCGCCTCGAGCCCGTCCCGGCCGTCGACGGGCTGGCGTCCCCTGTGCGCCACACTGCCAGACCCCTGTCGAGTAAGGAACGCGACTATCCGGAGATCCACGCGATCCACGATGCCACGTCGCTGTCCGATCCCGAGCAGGCGGCGCAGTGGGCGACGGCACCCGCCCCGCGCCCCGAGCACGCTTGGGAAAAGGTCACATACGCGGACGGTGTGGAACGCGTCATCCGCCGGCGCGGTTCGTCTCGCGCGTTCCAACCGGACGCACTGCCTTACCGGGACGTCTCCACGATCTTGAAGCGCGCCTTTCACACCCTGTCCGCAGACTGGGCCCCACCCACGGTGCGGGCAGATCTGCTCATCCACGCGCTGGAGGGTGTCGAGCCGGGGGCCCACCGTCTCCAGGACTCGCGCATCGAGCCGCTCTCTCACGGCAACTTCCGAGAGGTCGGACGCTTTCTCTGCCTCGAACAACCGCTGGGCGGCGACGGCGCGATCACCTGCTTCTTAATGACAGATCTGGCCGCAACTACTGAGGAACTGGGGCCGCGCGGTTATCGTGCCGCCCAACTCGAAGCAGGAATAACCGCGGGCCGCATCTACCTTGGCGCCTATGCATGCAACTTCGGCGCGACCGGGCTGACTTTCTACGACGACAAGGTCCGCGAGTTCTTCAAGACACCAGACGAGCCCTTGCTCGTCGTGGCGTTGGGTCACCCCGCCAAGGGTCGGCGCTTGATGTGACGGCGGAGCTCGTCGGGGGTCACCCTTCCGATCTCCGGGTCGCTTTTGACCCAAGGGCACGAGGTGCGGCGAGGGCTACAGCTACGGTGCCGAGGCGCTGAGGGTCGAAGGACGAAGGTGAATCCATCTGCGCATCCTCGACGACGGGTCGAGCGCGCGGCGAGCCGGTGCGAATGATGAGAGACTGCTCGAGCAAGACGTGGATCTGCTTTTCGCCGCTGATCCTAGAGGATCGGGTCCTCGGCCTGAGACCGGGGCCACACAACCCGCTTGAGCCCCTCCTGCCACTGAACGACGAGCATGTCGTGTTCGCTCTGGCGGCCGTCTTCCCCCAGACCGAAGCGCCCGAAGAACGTGGTGCAGCGAAGACGCCGAGCCGTCCCCAACATCGCCTCGTCATCGGTTCCTCCGGCCTCCTTCGCGCACTGCATCGCTATGACCGCGGTCGCGTAGGCCTGCGCCGTTAGATACTCGACGTGTCCGAGAGCCAGCACGGCCTGCCGTCTCGCGACCAGTTCCGCCCTGAGTCCCCGCAGGACGTCCATCTGTCGGGGACCGAGGTCGACGGCGAAGCGCGCACTCTCCTCCCACTGGGAGGGGCCGAGCACGCCGTCCGCAACGGCCCCCAGCACCACGTGAAAGGAGCCGATGCCCGCAGCCACAGCACCGACCGCAGCAGGGCGGTCGCGAAGGTGGCCGATCAGCGCGACATCCTGTGCGAAAGTGCCCGCCGCTAGAAGCACGTCCGAGTCAGGCGAGCCGGGCACCTCGCCGTGCGCGACTGTTGCGACGCTCATGCCCAGCCGGTTTGCAGCTTCGCCGGCTCCTTTGGCCACCTCCTCGGGAAAGGAACCTCGACCTACCGCTAGGAGCACGCGCGCCTGCGGGAGCGATTGCGCAAGAGCCTCGAGGATGGGTGGGAAGTAGTTGCTCGCGGGCGAGGCGACCGAGATCACTCCGGGAAGACACTGGACGTCGTCGGCGCTCCCTCCGTGATTCCACAAAACTCGTCCCTTCTGCCCGACCCAGCGCCCCGCCTCCCTTACGAGATCACTGCCGTAGGGCCCCATGAGCAGATGGGCGCGCGCGATCTTCTCGAGCGCTCGGCGGGTCCCTGCTCGAGTGCTTTCGTTGTCGATGATCGCCACCTCAGGGATCAGCCGTTGATCCCCGAGTGGCAGGCCCCCAAGGCGCGCCGCATCTTTCACCGCCTGTACGAGGCCGATCGCGGCCAAACGGCCTTGAAACGCGTACCGACCCGACAGCGACAAGGGGGCGGCGAGCAGAAGAGGGCCCGGCTTCATCTTTCTGCCATCGTCCGCTCGCCTCCGCCAGTTGACACTAAGGAGAGAACTTCAAGCATGACGGACTGGCTGCCCAGTCCACGTGGAAGCTGCCTAGGTGGTCGGCCAGAAGTACCGAACTCGCCGGAGGCTGTTCGACAAGCGGCAGCGACGATGGTCCGAAGGTGGTTTCCTGCGTTCGAAGTGAAGGTGGTTTCCCATGAGTGTTTCCCAATGAGTAAGGAATTGAAAGCAGCAGCCGTTGCGGGGAGTCATCGCGATTGTCCTTACCTTGGTCTACCTAGGCAGACGAGGTTTCGCAGAGACCGTTGCCTCCGGCAACTTCGATAGCGCCGAGCGAGCGGCGACCACATACTTCAATCTGGGGGGAGGCTCCCAAGATCCTCTTGCCTGTATGGCGCTGCGGTTCTGCTCTTTATCCTTCTCACTCGCGAAACCGGGCTCAACGCGAAGAACGGTGGTCGGCCTCGGACTTCCGTCGATGACCACAAGCCAGTAGGACCTTGAACGGTAGCGCACCGGGTTGCGGAAGCGGTAGGCGCACCGCTTGATGACCTTGACCTTGTTCGTGATTCCCTCGGCGAACGCGTTCGTGACCCGGTCGTCGAAGTAGTTGAGGATCTGCTCTTCCCAGGCCCCAAGACTCCTCTGCCATGTACGCAGGAACTCCCCTATCCCGGAGGCGGTGACGTGGTGCTTCCACACCTGCAGTTTGCGGTCCGCTTCATCACGATCGCCCGCGTCGTAGATGGAGGCGAACTCCTCTTTGAGCAGCCACGCCACGCCGATCTCCGGGTAGAGCTCGAACATCGCGAAGAGCTTCGAGTGCTCGTCATCGGTGAGGGTGCTGGCTCGCTTGGAGAACGCCCACCGCAGCCGGCGCACCTCGCGATCGAACTGATGCCCGCTCCTGTTGTTGGGGAGATTGGTAGCCCCCGTTTGCGACTCGCTCTCGTCCGCACGCGGTGTGCGCAGTCGTCGACCATCCTCATGGCGTGAAACTTGTCGAGGACGATTCGCGCCCATGGCACCCACCGCTCGGTCGCCTGCCGGTAGGGAGGGAAACAGTCCACCACGACGGTCTCGATGGCCGCCCGCATCCCAGCGCTCATAAGGGAAAAGCCGAGCTCGGCGGCGGCCTGA
>JALZEK010000096.1 GCA_030862065.1 Actinomycetota bacterium | reverse complement strand
GCCCTAAAGCGAGATCTTCCAGACCCCTCGGCCGAAGGTCCCGGCGAACAGGGCGTCCTTCTTGTCGATGTAGCGGAGGTCGTTGACCGTAATCAGCGGAAGTCCCCGACCAACGCGCAACCAGCGGATTCGATTCGTGTCCGTAACGAACACCCCCACGTCGTTGGAGAGGTAGAGCTTGTTGCCCACGAGCTCGGAGTCGTTTACCGGGGCGCTGGGCAGTCCCCTCGAGATGTCCTTCCAGTCCTTGCCCCCGTTCGTCGACTTCACCACGTAGGCCTTTGCCACCCCTTCGCGATATCCGGAGAATGTTGCATAAAGGACGTCGGCGTTCTTCTGGTCGACCTCGATGTCGGTAACCCATTTCTGGGGCAGGTTCTTGTCCTGCAGCTTGGTCCAGTTATCGCCGAGATCGGTGGTCTTCCAGAACAGTTTGTTGTCCGTTCCGGCATAGATCGTCTTCGGCTTGTCCTTCGAGAGACCGAGTGCCTGCACGGTGCCGTAGTGGGCGGCGTACAGAGGGTTGATCTCCCTCCCGGCGGCGCCCTCGCCGAGATCGGGACTGATCGGGGACCAGGACTCGCCCCTATCGGTCGAGCGATGCACCACGCTTCCGGCCCAGTACATTTCTTTACCGCTGCCGGGAGCGAACTCGATCGGGCTGAGCCATCCGTAACGAAGCGAGCTCTGGTCCATACCGCTCATCGAGTTGCCGCCGTCGTCGGAT
The DNA here is from genome assembly GCA_030862065.1 of Actinomycetota bacterium. GTDB lineage: Bacteria > Actinomycetota > CADDZG01 > CADDZG01 > WHSQ01 > JALZEK01. The sequence continues at coordinate 8,072 of JALZEK010000096.1, read as the reverse complement.
CGGCCGCACGAGCCGTATTGGGAGCAGGCGAAAACGTTGTTCTTATCCTTCGGGTTGATCACGTTCTCGATGCCGTCGCCGCCGTAGTACTGATCCCAGCCCCGGGCGGCGCCCCACGATCGAACCGAGCCTTGATCCTGAAGCCCTCCGTTGATGCGGCTGGGATCCTGCTCGCTGACGTCGATTTGGTAGAACTGCACCCACGGCTGACTAGGGCCGTGGATCCAGGAACCCACGGCACCGTTCTTTTCGGAGCGATACACGCCTCCATCGTTGCCGTTGTAGACCCGTCCCTTCTTGTGCGGATCCCAGGCCATGCCGTGGTGGTCGACGTGCATTTGGGTGTGGAGCGTGGGGAAGCTGAGGCCTCCGTCGGTGGACTCGGCCAGAATAAGTCCCGTGACGAAGACGCGGTCGGTGTTGTACGGATCGACGAAGATCTTGCCGAACCACCAGCCGTACACGCTCTGCGACGCGGCCAAAGTGGCCTGTGCCTGGGGCGGCGCCGCCCAGGTATCGCCGCCGTCCATCGAGATGAAGAAAGCCGCGTGCTTCCCCGTGATGTCGTTCGCGTAGACGGCCCAGACCCGGTCGGGGTTCTTGGGGTCGATCGCCACTCCGATCCGACCGCCGGTTACGTCGTTGCCGGGGGGCAGACCGACGATCAGTTCCTCGAAGTTCTTTCCCCCGTCGGTCGACCGCCAGATCCCGGAGCCGGGTCCCGTGTAGCGCCGGTAGTCCGGGTAGCGGATGTGGTCCCACATCGTCACGAAGATGTTCTTCGGGTTCTTGGGATCGATCGCGACGTCGACGGCCCCGCTCGTGCCGTTCTCGCCCTTCAGTATTCGTTTCCACGTCTTGCCTCCGTCGCGGGTCTCGTACAGACCGCGGGTTCCGCCCGGGTTGAAGAGGTTTCCACTCACCGCCACGAGGACGTGTCTCGGGTTCTTGGGGTCGACGGCTATGCGGCCGATCGTGCTGGAGTCTTTTAGCCCGACCCTCTTCCAGGTCTTGCCTCGGTTGGTGGACTTATAGACCCCGTTTCCGCCGTAGGTGAGGCTTCCGCCGCCCGGGTTCGTCTCGCCCGTTCCGGCCCACAGAGTTCCGTCCGGGCCCATGACGAGTGCCCCGATCGACTGCACCCGGTTCCTCTTCCAGATTGGCTTGTAGGACTTGCCGGCGTTGGTGCTCTTCCAGATGCCCCCGGAGGCGGCGGCGACGTAGAGGGTGTTCTTTTTCTTGATGTCGGTCGCGATGTCGGTGACCCGGCCGCCGATATTCGAGGGGCCGACGTAGCGCCACGATCGAGACGCGAGGCGGGGGGCCGAGGCACGGGTTCTGGCCCCGAGCTCCCGGGAGCGTTCGGCGGCCTCCCGGAACATCTCGACGGTCGGCGCCGGGCCTCCGTCCAGCCGCTGAAAGAGCAGGAAATCCTCGGGGGCCTTTTGCTCTCTGAGCGCCTCTTCGTAGTAGTGGTCGGCGAGCAGCTCGTCCACCGATTTCGAGAACAGGTCGGCTTTCGGGCCGACCGCCGACGGGGGCGCTAACGACCCCGCCACCAACCCAAGCGCCAGTGCGGCTCCTGCGAGTCTGAAAATGCGAAGTAACACCGTCGAACCCCTCCTGAGGCCCGCCCAGCGTCGTCCTCAAGCGGGCCGATCGATGGTTTTCGTCCCTTATGGGACATAGTTCGCTTTTCGGACCCGAGGCTCCTGCCGCGAGCAGCCCTCAGGACCGGGCGAGAGCGCCCTGGTCGGATTGGTCGCCGACGTTAGGGCGAACGTCTTAGGGGTAAGCAAGCGGCACCTACCGACCAGACGAGGAGGTGGACCCATGACGCACCACGAGGACATCCCGGGGGCGGTTGTAAAGGTGACCGAGCTCGTGGGGAGTTCCAGGGAATCGTTCAGCGACGCCGTCAAGAGGGCGGTCTCAACGGCCTCGAAGACGATCCGGAATATCCGGGGAGTCGACGTGATCTCGAGCCAGGCGGACGTTGACGAGAATGGCCAGCTCAGCCTCTACAAGGTGAATCTAAAGATCGCCTTCGTCGTCGAGGGGACCGGCGATCAGGGTTAGGTCGGGCCGCTAGCGGGACAGCGAGATCTCGTACCGGAAGGACTGGACGAGTTCGAACGCCCTGATGCGCTCCAGCATCGCCCGCCGCCGGGCCTCGCCGCCGAGCTCTGGATCAAGGCGCTCTTTCCACTTGGGCGGCAGTTCCTCCCACGAGCACTCGACGTCGACGTCGATGAGGAAATCGGCGTGGCATGCCGCGCACAGCCCCCAGGTCTCGTCGACGGGGCCGGGACGCTCACAGCTGCCACAGGTAGATCCGCTCATAGATACAGATTCGGCAGGGTTGGCCGCCACCTTAGGAGGCCATCGCTCGGTGGCCTCCCCGAGAACCCGTCCGGGTGCCGGCGGCTCAAGCCACCGCCTGCTCGCTTGCGCTACCTAGACTGGATCCGCCATGGGCTCCGATCTGAATGAGTACAAGAGCAAAAGGGACTTCTCGACGTCCCCGGAACCGAGAGGACGGCGCCGGCGGGGAACCCGCAGCCGATTCGTCATTCAGAAGCACGACGCCACGAGCCTGCATTACGACTTCCGCATCGAGGCCGATGGCGTTCTCAAATCCTGGGCCGTCCCGAAGGGGCCGTCCACGAATCCCAAAGACAAGCGGCTCGCCATGCCGACCGAGGACCATCCCCTCGACTACATCGACTTTGAGGGCGTGATCCCGGAAAAATCCTACGGGGCCGGGCCCGTGATCGTGTGGGACACGGGCGAGTACCGAAACCTCACGAGGAAGGATGATCGAGAGGTCCCGATCGGTCAGGGGCTGCAAAACGGCCACGTGACGATCTGGCTCCAGGGCAAAAAGCTGCACGGTGGCTACGCTCTCACCCGGGTCGGTGGCGGACCCAAGGAGCGATGGTTGCTGGTCAAGATGAAGGACGAAGGCGCGGATGCTCGTCGCAACCCCGTGAAGACGGAACCGGAATCGGTTCTGAGCGGCAGGACGATCGAGGAGATGGCCGAAGCAGGGGATTGAATCTTGGCGATCTTCCTTGGCGGTCGCGCAGCGGCGTCCCGATCGGCTGCCCGATTTGATCCGTCCGAGATTGGGTATGGAGTTACGAGCGGCGTTCGCCGCATCCGAAAACCCGAAAGTTTCGAGGGAGGAATGAGACGTGGAGAAAAGCACGGAGAAACTGATCCAGCTCCTGGTCGAGGCCCGGACCAACGAGCTGGCGATGGTGCAAACGCTCGAAGCTCACCTGGGAATGGCCAAGGGGGGCAACTACAAGACGCTTGTTAGACAGCATCTCTCTGAGACAAAGCGGCATGCCGACGATCTCAAGAGGCGACTGGACGATCTGGGTTATGACAGAACGCTTCTTGCCCGCGGCTATGAGTTTGCCCAGAACGCCGTCAAGCAGGGGCTGGTGCTGACCAAGGGGCCCATAGACCTGATCCGCGGCCGAACCGACGTCACCGAGAAGATGCTCCGAAACGCCATGGACGAGGTGATGACCGAGGGGCTGGAGATAGGGGCGTACGACGCGATCGAATCACTTGCCCGCGGCCTTGGGGATCATGTGACCGCGGATCTAGCCGCCACGATTCGCATCGATGAGGAACGCATGTTCCAGGATCTCCGCAAGGAGATTCCCGCCCTTGCACAGCTCGTCGTGGAGTCGCAGATACCCTCGTCCGAGAGAGCGAACGTCGAGCCCTGGCCCGAATACAACGCGATGACCGTAGAGGAAATTGAGTCCCGGCTCCGGGGAGCGGGCGAGAGCGTCGCGCTCGCGGTCCGGAACTACGAGAAGCTGAACAAGAACCGCTCGAGCGTGATCAGCGCGACCGAGAGACAGTTGGCCTAACCCAATCCGTCCATTGCGAGGGGGGCGGCCCCTTCGGGCCCCCCTCGTGCAGAGCAGAAATCGGAAGAATTACGTATTTCTCTCGGGCTCCTTCTCCTGTAGTTATTGATTAGACGGTGTCGAGGCGACGGGAGGACGGAGTGGGAATCAAAGCGAAGCTGGGGGCCGGGGTCTGGGACATGCTGTTTTGTGAGGCCTGCGGCCATTTCTGGACCGACGGCGATCTCGACTACGAGTGGACCGACGACCCGGACCGGGGTCACGTCAACTGTCCTTCGTGCCACTCGGATCGAGTGACTCGCGAGGAGCGAGGGTAGCAAGATGAGGCAATGCCAGATCAGGCCGAAACGCCCTCGTCCCTAGCGGAGTCTTCTCTCCTGAATCACAAGGGGGTCTCCCCTTCGTAACGTTCCGCTTCGGAGGATGCGAGCGCGAATGCCTCCTTTATGTATGAGGGACTTGAGTAACTTCTTCCCCGACACGGTCTCTAGATGACGGCAGGGAGGGTTTTGCTCCAGGCCCTCCAGCTCGACGGGGCCGATCCTGAACCTCCTACCCAATAGGTCGTCCAAATTGATTCCCGACGTCACGATGTTCCTTCGGGTGTCTTCGGGAGTGATATCGATCCCCGAGGAGGCCGAGGCGTCCTTGATGCCCTCGAGCTCCACTAGCGTCACCTCCAGGGTCGGGTCGTTGTTGCCGGAGTCGGCAGTAGCGTCCTGAAAGTAACGATCACCCCTGAGACCCGAACCGGCTATCGCTTCAACCCACTCCACCCGCCGCATCGGGCCTTGCGGGTCGGGGCCGATGCATATAAGAGCTACCTTGGCCTGATCCACGCAAGACACCCTATTCCTCTCGGACAAATCCAGGCCCATGCGAACGGAGCCGTCCCGACCAGATAGTTTGTCGAGCATTATCTTTCTCAGATTTCTTGCGTGACGGATGCAACTGTTCAACACACTGACTCGGTCCACAGATGAACTGGTGGCGTCCGGCAGGAGCGTCGGGCTTTACGTCTGTGGAATAACCCCCTACGACACTACCCACCTTGGCCACGCGCGCACTTATTTGGTTTTCGACGTCCTGGTCAGGCACCTGATCCACAGCGGGATGCGCGTCGACTACGTGCAGAACATCACCGACGTCGACGAATCCATAGTGGAGAAGGCTCAAGCTCTGGGCGAGTCATACGAGGAACTAGGTGATCATTTCATGGCCCGGTATGTGGAAGACCTCGCCGCCCTGGGCATGATCCCGGCCACCGTTTACCCACGAGCGACCGATGCGCTCGAAGAGATGCAGGAGGCAATACGAAGGCTCCTTGCAACCGATCATGCCTACCGGGTCGACGGCGACGTCTATTTTAGCGTCGGATCGCGAGCCGATTACGGGAAACTGAGCCGCCTCAGCACCGATCGCATGCTGGAGATCGAAGCCGAGCAGGACGCCACGACGGTGGACGATCCTCGAAAGAACAATCCGCTCGATTTCCCGCTGTGGAGAGCGACCGATGACTCTGGCCCCTCTTGGTCGAGTCCGTGGGGGCGGGGCCGCCCCGGATGGCATCTGGAATGCTCCACTCTCGCCTTGAGGCACCTCGGCCGTCAGGTTGATATCCACGGAGGGGGAACGGACCTGATCTTTCCCCATCACGAGGCCGAGATCGCACAATCGGAATCGCTCACGGGGACCGAGCCGTTCGCGCGTCACTGGGTACACGTCGAGATGGCTCGGCTGGACGGCGAGAAGATGTCCAAGTCTCGGGGCAACCTCGTGTTCGTGAAGGACCTTCTGACCGATTATTCGGCCGATGCCATCCGCCTGTACGTTCTCGGGGTTCACTATCGGTCCCCGCTCGACTTCGAAGAGGACGTCTTGAGAGGTTGCGCGGAGAAGGCTGTGAATCTGGCCGAGGCGGCGCGCGGTCCCCGGCGGTTGGGTGGTGACGATAACGACGCGCCGCGCGCCGAAAAGGAATTCATCGCCGCGTTGGAAGACGATCTCGATACCCCCCGCGCCATTTCGATTCTCGAGGACCTTGCTGATCGCGCCTTGAGCAAGCCGGGGGCTCTGGCTCAGAAGACGGTGCGATCGTTGGCCGCGCGCCTCGGTCTCAGCCTGGAGACGACCGCCTGACCTTCGCGTGTCAGTTCGACGAGTGGGGCCACGGCCTATCGATGACGATGGTCGCGTTGCGATCGAAGGGTTCGTCACCGGTTGCACCGCGGCTGCCCTGGTAGTGGGGGATCGCGTGGGCGGTCGACGACATAAGCGCCAGAACCGCCGCTGCGCCTATGAACGCCGCCGACCCGACTCTCAAGTTCACAGGGTTCAAGTTCGTCGGCGCTACCGCGCGTTCCTGCTTACACGAGGAACATCCCCAATTTCGGTCCTCGAGACATTGCGCCAGACCGCCTTATCTCATGAAGACGCCATGTGTGCCGTCAATAAAGGAAGTTCAACCCTGTGTGGTCCCCCTTTCCCAGAGTTCGGGCATACGAGGTGCACGAGAACGTCGCCGGAAACATGGTTTGGTTGGCGTGGGTGTATTCGTTTGGGCTGGCCACGAAAGTCGTGTGTCCCAACCCGAAGGCGTGGCCTCGCTCGTGAGTCATGACACCCTGTATATCGATGAGGTTGCTGCAGCCGGCGGCGTCGGGCGTGAGAGTCCAGGGAGCCGTCTTCTTGAGCCGGATGTCGGCGCTGGCGATGAACCAGTGGACACCGTCGGTGGACGTCCACCACGTGCAGGCGAGACCGACCGTCGGGGCTACCAACTTTCCGAAGTCGACCCTGTTCTGGCCGTCGCTTTGACCGACTCCTCGGCATCTGTGGATGTCGTCCCCCGCGCCGGGGCCCCCCGTGTCTATATAGACCTGGGCTCCGGTCGATGATGTGCCCTTGTAGGCCGAGGTCGGGCCCACCACGTCCGGCCGTCCGCAGCTGTTTCTCGCCGTGACGATGTTCTTCGTTCCGGCCTTGATCTGTTGGATGGCCTGATCCACCGTCATGGAACCCGGTGTGGTCGAAGACTTGAACTTGTAGTTCTGGCTGGTTTTCACCTCCGGGTTCGCGGAAGGATCAAGCGTGCTGTAGTTGGTGTCGTCGCACGGCGCCAGGCAGGTGCCGGGGAGCGAGTACTTGTCGCACGGCTCCTCCGGTGCTCCTCCGACACTGACTTGGGCCTCGTGTGACTCGAAACCTTCGTGCACGCTCACCACTCCGTCGAGCGAGGTGGAGACGGCCAGATGCGTTTCGGGGTTGCCGACGGCGGTACCGCTGATGCCGTGCCCGGGTGGCGGCACCCTCAGGCCGACCGACCCGCTCACGATCAATCGATCCGCGATGTCGCACTTCTCGAGTGACACACGATCCGGCAGTGACGTCGCTCTGATTGCGCCTCCGGACGTGCAGTAGTCGGCTTGGCGGCGATGCCGGACGGAGGCGGTGGCAGGCAACAGCTGGGCGCTAAGCCCGACAATCGACAGCAACGCCGTCATAAAGATGACGTTCTTCCAAGAGGATCTGCCGGTGGGCGCGGTGCTGGCGTTCAGTTTTGTCCGCCTCATATCGAAGGCTCCTCCAATCGTCTCACCCGGCCCGGTGCCGGCCCTTATCACCCGCTATTTGCCCCCAACCGACAAACAAAAGCAACAAGGCGCGCCGGGAATGCCGCGTTTATGGAGATTTGGGTGCGGGAGGCGACGCCTGCCTTTCAACTGTCTATGAACGTGGTGGCGACCGAAACGTCGTCGAACAGGACCTCGAAGCTGTTGCCGGTGGCGCTGTCGCCTATGGCGATGCTGCCCACGGCGGCGTTTCCGAGCGACTCCGCTCTGCTCAAGGAATCTATTCGGGCGTCGTCGAGCCAGACCTCGACGGCGCCGGAGGCGCCGGTTCTAACGCGAAGCTGAAGTTCATGCCAGATGCCATTGGTCACGAACACCTTGCTCGTGTTCGACTTTGCCGTCACGCCGTTGCGAAAGACCAAATAACCGTTGCCGCTTATGTAGGTGCCGGAGATGAATGCCCCCGCTCGTGATCTCTGCTTTATGAGGTAGAGGTTCTTAGTCGTCTTTCGCACTATTTTGAATCTGAGACTGTAGAAAGCATCTTGTTGATCCGTCGGGAGGGTTTTGTTCGCGTAAGAGGCTGTCCCGGTCGTCGATGCTCTTG
>JALZEK010000086.1 GCA_030862065.1 Actinomycetota bacterium | reverse complement strand
CTGGTGAGTCACGGCCACTGGGACGGTCCCTGGTGGCCGATCTTTCCGCTCTTCTGGGTGATTTTTTGGGGCGTGGTGATCTTCGCGATCTTCCGGTTCCGTCGCGGTGGCCGGTGGAATCGGCACCATTCCGCCGTGGACGTTCTGGCCGAACGCTACGCGCGCGGCGAGATCAACGTGGACGAGTACCGGGAGCGCTTGAGCGTGCTGAAAGAGCGTACCTCCTGATCAGGCCCACGATTATCGAGGAGAGTACGCTGCCGGAGGTCGCTACCGGATGCGCGTGACTCCCTTCAGATTCGCGGTGGGAGGTGTTCTTGCAACCCACTCAGGAGCAAAAGGCGGCAGATTTTCGTGCGCTGCATGAGGGCGAGGGCTTCATCATTCCGAACCCTTGGGATGCGGGCTCGGCCCGGGTTCTAGAGGCATTCGGGTTCAAGGCGCTTGCCACCACGAGCTCTGGCTTTGCGTTCACCCTCGGTCGTCTGGACGGCAACACGACGCTGGATGACGTGATCGCACATGTTCGTGCGCTCGACCGCGCGACGAGTCTGCCGGTTTCTGTCGATCTGGAGAATGGCTATGGACCAGATCCTGAAGTTGCTGCCTCGGCCATCGTTCGCGCCGCCGAGGCCGGGGCCGCCGGCGGCTCGATCGAGGACTATGACCCGGACGCCGGGATCTACGAGCTCGGACATGCGGCGGAACGAATCGCTGCTGCGTCCGAGGTCGTACGAGGATTCAGCTTCCCCTTCATGCTCACAGCGAGAGCCGAGAATCACATTCGCGACAACCCCGATCTAGACGACACCATCGCCCGACTGCAGGCCTACGAGCGCGCCGGTGCGGACGTCGTATACGCGCCGGGGCTGCGCACCGGAGATCAGATACGAGCCGTTTGCGAGGCCACGACGAAGCCCGTAAATGTGCTCGCACGTCCGGGCTTGTCCCTGCGTCAGATCGTCGATGCGGGTGCTCGCCGGGTCAGTGTCGGCGGGGCACTGACATGGGTTGCTGTCGGAGCGATGGCGGCCGCGGTCCAGAGGATGCGCGACGACGGCGATTTCTCTTTACTCGATGTACGGGTCCAGATCGAGGACTGGCTTGGAGACCAATAGCGCGCTCGACGCAACTCACCGCAAACGTTTCTTGAACAAGAAAGATGAATTATTGAACCCCTCGTACCAAAGAACGCTGGTGGAAAAGACCGAGAGCGACCGGTCGCGGCAACTCGGAGAAAGGACCGGCTAGACGTTGGGGCGGCCGCCGGGAACTGGTTGGTCCAGCGGTGTCTCGTCACCGGACAGGGCAGGAATGGGCGCCGCCTCGCGCTCGGGAGCCTCGGCCGTGATCCGGTCGGCCGGTTCGTTTCGTGCACGAAGACGCGCAAAGATCGGGATGGCGAGGATCGTGGTCAGGCCTCCCACAACGAAGCTGGCGGGAATCGATCGCTCCTGCGACAGGTATCCGAGGCCACTCTGTCCTCCGACGCTCCCCACGCTGCCCACCAAGGCGTCGAACGACACCAGAGTCGCTCGCTCGGATGTGGGAATCGACTGGTGGAGGTAGGTCTGGCGGACGGGCTGTAGGACTCCACTCGCGATCGCGCCCACCAGAAACACCGGCACGGTGATCCAGAAGGAGCGGATCGCACCGGTGGCAACCATGGCGGCGGTGAAGACCCCCGCAGCACCGATCAAGATCGTCGTCCGGCGCCGACCGGGGACCACCAAGCGTCCGACCAGCGCGTTGCCGACGATGCCGGCCAGAGCGAACAAAGCGGCGATCACGCCGGACAACCAGATCGCGTTTTCGCCGTACAGCTCCAGAAAGTATGGCTGCCATGCGTACCACGCCCATGCGAAGAACCCCCACGTCAAAAAGGAATCCATGACGAGCAGGCGGACCGCCGGCGCTTGCCACCCGAAGGTGATCCCGGCGCGACCGACTTTTCGCATCTCCCCGACGATGCCCTGCAGGCGCAGCGTCCGGGGCGTGAATCCGATGTCGTGCATCGTTTTCAAGCCGACTCCGAACGCGATGAGGACGAGTGCGGCCCGGGCAACATACGGAATAGACAGGTGGAGCTGGCCGAGGAGCCCACCCCCGACGGTCCCGGCGATCATCGCGACGCTCGAAACGATCGATGCTCGGGCGAAGACGCCGTCCAGTTCGCGCCGGTACCCGGTGGCCTTCAGTGCGTCGACGAGCCAGGCCTCCACGGCTCCTGAGTAGAACGTGTAGCCGAGGCCGAGGATCACTCCCGCCAGGCAGAAGAGAAGAAGACCTCCCTCGATGGCGGCCACTCCCACGTAGGCGAGCGTGCCCACTGCGAGCGTCGCTTCGGAGAGTAGAAAAGAGGCCCGGCGTCCACGCGTGTCGGCCACCACCCCGGTGGGCACCTCGAACAGCGCCATGGCCGCGGTGAAGGCGGCGTTGGCCACGAATACCTCAAAGATCGTGAGGCCCGCGTCGAGCAGGAACAGCGTGTTGATGCCCCAGATCAACGAGGCCGACAACGTGAACAGCCCGCTTATGACCAGGTAGCTGCGGATTACGCGCTTCGGGTCCATCTTGTCGTCCAACAACGCCGCGGTGACCCGAGGCCTTCCCGGAACCCTCAAGCTGAAATATCAAGTCTGATGGTTCCAGGAAGCGAATAACCCCGTAGTGGTGGGCCGCCCCCCGCGGTCCCCGGGGTCCGGCCCGAGCAGCCCATTCCTCGGTGAGGGGAGAGCACTACTTCGGACCTCGAGGTTCACCACCGTCCGGCTGAACCCCAGGGGCATTGGATGCCCCGCCCGGGCCCCTGCTTGCTTTGACCAATTTGCCCGATTTGCAGGGGATGCATGTCCGCCTATCGAATTCCTAAGAGGAAGGTTCCTCGCTCGCAAGGAGGTACGAGCGAATGGGCAACCTGCAGGGATTGCTATCGCGCCGTTTGGTGGCCGCAGTCGCAGCCTTGCTCCTCGCCGCCACCCTCGTGGCCCTGCCGGATAGGGCTCAGGGGTCGAAGTCCTGCTCCGCTCCTCGCAAGGCCATCAAATTCGCCAAACAGACCTATGTGGATAAGACGCGCGCCGGCGGAGAACCAAGCGTCGATATGGCTCCCGACGGCACGATGCTCTACGGAGCCCACGCCGGGACGACGCACTTCTACACTCCCGCCATAGCAGACGAGGACAGCGCCGCCTTCTTCCAGAACTATCGCGGCCAGGCCTATTACTGGTGGTCGAAGAACAACGGCAAGAAGTGGCATTTCTCCGACCGCACCGTCCCCCCGAGTGGAGTTCCGGGCTCGGGCTTCTCCGACCCCGACTTCGCAATCGACAAGGCGGGCCAGGTCTACATCTCGGAAATCAACCTGGTCAATATCGCCGTCTCGAAGTCGGAGGACTCCGGGAAGAGCTACGAACTTCAGAACTTCTTCGGCATGACCGTGACCGACCGCCAGTGGAAAGCGGCCGACGAGAAGAACGTCCTGTACATGGTCGGCAACACCTTCGGCGGCGGCACCTTCCCCTCAGACCCTGTGGGGAACTCGGGTCACATCTTGATCAAGAGCAAGGATGGGGGCCAGACCTTCGGCGAGGCGATTCCGGATGCGGGGGGCCTCGGCGACTTGCAGGTGGATTACCGCAACGGGACGTTGTACGAAGCACACCTCGACGATGGTCTGCTCGAGATACACGCCTTCAGAGACGCCCGCAAGGACAAATTCAAGCCGGACAAGGCAGTGATCGCTCGGGAAGTCGACCTCCAGTCCCACTGGCCCGCGATCGATGTCGACAGGAAGGGCAACCTTTACATCGTCTGGGACGAAAGGGGTGGAGGTGGCCGGGACGCGGGCGTTTATTACTCGTACTCCACCAACGCCGGCAATTCTTGGGCCGAACCTATTCGAGTCGACGGTAGCAACGACACCGATTTGTGGCCGTGGCTTGCGGTCGGGGCGCCCGGGAAGGTCGCAATCGCATGGCTCGAGGCCTCGAAGAAACTGCCCGACAACGACGCCGAAACATCCGGGGACCACACCTGGCGCATCATCGCGGCCCAGACGCGTAACGGACTGGGTTGCAGAGGCTCCGATGCGTCGGGTTTCCGGCGCGCCGTCGCGACGCCGAAGCCGGTTCACCGCGGGACGATCTGCAACTCGGGCACGGTCTGCCAGGCACAGGGTATCGATCGCCGCATGGGGGACTACTTCACGGTCGCCATCGACAACACGGGACGAATGTGGGCGGGCTACTCGGACACGCGCCAGGGTGGATCCGTGGCGCTCCCGGGATACGTTCGTCAGTCGGGCGGCCCGAAGTTCGGTCGCCCTAATCTGCCATTCGGGCGGTGACCGATCCGGCCGAAAAATCGCCGGAGCAGTTCTGAACCCCCCAGCCTTAAAAGGTGAACTGTGTGGCATGGGCGATCTACCTACCTTGTCGCTCGAAGAGAATCGACTCTAGGCCTGTTGTACCGTCGTTAAAGTTCTAGGCAGCGAAGAGAGGAGGCGGTATCCGTGAGGTTGTGGCTGGCGGCTGTGGTTACGACGATTTCGGTAGTAGCGGGGGTGGGAACCGTCGCTATAGCGGGCGGCGAAGGCTCAACCGTGACCAGAGGAACGTTCGCCTCGGTCCCGGGTCATCCTGATTTCGGGATCACCGGAACGGCGCGGATGGTTCGCACTTCAAGCGACCAGACGTTGGTACACGCCCATCTTGAAGGGCTGGAGCCGGGTCAGACCTATCCCGCGCACGTGCACAACGCGCCCTGCGAAAGTGGTGGCGGCGGCCACTACCAGAATGAAGTCGGCGGAGCCGCAGCCCCGCCCAATGAGCTGTGGCTGACCTCGACCAAAACAGCGTCGGGCATAATCGCTAACCAATCCGGCAGAGGGAACGGCAAGGGCAAAGCCGACTGGCTGGCGCGACCAGAAGCTCAGTCCATCGTTGTCCACTACTACGCGGACACCTCCATCCGCGTCGCCTGCGCCCAATTGTCGTAGAAGCTCGCGAATACGAACAGAGGGCGGGGGCGGGTGAGTGTTGCGCGCGTGAGCGTGCCATCTATCTCACCCTGACCTTGTACACGTCGGCGCGCGGTCGCCTGGCGACCGTTCCGTTGTCTGCACACCTGATCTTGCTGAATAAGACGTCGGTACGTGTACCCGGTGCCGGACCCGCGTAGGTGTCGAAGCTGTCCTTCTGCCCGAGGCGGGCGATCTTGGTAGTCTTTCCGTTGCGCCGTCGTAGAAGCTGAACCCTCGAACCACAGGCGCGGCCCGAAGCAACGAAGTACACGTCACCGTCTGGCGCGACCGATGGCACGTACTGATAGGGGCGCCGGCTCGGAATCCTCATGGTGTTGCGCGTTCTGATGTTGTAGCGGAACACGTCACAGCCTTGTCGATTGCATTTGTGGTAGACGACCCACTTCCCGTTGACCTGCCCGGGAAGTACTCCCCTGCGTCCGTTCCGAGTCCTCACCTCGGCGAGCTGTCTGCTCTGTTGCGTGTTGCGGTTGTAGAGCACGACCGTATCCCGAAGGCGAAAATCTCTCGCGAAGAGGATCCAGCGGCCGGACATCGTAGGTCGGAACTCCCAATCCCTCGTGCTCGGCCCCGAGAATTCGAAACGGTTCCTCGTCCGGAGGTTGAACCCCATCAGATCGGATTGACCGTTGTTGATCTGCTGATAGATGAGAAGATCTCCAGTGATGCCTCCGGTGAAGGCGCGAGTTCCCCTAGCGCTTGCCCTGAAAGTGTTCCCGTTGCGGCGCGCCATAACTTTGGTCCGCCTGCCCCTGTCTATTGGGGACTGAGCCCACGCGAGGTAGCGGTTTCCGCCGTTTCTCCCTGAGACGCCTCCGAACTCGTTGACTCGGCGCTTGGTGAGCACTCCCTCGGCAGCCTCCGCCGCGGTCAACGAGACGATTGTCAACACCACGGCTGCTGTGAACCCGATCCTCGAAAGGTGATTCAGCCGAATCCGGACGCCCTCGGTCGCCACTCCGCCTCCCCTCTTGGGACCGAGCCAAGATTCTAAAGGACCGGCCCAGGGACTTCGGTGGTCGCGCGGCCGTAGCGCGAGCTCAGACGTCCTAGGTCGAGTTCGTCAGGGGGAGGGAATCGAATTGGGCTCTCCGATCACGTGTGTGACCGGGATCCCATAGCGACTGGACAATCGGTGAGGCAAATCCTGCTTGAGCCAGCGCGACACGCCCGGCGGCAGGGTCGAGAGAATGATCTCGTCGAAAGGTTGATGATGTTCATAGCCCTCGACCTGCATGTAGGCGGCGATGGCATCCATCGGTGGTCCCTCTTCGACCCGGCCCTCAACGGCGGCGCCAAGGCCCTGCAGCCCTTCTAGTGCCCGCTGCATCTGTTGCTGAGCGAGCTCTATTGCTTCCGCATCCGTCGAAATCCACTTGCCGCGCGGTGGAGTGGCGGGAACGAGGAGCACGAACGTGCAGGGAGACTCGTCCATTCGTTGACGAACGATGTCCTTGAGGTGGGAGCCTGGAGCCGTCTGGTTGGCAACGATCAGAATCCGGCGAGCCTGCACCCAATCACCTCCCGATCACCGTTATATACCCCCTAATGGAAAGAGGGACGCCCTCCCGACCGGCTCAGTCGAGAACCTGGTCACGGAGCCGGTTCAATCCAGCGTCAAGGCCGGGAAAGCGAGCCCACTCCCGGCGGCTAACCTTCTGCAATGGGAGCGACTCTCACGCCCTCGCTGAATTCGATCGTTCGAAGCATCCTGGCCGAAGACGTGGGTCGAGGCGACATCACGACGGAGATCACGACTTCACCATCGGCGCGAGGACGCGCTCGCATCCTCGCAAGGGGGGCCGGGATGATCGCCGGGCTGCCGGTGGCCAGAGCCTGCTTCGAGGAGATGGAGCAGGGGCCGGTCGGTTGGGCTTGTTTGGAGGAGGGTGCTCGGGCCGACACCGGTGACGTCGTGGTCACGATCGAGGCTCGTGTGCGATCGATCCTCACCGCGGAGCGCACGGCCCTCAATCTTCTGTCTCGGCTATCGGGGGTGGCCACCGCTACGGCCGAAATCGTGGAACTAGTCAAGGAACACCCGGTAAGGATTACCGACACGCGAAAGACGACTCCGGGCCTTCGACTGCTCGAGAAGTACGCGGTTCGAGTGGGGGGTGGGTTTAATCACCGCTTCGGACTCGATGACGGCATCCTGATCAAGGACAATCACGCGTCTGCCGCCGGGGGAGTCGCGGAGGCGGTTCGCCGCGCAAAGAAAAAGGCCCCTCACTCGCTGCGGATCGAAGTAGAGGTCGGCAATCTTGCGGAGCTCGACGAGGCGCTGGCGACCGGCGCGGACGCAATACTGCTCGACAACATGACCGTCGATCAAGTGCGAGAGGCCGTCAATACCGCGGGTGGAAAGGCTCTCCTCGAGGTCTCCGGTGGCGTGACTCGCGACAACGTTGCCGACTATGCCTCTACCGGGGTGGACGTCATATCGATGGGAGCAATAACCCACTCCGCTCGTCACATCGACCTCTCGTTGGAGGTGGACACGTGATGGCGACCGTCACCGAGTCACTGACCAACGAGAAATGGTTTGAGGAGGTACGTCGGCTCGCACGCGACAGGGATGCGGTCATCCTTGCTCACAATTACGAGCTTCCCCCTATTCAGGACGTCGCCGATCACGTCGGCGATTCCTTGGAACTTTCGCGTATCGCGGCCTCCGAAGAGGCGTCCACAATCGTGTTCTGCGGGGTTCATTTCATGGCCGAGACGGCGAAGATTCTCTCTTACGACAAACGAGTTTTGATTCCCGATCTCGACGCTGGGTGTTCCCTTGCCGCATCGATGACGGCCGATCAGCTGCGCGCCTGGAAGGCGGATCATCCAGAGGCAGTGGTAGTGATGTATGTGAACACGACCGCGGAGGTCAAGGCCGAGGCCGACTACTGCTGTACATCCGCAAACGCGGTCCAAGTCGTTAATTCGATATCCGAGGGCAAGGAGATCCTTTTCGGTCCGGACATGTTCCTCGGGTCCTACGTCGAGCGGATGACCGGCCGAAAAATGCACGTGTGGATGGGTGAATGCCACGTGCACGCGGGTATCCAACCTTCGGACATCGATCTGAAGCTTACCGAGCACCCCGATGCCGAACTCCATGTGCATCCCGAATGCGGCTGCTCATCTCAGTGCATGTACCTGGCCTCGACGGGCGATCTCCCGAAGGAACGTACGTTTTTTCTCGGGACGGGGGGCATGGTGAAACGGGCCCGGGAGACGTCGGCCCAGGAGGTGATCGTCGCCACCGAAACCGGAATGCTGCATCGGCTCCGCACGGAGAACCCAAGTGTCGATTACGTGGCGGCCAACGAGTCCGCCGTGTGTCAGTACATGAAAATGATCACGCCGCAAAAGCTGCTTCACGCGCTGGAGCACGGTGTCTACGAGGTAAACGTGCCGGCCACAGTGGCCGACCGGGCCCGTCTGTCGATCAAGAGGATGCTCGCAGTCGGTTAAGAGCTTCCGCTCACCGAGTCGGGACGAGGGCGTTCATCTGGTCGGGGATCCAAAGTCATTATTCGAGCCGTCGCCTTGAGCCCGGCCCGGTCAACTGTACGTCGCCCTGAGTTGTGGCGACGAAAACCTGCCAGAAGTAATACGAATAGAAGTTGCTGGGATCTTTTCTGATCTCTTTGGCGTACAGGAGAATTGCCTCGACGTACGCGTCGCTGCGGTTGTAGGCGAAGAGTGCGTCACGCATCCTCTCGGGAGCTCCCGATGCCGATAGGTACCTGCCGGCGGCCATGATCGAGTCGCGCGGATCTATGATGTCGCCTCCATTTGAATAGCGGGCCCAGGTCGACGGCAGGAACTGCATCGGTCCGAGAGCACCGGATGAACTCGGGCCGAGAATCCGTCCGAACCGCGTCTCCACGAAGTTGACGGCGGCGAGGACCTGCCAGGGGAGCCCGAACCGCCGCCCAGCACTTCGGTGAAACCGCTTCAGACTGTGCGGAGACTCGGGCCGGGAGGTTTTCAGTCTTACCGGCGGCTTCACGGGAGTCACCAGTTCCGCCAGTTTGTGGCCCGCCAGGATGTTGGCGCGGGCGGTTTCGGTGAGGGGCCCGCGCAGAAACCGGACCACTTTCCGAGCCAGCGGAAGGTCACGAGCCAGCTTTCGGTAGATGCGCTGCTGTTTGAGCGCGTGCAGGGTTATGGAGCGGACCCGAGATCCGGAGAGTTTTCCGCCTTCGTTGAGCCAGCCCCGGATCTCCGAACGCAGCTGCTTGTGCACCCCGGCGAGTTCTTCGGCCAGTCTCCGAGGCGCATCCGATAGCCGGTGCCGGGGCCTCGGAGGTCGAACAGTCCGGCGAGACGACCGCTTCTGTACCGCCCCTGGTTCCTCTCTCGTGGCGGAGGGGGTCGGCGAACCCGGTCGATTTCGGACCGCCGCGGCGTCGTCGCTCCCCTCGCAGGCTGCCACGGCGGCAAGCCCAAGCATCGCAAGTACCACCAGGCGTTCGGACCGAATGATGCGGACCCGTC
Source organism: Actinomycetota bacterium (assembly GCA_030862065.1). Classification (GTDB taxonomy): domain Bacteria; phylum Actinomycetota; class CADDZG01; order CADDZG01; family WHSQ01; genus JALZEK01. The sequence continues at coordinate 38,899 of JALZEK010000086.1, read as the reverse complement.
TCACCGACTGCCGCTCGAGGATCGATGGCTCGACGACGCGATCTCGTCCGGGGTCAAATAGCGGGGGGCCCGGCGTGTCCGACCGGTCCCTGCGCGTTTTGTGGTGCGCCGGTTTTCTTCTTTCATATACCGATGTATGAGGTCAGATGGGTGGATAGGTCGGCTCATATGATCCGTCATTCTCGGTGGGTGGACGGAATCGATGTCCGGGTTGCGTGAAATGTCGGAGGATGCCTCGGGTGAAGGTCATGCGCGGTGCCGCAGGTCTGGCGACCAGCCTGTGCTTAGCGGTGTGGCTTATCGGTGCGGCGGGATGCGCGGCGGATCAGGAGGTCGTGACCTGCACTCGATCCGAAACGCGTCTCGAGTCCGGCGTGAGAGTGCTGGACCTTGAATGCGGCTCCGGGAAGGAGGCGATGAGGGGCCACAGCTTGACGGTGGAGTACGTGGCTCGGGCCGACGGGCGAACGTTTGACAGCACGCGGGAGCGCGGGGAACCCCTCACGTTTCGGTTGGGGGTTGGGCAGGTCCTGCAGGGACTGGATGAAGGACTGCTCGGCATGCAGCAGGGAGGGGTCAGACGTGTAACTATTCCGCCCGAATTCGCCTATGGCGAGGCGGGTTTTCCTCCGCAGGTCCCTCCCGATACCACCGTGGTGTTCGAGGTGGAGCTTCTTTCTATGCGTGAACCTCCCGAGTGAGACTCCCGCCGGATCACGCCAGGAACTAACTATGCTACGGGCCCGTGACGGATAGGGAATCTGACCTCTCGACGTCGAAGACGCGGGGCTGGTCCGTTTGGGACACGGCGATCCTGTTGGGGCTGAGTCTCGTGGGCGGATTCATCAGGCTCTTAAGGGTCGGCGACCCACACCGCTTTGTGTTCGACGAGGTCTATTACGCAAAAGAAGCCTGCTACTACGCCAAGTCCTCGCTAGAGGTGTGCAAACTGGATCCATCGAACAACGAGGTTCATCCTCCACTCGGAAAATGGCTCATAAGCCGAGGCATCGAGGCATTTGATTTCACCTCCACCGGGTACCGAATAGTTCCCGTCGTAGCAGGGACCATCACGATCGCGCTCCTCTTTTTGTTTGCCCGGAAGATTCTCGCGTCCACGCTGGGAGCCGCCGTCGCTGCCGGAGCGTTGACCATCGATCCGCTCCACTTCGTTCAGTCCCGTACCTCGATGCTGGACGTGTTCGTCCCGCTGTTCGGAGTGGCAGCGTTTCTTTTCGTCGCTATGGACAGAGATCGGCTGCTTCGTTTCCTGCAGGACGGTCGGTTCAAAGCTGCGCGGTTCGGCATATCCGGAAGACCCTGGCGTCTCGCGGCCGGGGCGGTCGCGGGAGCGGCTTTTGCGTCGAAGTGGACGGGAGCGTTCGTGATCCCGGCGATTCTGGCCCTGACGTTGACCTGGGAACTGTCGGCCCGGCGGCACACATACGGATGGGTCGGCGCAACCAAGCGGATCTTCCTGGAGGAAGGTTTGTCCATCCTTTTACTTCTCGTCGTCCTGCCGGTCGCGGTTTACACCTTCACCTACGTGGGACGTGAATCGGTCCACGGAGAGGTAATTGCGGCCCCGTGGAGCGAGGAATCCTGGTTCAACAGTTTCTGGCATGAGCAGTATCAGATGTGGGATACGCATTCCAATAACCTCGACGAGTCGTCACATTCCTATCAATCGCCCGCCTGGACATGGCCACTGCTCAAGAGACCCGTTTCCTATGCGTTCTGTGCAGGCGCGGACTGCAATCCCCCGGAGCCGTCCGATCATTACAAGGAGATTCTTGCCACGGGCAGTCCGTTCGTCTGGTGGTCGGCGTTACTCGCGCTGGTTCACGTCATGCTGAACTGGCTGAGAAAGACAAGCCTTGGACGACCGGAGGGGGTAATCCTCGCCGGCTTTGTCTTCAGTTATGTCCCCTGGCTCTTACCCAGCGGGAGGTCCGCGATCTTCATCTTTTATTTCGTCGCAACTTTGCCGTTCATGTTTTTGGCACTCGGTTACACGGCTTCCGTGCTGGGACGTTCCTGGGAGGCAAGCGCCGCGATAGCCATCTTTGCCGTGGTGGCAATCGGGTTCTTCATTTTTTACTACCCCATCCTTTCTAACCGTCCGATCTACCAGAAAGACTGGGAGCAGCGACTGCTTTTCTTCGACGACGCAGAGCAATGCGCCAAGCCACCGGGCAGAGACGTTACGACCACCGTCACAACGACCGTCGACGGAAGCTCCACAACGACCGCGTCCATCTCGGACACGAGTCAGGACAAGCCCCCGGTCGGATGGTGCTGGATCTAGTGGACGGGCGGCGCCGTTCCGGGGATATCTGCTCGAGCGTCCCGAGGCCGGGGGTCCCCGTGATCCAAGCCGCGAGCGGCGTCCCTAGTTAGTCTCTGGCGGATGCGAACGATCCTGGCGGGCTTCAGGGCTTTAAAACGCTCTCCCTTGGCGGCACTGCCTTTGGCTGCGGAAGGGGCGATCGGCGCGCTCCTGGTGTTGGCCGGGGCCATCCCCGCATCGGCCGCAGGGGTTCCTTCCACGGCAGTCTTTCCTCTCGATGTCTTTTTCGATCTGAAACAGTCGGTTGCCTTCGCCGAAGACTGGAGCTTTGCGATAGCGGCCATCGGCGTGGGGATCTTTGTTAGGAGCGGGGTGCTCGCATCGACTTTGTGGTTGTCGGACGGAAGACCCGGGTCGTTTGCGCTGGCCTGGTTCCGAGCGGCGAGGCTTGTCCTCGTCGCCGTTCTGATCCTCGTCCCGTCGGCAACTCTTTTCTTCGCCGGAGTCGCCACACGCTACGCGCCTTTCATCTGGGCGGGAGCGCTGCTGGGCCTGCTTCCCTCGATCTTCCTGGTGCGCAGAGGAGTGATGCTCGACGTCGGAGGGGGAGAGCCGGAGGGAAAAGGCGTACCCGAGGCTCCGAACTTCATCACCTACGCCTATGTGGTCACGGCTTTCGGTGCCGCTATGTCCTTTCTCGGCGAAAACGACACGTGGCCCGCGGCCCTCTTACTGTTGTGTCTCGGTCCTTTGCATGTGCTGTTTTTATTGGGATGGAGAGACCACGTTAGAAAAGGGGCCTTTCCGGGCGGGGGCACGATCGTCACGATCATCAGCGTGCTGCTGATCCTGGCGTTGTTCTCCCTGTCCTTCTACGACCGTTTGATCAGGGACCCTGAGCCCGTTCGCCGAGCGCCGGCGAAGGGGTTGCTCGTCGTTCTCGGAGGGGTGGATTCGAGCTCGAAGTCGGGGGCCCTTGCTGATCTCGATCCGAGGACGGTGGGATACCAGAGAAGCAAGGCTCGCCAGCTCTCTTACAGAGGAACCGGGAAGCCCTACGACAAAGAAGACACCCGGATCGCCCTCGACCGGGCGGCGCTGGTCATCGCCAAGCAAGTGAAAACGGCGGCCGATCCGACCCGGCTCGTCGGTCATTCTCAAGCGGGTCTCATCGTCGACCGGATGATCGCGGACGGAATGCCTCTTCCCGATCGCGCCGTGCTGCTCGCCACTCCTCCCGGTCAACCTCCGGTCGTCGACATCCCACCCCCTGGCGAGGATGGACCCGGACGCCCGGGAGGTGAGCTCTCCCGAATCCTTTCCGACGTTCTCGACAAGATCGGGATGACACCGTTTGACGTGGACGCGCCGAATTCCCCAACCAACCTCGAGGCCGTGGTGGTTCGAGACTCAGAGTTCCCGCGTGTCGCCGTCTGGGCGCTTGGGGATTCGGTGTGGCTCGACGGAGACTGGCGAAGGCCGGGCGAGATCAACGTCATAGCTCTTACCGATCACGTCGGCGTGACCGACAACGCTACGGCCTTGAGCACCGCGAACGATTTCTTTGCCGGGAATCGGGTGGGCAACGACGAATCCTCGTGGAAAGGAGTCGCGGTAGGCGTTTTCAAATACGCCTTCGCTCCCTGGAGACCGAGGTGACGGCCACGGGAGGGCGGCTGGTTCTCTGCGGGACTCCCATCGGGAACCTCGACGACATGTCGTCGCGAGCGGTCGCGGCCCTTTCCGAGGCCGACGTGATCGCATGCGAGGACACGAAAAGGACTCGCAAGCTGTTGACGCACTTCGGCATCAAGGCTCGGGATCTAGTCGTTTACAACGAGGGCAACGAACGTCGCCGGGCCCCCGAGTTGGTAAAAAGGATTTCCTCAGCACAGACCGTTGTGCTGGTTTCGGATGCGGGCATGCCCGGCCTGTCCGATCCGGGTTACAGATTGGTTCGCGCCTGCGTCGATAAGAACCTCCCCGTCGAAGTCGTTCCGGGGCCGAGCGCCGCAGTCACGGCCCTCGCGGTATCGGGACTCCCACCGGCGCGTTATGTGTTCGAGGGATTCCTCCCTCGCCGGCCGGGCGAGCGAGCCCGAAGGATCGAAGATCTGAGAACGGAGCCCAGGACTCTCGTCTTCTTTTGCTCTCCCCACAGACTGGAGGCCGACCTGATGGCATTGCACGCCGGGCTGGGCGATCGCAACTCGGCCCTCGTTCGGGAGCTGACAAAGCTGTACGAGGAGGTCCACAGAGGCCGGTTGTCGGAACTCCTCGAGCGCGTCCGGCAAACACCGGCCAGGGGGGAAATCGTGGTGGTTGTCGAGGGAGCGATTCACGAACACAGGCCCGAGGTCTCTTCGGCCGAACTGGCGTTCCAAGCCCGGGCCCTGATGGAGGAGGGTATTCCGCGCAAGGAAGCAATGGCCGAGGTCGCAAAAGAGGCCGGGGTTCCTAAGAGGCGCGTTTTCGACGCGCTGGTAAGGGAGCGAGAGCAGAGCTAGGAGATGAGGCTCAACCCTCTTCCGGGAGCCGGATCTCTCCGCTGGCCAACTGGGTCAGCTCTTGAGCGCAGTTCCTGCAGATCCTTCGGTCCCGGTACTCGAACTCAGGGCCCTCGGCCGAGCAGAACAGGCAGACATCCTGTCGCTTCTGGAGGATCACCCGATCTTCTTCCACGCTGATCTCGAGCTCGTCGCCCTCCCTGATGCCGAACACCTTGCGGAGCTCGGACGGGAGGACGATCCGTCCCAGCTCGTCGATCTTGCGAACCACCCCGGTAGACTTCATTTCGCTCCCAAGAGCCAGTTTCTGGTATTTATTGACAATGTACGCCCTAGAGCCCCCCAAGTCAAACCATTTTTTGGGGGATTCTTCCATACGACCACCGGGGATACGGGCGGGGCCCGCCTGGTCCGCCCCCGGTTTACGGCTGAAAAACTGTATCAGGCCAAGCGGGCCACGTCTGGAGGAATCGTAAAATCGGCGAACAGGTTTTCTACCTAACCACCCCCATCTATTACATAAACGACGTTCCGCACCTGGGGCACGCCTACACGACGGTCGCGGCCGACTTCGTGGCCAGGTTCCGGCGCCTCCGGGGGGCCTCCGTCCACTTCCTCACCGGCACGGACGAGCACGGCGAGAAGGTCCTCCGGGCGGCTGAGGCCAAGGGTCTGAAGCCTCAGGATTGGGCCGACCAGATCGTGCCGCGGTGGACCGAGGTGTGGAAGGCCCTCGATATCTCCTACGACGATTTCATCAGGACGACCGAGCAGCGCCATGAGCAACCGGTCCAGCACTTCGTTCAAGCCCTTTACGACAAAGGAGAGATCTACCTGGGGACCTACGAGGGCCTCTATTGCGTGGGGTGTGAGGAGTTCAAATCCCCGGATGATCTCGTGGACGGAAAGTGCCCCCTTCACTCCATCGAGCCCCAAGTGGTCAAGGAGGACAACTATTTCTTCCGTCTGTCCAAATACCAGGAGGCGTTGATCGAGAGATTCGAGAACAACCCCCGATCGATACTGCCCGAATCGCGGCGCAACGAGGTGCTGGGCAAGCTGAGGCAGGGTTTGGAGGATCTATCGATCTCACGGGTCAGTTTCGATTGGGGCGTGCCCGTCCCGTGGGATCCCAAGCACGTCATCTACGTGTGGATCGACGCGCTGCAGAACTACGTGACCGCGGTCGGTTATGCGTCCGACGAGGACACGTACTCAAGAATATGGCCCGCCGACATCCACTTCATCGGAAAGGACATCCTCTGGTTCCACACGGTCATCTGGCAGGCAATGCTTATGGCGCTCGAGCTCCCTCTTCCCCGCACGGTCTTTGCTCATGGTTGGCTCCATGTCGGCGGCGAGAAGATGTCCAAATCGCGGCTCACGGGGATCTCGCCGCACGACCTCATAAAGACCTTCGGCTCCGACGGTTATCGCTATTACTTCCTGAGGGATATCTCGTTCGGGCAGGATGGCGACTTCTCGTGGGAGGGGATGGTCTCGCGCTACAACTCCGAGCTTGCGAACGATTGGGGAAACCTCGCATCTCGCGTCCTCTCCATGATCACGAGGTACCTCGGCGGAGTCATTCCCGAGCCTCCGTCGGAGAGCGAGGTCACGGAGGTCGAGAGGGGGCTCATGCAGGCGCACGCGGAGGCGATGGCCTCGCTCGAACGGGGCGTCGACGACATCTCACCGACCGAGGCACTCAAGGGGGCCTGGCGCTTCGTCAAGCGAGCGAATGCCTACGTAGATGAAGTGACTCCCTGGTTCCTCGCCAAGGACCCGGCGAACAAGCGGAGGCTGGAAGTCGTGCTCTACCAATTGGCGGATTCGCTGAGGCTCTTGACGCTAATGCTGTATCCGGCCTGCCCTCGTGCGGCTCAAGAGCTCTGGAGTCGACTGGGTCTCGAGGGTCAGGTCGAGCAGCGCAGCTACCCGGTCGACGGCAGGTGGGGATTGCTGCCGGCGGGGATCTCAATTGGTCCCGGCCCCTCCTTGTTCCCACGCATCGACGAGTCAACCTCTCCCTAGTGTGGTTCGACTCGCATTGCCATCTGCAATTGTGTGAGGAGAACTCGTCGGTTTCAGAGATCATTCGATCCGCTCACGAGGCGGGTGTCAGCGATCTTGTAACCATCGGAATAGATGCGCCTACAAGTCTCAGATGTCGTCAGATCGCGGCAGAATATTCGGTTTATTTCACGGCCGGGGTGCATCCGAATTCGGCAGCAGAATGGACCGATGAATCCCGCTCCGAGATCGAGTCCCTTTTGGAGGAGGAAAGGTGCGTGGGAGTCGGCGAGTCCGGTCTCGATTTCTACAGGGACGCGACGTCGCCCTTCCTTCAGGAAGAACTGTTCCGAAATCATATCGACATGGCAAAACGCTTCGATAAGGCCCTCGTCATCCACACCCGCAACTCCATAGATCGAGCTCTGGAGATCCTCGAGGAGGAGGGGCGGCCCGACCGCTTCGTTTTTCACTGTTGGTCCGGCGACGCCCAGGCGCTGCATCACGCTCTGGAATCGGGGGCTTACATCTCCTTTGCCGGGAACGTGACCTTTCAGAACGCCGATGATCTGAAAGAGGCCGTGGCGCGCACCCCTTCGAAGAACCTTCTGGTCGAAACGGACAGCCCGTTTCTGACCCCCGTCCCCCACAGGGGGAAATCGAACCAGCCAAAGCATGCCGCGCTCGTCGGTGAGGCCCTAGCTCGCATTCGAAAGGAGCGCGTCGAGGCCACCGCCGAGCAGACTAGGGTCAACGCGCGACGTCTTTTCGGGCTAGATGAATAACGCGACCCGGCTGCTGGGCGCGGCCCGGCTACGAGACCTTCTCGATCGCCACGGAATTCGTCCCGCTCGTTCTCTCGGCCAGAATTTCGTGATCGACCCCAATACGATCCGAAAGGTTGTCGCCGCGGCGCGCCTATCCGCGGACGACCGGGTGCTGGAGATCGGTGCGGGAGTCGGCTCGCTGACACTGGCTCTGGCTTCGGAGTGCCGGAAAGTGGTCGCGGTCGAGAAGGATTCGAGACTGGTTACAGCTCTCGAAGAAGTGCTCGCAGGTAAAACAAACGCCGAGATCGTTGCCGCCGACGCCATGACTCTCGATTTTTCAGATCTGGATGTCAACAAGCTGGTTGCGAATCTTCCCTACAACGTCGCGGCGTCGATCGTGCTGAAGACGTTCGAACAGGCTCCTGCTATCGAGCAGCTGACGGTAATGACTCAAAAGGAGGTCGGGGAGAGATTGCTTTCTGCTCCGGGATCGAGGATCTACGGACAGACGAGCGTCCTGCTGGCCTACTTTGCCGAAGGCGAACTCGCCGGCAGGATCTCACGACGAGCGTTCTATCCGGTGCCGCGGGTCGACTCTGTGGTCGTGCGGCTCTCTCGTCGGCGAACTCTTCCGGACGTGGAGTGGAGACCTTTCTCTGCCCTGGTGAAGGCTGCCTTCTCGCAGCGCCGAAAGACTCTGCGCAACTCACTTTCCTCGGCGGTGGGTGCCGCGCGTGCAGAGGAACTCCTGATCGGGGCCGGGCTCGATCCGAACGTCAGGGCCGAGGCGGTCGATTTGAACGGCTATGTCAGAATCGCGGCCCTCACTCGCCGCGAGGAGACGATGAGGTGAGATGCTAGCGGTCCACCGCACTTGTTGGTCTTGCCGGCCACCGAAGGGGCAACGGAGGCGGGGAGTTATCCCGATTTGAAACTCAAACCGATGCCGAGGGTTCGGCTGCGCACAAATGCGAAGGTAAATCTTTTCCTGCGCGTTCTGGGTGAACGGCTCGATGGTTACCACGAAGTCGAGACCGTGCTTCACGGCGTGGGGCTTGCCGACGACATAGAGATCACTTCCACGACCGGAGGCGCGGTGGAGATCGACATGAGTTTCTCGGGTTCGAGTCGAGTTCAGCTACCCAAGGTCGAAGAAAACGTGATCTGGGAAGTGGCGCAAGGATTGATCCGCAGGGGCGCTCTCAATCAGGGAATTGCAATAAAGGTAGTCAAGCGGATTCCTATCGGTGCGGGTCTCGGGGGAGGAAGCGGGAATGCCGCGGGCGCGCTCGTTGCTCTCAACGAACTCTGGGAGATGGGAATGGCCCCGGCCGACCTGGAGGAATTGGCGGCGGCGATCGGGAGCGACGTGCCCTATTGCCTGAACGGAGGAACGGCCCTGGCCACATCGCGCGGAGAGGCATTGACCGCGCTGCCTGCACCCGCCGATATGTGGTTTGTCCTCGGTATCTCCCACGAGCCTTTGCTCACTCGCGACGTCTACGCGCGCTGGCGTCCCGGCGCCATCGAACGCGAGGTCAGAAGCGCTCCGATGACCCTGGCTCTCGGAGGAGAGGACGTTGCCGAGGTCGCCTACCTCCTTCACAATGATCTCGAACCGGCCGTCTTCGAGATGAGACCTGAACTAGAGGAGAAGAAGGGATTGCTTCTCGAGGCGGGGGCCCTTGGAGCACTCGTCTCCGGATCCGGCCCGACACTTTTCGCGGTGGCTTCGGATGAAATCCGGGCTCGCGATATCGAGGACAAAGTGGCGGGAACTTTCGACCAAACCGTGGTGGTCCCCTCCCAGCCAAATTGCATCGAGCGCGTGACCGAAAGCGAACCCCACGTCGGCTAATGGCGCTCCGATGATGGGCTTTACGATGAGCGCGCAGCTGCATTTTGGCAGCCCGAACGGTGCCCCGTGGGGTAAGTGGCAGCCCGAGGGATTTTGGATCCCTAAGTTCTGGTTCGAATCCAGGCGGGGCAGCGAGGAGGTGAATTGACAAAGCTGGGTCCAGGAATCGCATCGGTGGTCCTGGCGGCCGGTGGAGGGACGCGGATGAAATCGGGTTTCCCGAAGGTGCTCCACCCCGCCGCCGGAAGGCCTCTGCTTGTGCACGTGCTGGCAGCACTTGATCCATTGCCTATCGAGACGCGCCTGGTCGTCGTGTCGACGAGACGGTCCGACTTTGAAGATGTCCTTGCTTCGCAGGGGATACTCGACACCGTTCAGTTGGTGGAGCAAGACCCACCCCGGGGAACCGCCGATGCGGTGCACAAGGCGGTTGAAGCAATGGAGGGCCGATACCCCACCGCCCTGGTTGTCCAGGGCGATACACCGCTCATCGAAACCGGGACCCTCGACGCACTTCTGCACGTTCATTTTGAAAGTGGTGCGGGAGCCACGGTCCTGACGGCCCGCATCTCCGACCCCACTGGATACGGCAGGATTCTGAGGTCCTCTCCTGATGGAGAGGTGGAGAGGATCGTCGAGGATCGCGATGCAACCTATTCCGAGCGGACCGTCGACGAGATAAACGCCGGCGTCTACGTTTTTGATGTCCGTGCCCTCGAGGGCGTCCTCAAGGAAGTTCGTCCAGACAATGCACAGAGCGAGTACTACCTGACGGACGTCATTCCGCTTCTGCGAGCGAGAAACCGATCCGTCGTCGCCTACAGGACTCATCCGCAGGAGGTGTTAGGGGTCAATTCCCGATCCCAATTGGCGAGGGTGGCGGAGACGCTTCGGCGGCGAGCGTGCGAGCGATGGATGGAAGAAGGGGTGACGATCGTCGATCCAAATACGACATACATCGACGCATCTGTTCACATCGGACGAGACGCGACCGTTCACCCGTTCACTTTTCTGGAAGGGAGTACCACCGTGGGCGAGGGGGCGGAAATAGGTCCCCAGGTTCGCATCGTGGACTCCGACATTCAGACGAAGGCCACCGTCGCGTTCGCGGTGGTCCGAAGTTCGGTCGTGGGGCCGCAGGCATCCGTCGGTCCGTTTGCGTCGCTGCGACCCGGGACCAGGCTCGAGAGGGAAGCTCGGGTCGGGAGTTTCGTCGAGACGAAGCAATCGACCCTGGGAGAGGGCAGCAAGGCAAACCACCTTGCTTATCTAGGAGACGCTCAGATCGGTAGAGGCGTCAACGTAGGAGCGGGGACTATCACCTGTAACTGGGACGGCAAGGAAAAGCACGCTACGGTCATCGAAGATGAGGCCTACATCGGTTCTGACACGATGCTGGTGGCGCCCACGAGGGTAGGCAAGCGCGCCGCTACGGGAGCCGGAGCCGTCGTGCGCGGCGAGGTTCCGGACGAGGCCCTGGCGGTAGGTGTTCCCGCTCGAATAATCGAGGGGAAAGGCAACAAAATGGCCCCGGACGATGGCGACGAGGACGAGCAGCCGCGAGAATGAGAATGTGGAGCAGCGCCGTGGTTGAGGACGAATCGAGACGTTCCGGGAGGATTTGACGTGCAGGTTCCCACCTACAAGCGACTGATGATCTTCACGGGAACGGCCAACCGATCCCTTGCCGAAGAAGTCGCGGATCACCTCGGCATGAAGCTCAGTCAGGCAGAGGTTTCCACCTTCGCGAACTCGGAGACCTACGTCCGATTTGGGGACTCGGTGCGGGGTTGCGACGCATTCGTAATCCAGAGCATCTGCCATCCCGTCGACCATCACGTCCTGCAGCAGATGATCATGATCGACGCGCTGAAGCGGGCGTCCGCCAAGAGGATCACCGCCGTCTGCCCCTTCTACCCCTACTCACGACAGGATCGCAAGGCAAGAGGTCGCGAACCAATCACGGCGAAGCTGCTCGCCGACTTCTACGAGGCCGCGGGAGCCGATCGCGTCTTGTCCGTCGATCTTCACACCGGCCAGATCCAGGGCTTCTTCAGCGTTCCCTTCGATCACCTGACCGCCCTCCCTCTGCTTGCGGATTATTTCGCAGAGAGACTCGAAGAGGACTTCGTCGTCGTTTCCCCCGACGCGGGCGGGGTGCGACTCGCCGACAAGTGGGTCCAACATTTCAACGAGTTTCACGACGTTAACGCCGACCTAGCGTTCCTGTACAAACGCCGGCGAAAAGATGCTCGCAACGTCAGCGAGACGCTGGCCGTCGTCGGAGATGTCGAGGGCAAGGTATGTGTCGTCGTCGACGACATGATCGATACCGGAGGCACTCTGGCCAACGGCGCGGACACGTTGATCGAAGCCGGCGCGTCCGAGGTGTACGCCGCGGCCACCCACCCCGTGCTCTCCGATCCCGCGACCGACCGGATCAAGAATTCTCCGATCAAGCAGGTGGTCGTCAGCAACACGCTCCCTATCCCCTCGGAGAAGGAGATCGACAAACTGGTCGTACTCTCGATCGCTCCGACAATTGCGCAGACGATCAAAGCGGTTTTCGAGGAGGCATCGGTTTCCGAGCTCTTCCATGGCGAAAATCAGCCCTAGTAGCACCGGCCAAGCGCGGACCCAATCGAATCGGAGTGTCCGGCCCGCTTGTTAGGATCGGCCCATGGCGGAAGTCAAACTGCAAGCTGTCAAGCGAGAGGTAACCGGCAAGGGTGCGGCTCGAAAGGCGCGCGCCGAGGGGAAGGTGCCGGGCGTCATCTATGGACAGGGCATGGATCCCGTGGCCGTCGAGGTTGAAAGACGCGCCCTGATAAACGCCTTTCACACCGATGCCGGTACCAACGTCCTGTTGAAGATCAAGCTTGACGGCAAGGAAACGACGGCCCTGGCTCGAGACCTGCAGCGGGATCCCGTCAGGGGCACGTTGCTCCACGCCGATTTTGTGAAGATCGACCTCAAGCAGGAAGTTCAGGTCGAGGTCCCGGTGCACCTCGTCGGCGAGGCGGCCGGCGTGAAGGAGGGTGGAGTTCTGGAACAGCCGCTGTTCTCTCTCCAGGTGAAGTGCCTACCGACCGACGTCCCGGAGGCCGTCGAGGCGCACATCACCGCTCTCACCATCGGAGACTCGCTGAAAGTTGCAGACCTGGTACCGGATGGGAAATACGAGATACTCACCGACCCCGAGGCTACGGTGGCCTCCGTTGCCGCACCCATCTCTGAGGCCCAGCTCGAGGCCATGGAGGCGGCGGCCGGAGTCGAGCTCGAGGCTCCCGAAGAGGAGGCCGAAGTGGAGGCGGCCGAGGCCGCAGCCGAGGGCGAGATCCCCGAGGGCGCCCCCGAGGCCGGGAAGCCGGAGGGCGGCGAGCAGTCGCCCGGCGGCGCCGAGTAGAACGAGCGTCGCTACGGGGTTAACTGTCTGAATGTCGATATTTCGTCGCGCCTGGAGAACGAACGAAGCCCCCTCCGATCGATGGGTGATTGTGGGACTGGGCAATCCCGGAGAGCGCTATGCCTCGACCCGGCACAACATCGGGGTGGCGGTCGTCGACGAACTGCTGGCCCGCGCGGGCACGGCCCTGAAGCGTCACAAAAGCGGCTGCCTCGTGGCGGAAATGACCCTCGCCGGATCCCGCGTCGTCCTGGCGAGGCCGACTTCGTTCATGAACGAATCCGGCCGTCCGGTCCGTGAGCTCCTGCGCTGGTACAAGGTTCCACTCGACAGACTCATCGTCGTCCACGACGAACTCGACATTCCGTTCGGGCGGGTGCGCGTTAAGTTCGGGGGAGGGACCGCAGGGCACAACGGCCTCAACTCGGTTGGGTCTCACCTCGCGTCAAAGGGTTTCTTAAGGGTTCGAGTGGGTGTGTCCCGTCCTCCTACCCGGATGGATCCGGCGGACTACGTGTTGTCGGAGTTTTCTCCGCAACAGAAGAAGATGCTTTCAGAGGTGGTAGACGAAGCCGCGGATGCGGTGGAAATGATCATCGAGAAGGGACCGGAGCGGGCCATGAACGACGTCAATACGCGGCCCCCAGACGATCACCGGCGGGAAGTTGGGCTCCCCACCACCGAATAGAATTTCTGCATCAGTGGCCTCCCTCGCTCCTCTCCTCGATCTACTGCCGGAAGAGCGCGTTCGCGCTCTCGCTGACGGGTCCGAGCCTCTAACCGTCGTCGAGCCCGTTCGCCCGTTCCTTTTGGCCGCCTTTGCCAGACATCTCGACAAGCCCGTGCTCGTTGTGACTCCTCGCGTGGACGAAGCAGAACAGCTTGCCCGCGATGTGCAGGCCTTTCTCGGACGCGATGGAGCCGAGGTCTTTCCGGGGTGGGAGGTTCTTCCGGGGGAGCCGGTGTCTCCTTCCGTGGAGACGATGGGGAGAAGACTTCGTGTTTTGTCGCATCTTCGCCGGGGCCGCAACGTGGTGGTCGTGGCGACGGCGCAGGCGGCGGCGCAACTCGTTTCGTCTGGGAATCGCGGTGAGTCGGAGATCGGTCTCCGCGTGGGCGACGAGATAGACCTCGAGCAGCTGACGGCGAGGCTTGTAGACATGGGCTACGACCGGAACTACATCGTTGAGCGACGGGGGGAGTTCGCGATTCGTGGAGGGATCGTAGATGTATTCCCTCCAGGCGAGGAGCGACCGGTGCGCGCCGAGCTGTGGGGAGACGAGATCTCCTCGCTCCGGAGGTTCGCTCTCGCGTCGCAGCGATCGCTCGATGAGATTGAATTGGTCGAGGTCACCCCGGCGCGCGAACTCACGACGGACGAGACGACACAAGCTAGAGCGCGAACCTTGCTCGAGGACCACGACGACCAGGCACTGGTCCAACTGGCCGAAGGCGTCCTCTTGCCTGGAGCCGAGCGCTTGTTACCTCTTATCGCCGGCGACATGGTCACGCTCGGATCTCTTTTCCCCGCCGGTTCGGTTGCCGCGGTGGTCGATCCGAAAATCGTGTCGGACCGGGCGAACGACATCTTGGATCAACTCTCGGAGTGGGAACGATCCTCCGGCGTTCCGGTCGCCGATCATTACTCGTCCGTGGATGAGTGTCTGGCCGCCTTTCGGCGAGTGGTCATGCTGTCGAGCTTCAGAGGACCGACGCCCGGACTATCCGAGGAGGAGCCGGCTTCGACGGGTGAGACCCACAGTCTCCCGGCTGAAACGTGGGTCGCCTCCGCGGGCAAACCGGCCCAGTTGATAGATCGGTTGCGGCGCCTGATCTCGGATGGTTATCGGGCCGTAGTGGCCGCCTCGCTCGAGGACACCGCGGTCCGGCTCACAAGGAGCCTGCGCGAATCAGGTCTGCCGTTCGAACGTGCTGAAACCGCTCCTGGAGTCGAGACGGAGTCGGGAGGATCGGTCGTGGTTGCCGAACTCGGCCGAGGGTTTGTACTCCCGTCGGCGCGACTTGCCCTCGTCGCCGAATCCGACGTCACCGGTCGCCGTTCAGGAGCGGCCGGAAGACGTCTGCAGGCCAAGCGGAGGGAAACCTCCGGCCCCCTCGACCTCTCCGACGGAGACCTTGTCGTGCATGAGTTCCACGGCATCGGCCGTTACCGGGGGATCGTCGAACGCGATCTCCTGGGAGTTCACCGCGAGTACCTGCTCTTGGAGTACGCGAAGGGGGACCGCCTATACGTCCCCTCAGATCAAATCGACCTCGTATCCAGATACGTCGGGGGAGAGGCACCGAGGCTGAACCGTCTCGGCACCGCGGACTGGTCGAAGACCAAGTCCCGCGTGCGAAGTAAGGCTCGTGAGATCGCCCATGAACTCGTCGCACTGTACGCGCGGCGAGCCCGAGAGAAGGGCTTCACGTTCGGTTCGGATACTCCGTGGCAGCGGGAGTTGGAGGACTCGTTTCCCTACGAAGAGACGCCGGACCAGTTACGGGCAGTCGACGAGGTCAAAGACGACATGGAAAGACCGCTCCCAATGGACCGGCTCGTTTGCGGAGATGTCGGCTACGGTAAGACCGAGATATCGGTCAGGGCCGCGTTCAAGGCGGTTACGGCCGGAAAGCAGGTCGCGGTTCTGGTTCCGACGACCATCCTGGCCCAGCAGCACCATGCGACGTTCGTTGAGCGTTTTCGCCACTGGCCCGTTCGAGTGGAGATGCTGTCGCGGTTCCTGTCGCAAACCGAGTCCAAGAGGGTCGTCGAAGAACTGAAGGGGGGGAAGATCGATGTCGTCATCGGTACACACCGCCTTCTTCAACCGGACATCACTTTCTCCGACCTCGGCCTTGTCGTCGTGGACGAGGAACAGCGGTTCGGCGTGGAACAAAAGGAGAGATTGAAGTCTCTGCGCGCCAATGTCGATTTCCTAACCCTTACGGCTACACCCATTCCGCGCACGCTTGAGATGGCCATGTCCGGGATACGGGATATGTCGATAGTGGACACTCCGCCGGAGAACAGACATCCCGTCATGACGTTCGTGGGAGAGTTCAGCGAGAACATCGTGTCCTCGGCGGTAAGGAGAGAACTCCTGCGCGACGGTCAGGTGTTCTACGTCCATCATCGTGTCGAGACCATCGACTACGCGGCGCGCCGAATACAAACCCTCGTCCCGGAGGCTCGCGTCGGAATCGCTCACGGCCAAATGGACGAGAGGCTGCTCGAGCAGACCATGCTGGACTTTGGCGACAAGAAGACCAACGTCTTGGTGTGCACGACGATCATCGAATCGGGGCTCGACATACCGTCGGTGAACACGCTCGTGGTCGAGCGCGCCGACTTACTCGGGCTGTCGCAGATGTATCAACTGCGAGGCCGGGTGGGGCGGGCCCATGAGCGGGCCTACGCCTACCTGTTCTTTCCTCCCGAGCGGTCACTCACGGAGGGGGCGTTCGAACGGCTCAAGACGATTGCCTCTCACACCGGACTCGGGTCTGGATTTCGAATCGCCATGAAGGACCTGGAGATCCGAGGTGCGGGGAACCTTCTGGGGGCCGAGCAGCACGGCCACATATCCGAGGTCGGTTTCGATCTCTACGTCAAACTCGTTGCCTCCGCCGTCGAGGAGGTCAAGGGCACTCCGTGGAGGGAAAGCGCCGAGGTACGCATCGATCTTCCGCTCAAGGCGTTCATTCCCAAGACCTACATTGCCGACGAGAACCTCCGGCTGGAGGCCTATCGCCGCATCGCCTCGGCAAGGGATCCGGAAGACCTTGTTTCGGTCAGAGCCGAACTAGAGGACCGGTACGGGCCCCCGATCCCGGAACCCGTAAGCGCGTTGCTGGAACTGGCCAGACTGCGCGCCGCGATGCTCGACCGCGGGGTTCGGGAAGTCTCGACGGTGGCGGGAAACCTCCGGATCAAACCGATCGAGCTCGAGGATTCACGACAGGTGAGGCTTCAGCGCATTCTGCCCGAAGCGGAGTGGCGCGCCTCCACCCGCACCCTGCTCATCCCCGAGCGAGTGTTGCCATCGACGGACGTGGTGAGCTGGGTAGTACGTGTCCTTGAACAGTTAACCTCGCCGTCATGAGATTCCGAGGTCCGCTCATTGCGCTCCTAACTGCGACCGTCATGTCCGGATGCGGGAATCTGTTCGATCCGGCCGCGGCGGTTGTCGACGGAACCAAGATCACAGTGGACGCCATCGAGAACGAACTCGCCAAGTTCCGAGATACGACTCGCTACGACCAGCTCACGGCGCAGGCTCCCGTGCCGGCAATCGAAAGAGACTTCCAGCAAACCTATCTGTCGCTGTTGATCAGGGAGGAGGTTCTGGAGTCGGAGGCCGAAGAGCGCGGTCTTGAAGTGACTCCCGACGAGGTCAACGAAACTATCGAGGGATACAAAGAAGACCTCGGATCGGAGGGACAGTTTCTCGAGGCCCTCAAGGAAGAAGGTTTGACGCTCAGTCGATTGGAGTTGGAGGTGAGAACCGACTTGCTTGAGGAGGAGTTGCTAGCAAAGATCACCGCGGATGCGGGGCCGACGGAAGATGAGCTTCGGGCCTACTACGAAGAGAACATCGAGGATTATCAGGAGGTGCGTGTCAGCCACATCCTGGTTGCCGAACCGAGACTCGCCGAAAAGATCAGCGCGGAGCTCGGCGCGGCCAAGGAGTCGAAGGTCGACGAGCGATTTGCCGCGCTGGCGGCGAAACACTCCGAGGATCCGTCGAGTGCGGATCGCGGGGGTGAGTTGGGCTGGGCACCTCCAACCGGGCACCCAGATGCCTTCAGAGAGGCGGTGGCAGCCATGGACGTCGGTGAGATCTCCGATCCGGTTCAGACGGAGTTCGGGTTCCACGTAATCAGGTTGACCGGGCGGCGAGTGACGCCGTTCGAGGAGGTGCGCGACGAGATCGACGAGATCGTCGGGGGAGAGGCACGCGAGGAGGCGTTTCAGTCGTGGTTGGTCGACGCGTACAGCGAGGCGGATATTCGAGTGAATTCGAAGTTCGGGGAACTCGACGTCGACACCCAACTCGTTCAGAACCCAACCGCGGACGACGTTCCGGGCGGCGAGGCCCCCGAACCGGCGGAGCCGACCGCCTCGTAGCGGAGTCTCTGTGCCTCTTCTCGTAGTGACCGTCGCGGCGAATGAGGCGGGAGAGGTGACCCTCGATGAGTGGGACGCCCTGACGAGCCGCGATCAGGTCCTGTTTGAACGATCAGACCACCCCCTCATCGAAAGATTGCGCTCCCACGGGGCGCGGGCGGGACCATTCGACGACGAGCCTTCGCCGGAGGACGACCACAGGGCGTTGGTCGCGGATCCGAGCTCCGGACGAGTCGTGGCGCTCGCGCGCGACGGGGCCGAGGTTCTCGGTGGCGCCCGAAACACCCCCGACTCGTTGACTGCGGCCCACGGCTCGAAGATCGCTCGAAGGGCAGCATCCCAAACCGCGTTGCTGGTGGCGATCATGGCGCGACTTCGCAGCGAGGACGGCTGTCCATGGGATCGCGAGCAAGATCATCGATCGCTCAAGCCTCATTTGCTGGAGGAGTCGTACGAGGTCATCGATGCAATCGAAAGAGGCGCGACCTCTGAAGAACTGACCGAAGAGTTGGGGGACCTGCTGTTACAGGTTGTCTTTCACGCGCAACTCGGACTGGACGATGGGCGCTTCGATCTGGGCGACGTCGCGTCCGCGATCACCGCAAAGCTCCTACACCGTCACCCCCACGTGTTCTCGGACGTAGTGGTCTCCGGGGCCGGAGAGGTGGTCGCGAACTGGGAGAAGATCAAGGCGGCCGAGAAGGACAGGGCCGGACCCTTCGACGACATTCCCCCCTCTCTGCCCGCTCTCGTATCCGCACACAAGACCCAGAAGCGAGCGGCGGCGCTCGGTTTCGAGGCCGAAGCCGCCGAGGCCGCCCGCCGGGTGGGCGAGGCCCTCGAGGCCGGCGATCTTGGTGCCGCCCTGTTCTGGACTGTGGCCCTGGCCCGGGCGACCGGGGTCGACCCTGAGGGAGCGCTGCGTGAGACGACGGCTCGCTTTCGTTCCGCGCTGGCCGAGGGGGACGGCCAGTAGCCGCCTACAGCGAGCTGGGCGGTGCTATAACTGTGAACTACTGTTAAAGGAGTTACCTTGAGTCAAATAGTTGAGATTCTGGGGCGGGAGGTGCTTGATTCCAGGGGCAACCCGACCGTCGAGGTCGAGGTTCGCCTCGATTCTGGCGCGCCGGGTCGGGCACTGGTTCCCTCGGGGGCCTCCACGGGGGCCGGGGAGGCCCTGGAGCTGCGCGACGGGGGCGACCGCTACCGGGGCAAAGGCGTTAGCCGAGCCGTAGACAACGTCTCCGATCTGATCGCCTCGGAACTCATCGGTTTCGACGCCCTCGACCAGAGAGGCCTCGACACAAGGCTGCGAGACATCGACGGGACAGACAACAAGTCGAAGCTCGGCGCAAACGCGACCCTCGGGGTCTCGCTGGCCGTCGCTCACGCGGCCTCGGCTGAACTTGATCTTCCGCTGTGGCGCTATCTCGGGGGGCCAGACGCTCACCTGCTGCCGGTTCCCCTTCTGAACGTCATCAACGGTGGCGCGCACGCAGACAACGCCCTCGATTTCCAGGAGTTCATGTACGCCCCCGTGGGAGCGGTCACGTTCAAAGAGGCCATCGAATGGGGGTCCGACGCCTACCACGCGCTGAAGTCCCTCTTAGTCGAGAAGGGGCTCTCGACCGGTGTGGGAGACGAGGGGGGCTTTGCTCCCAATCTCGCCGCGAACTCACAGGCGATCGAGCTCATGCACGCAGCGATCCGACGGGCCGGCTACGAACCCGGCAGGGACATCGCGTTGGCGCTGGACCCCGCCACCTCGGAGATACGAGAGGGGGAGGAATACGTCCTCGCGTCGGAGGAGAGAAGGCTGTCCGGCAGCGACATGATCGATTTTTGGGAGGGCTGGATCGATGAGTACCCCATCGTCTCCATCGAGGATGGGATGGCCGAGGACGATTGGGACGGTTGGGTTTCGTTGACCGATCGACTGGGCTCTCGAGTGCAGTTGGTGGGCGACGATTTCTTCGTCACGAATCCTGAAGTTCTCGAGCGTGGCATCGAGCAAGGGGCGGCGAACTCGATCCTCATCAAGCCGAACCAGATCGGCACGTTGAGCGAGACCCTGGAGTGCGTCCGTATAGCCCAGCGGGCCGGCTACTCCACCGTGATCTCGCACCGGTCGGGAGAGACCGAAGACACGACCATCGCCGATCTCGCGGTCGCTACCAACGCGGGACAGATAAAGACCGGAGCGCCCACCCGCGGCGAGAGGACGGCGAAGTACAACCAGCTTCTTCGTATAGAGGAAGCGTTGGGCGACTCGGCCCGGTACGCCGGCCGTGACGCGTTTCCGAGGTTCGAGCAGTGAATATCACCGAGTTCGGAGCGGGGACCCGGATTGGTCTTGGACCGCAGGCGGTGGTCGTGATTCTTGTCCTTGCTCTCGCCGTTGCGATGGCGGTTGAGCCCACGCGGCAGCTGCTGGAGCAGAAGAGTCGAATCGACGGGATGTCTTCCGACCTCCGAAGGATCAAGCATTCGAATGAACGCCTGGAAAACAGAATTGCGCGCCTTCAGGATCCCAGCTATCTGGAGCAGGAGGCCCGCGAGCAGAGCGGCCTGGTGAAACCCGGCGAGATAAGCGTCGTTGTGATGCCCCCCGCCCGGGCGCGACGGGACGATGCCTCCCGGCCGGTGAAAGATCGCACGACCACTCCGGAGCCAAGCTTCCTCGAATCGATGATGGCCTTCCTGGGGCTGTAATGGGACCCCACCGGCGCGTGGTGTGTCTTCCCTAAGGGATTTGCGGCCGCGTCTTTTGGTGGCTCTGGTCGTGACGGTCGTGGCGGCCGTCCTCATTGTTTATTTCTTGTTCTTGAGCAACGGCCTCTCGAAAGAACAGTTCATCACCAGGGCCGATCAGATCTGTCGCGATCACCTCGTCGAATCGGAACCGATCGACACTCTCGATCTTGAAGAGTCAACCGCGCTGTACAAGAAGGTGGCCGCGTCGATCGATAACCAGCTGTCCGATATCGAGGAGTTGGGCCCTCCAGACGAGGATGCCGGATTGCTGGCGGAATGGTTCCAGAGCCAGCGCGAGCTCCAGGCGCTATTCATCGATGCCGGGGAAGCCGCTCGTTCCGATGACGGTGAGGCCGTCGAAGAAATCTTCGTCGACCTCAATGAGGCCCAAGCACGGTCGACGAACGTCGCCACCGCTTACGGTTTCGAGGTCTGCGGGATCGCCTCCGAGTAGCGAAAGCGCGGCGCGGTCCGCCTGTAGTGTCACGCCCATGGAGTTGAGCCACTCGGTCGACGATGAGGTGATCGTCGAGGCCCAGCTCGGGCGAGCGCCGAGGGGGAGGTGGGCCGTTGCCCGTCGGTGCCATCTCGGTGTTCCGATGGTGATCGAGAGCCATCCCCGGCTCGACGACGGGTCGCCCTTTCCAACATTGTTCTGGCTGACGTGTCCCGTGTTGAACAGGCGCTTGAGTCGTCTCGAGTCGGAAGGGGAGATGTCTCGATTGACCGAACGTCTCGGGACCGATGCGGATCTGAAACAAAGGCTGTCGCAGGCGATCGACCGCTATCGTGCGGCGCGCGACGAGTACGAGGAGATCGCGGAGGCGGGCGGGCCTCCGGGCGGAGGACCGGACCGCGTTAAGTGTCTTCACGCTCACGTCGCCCATCAACTGGCCTCGCCGCCCAACCCGGTGGGGGCCGGAGCCCTTGCCCGGGCGGAATGGCCCGACTGCAGGGAGCCCTGTTTCGAGGTGCGGAGATGAGAGCTGCCGCCATCGATGTCGGAACGAACTCAACGCGCCTCATCGTCGCCGAGGAGCATGCCGGAGGTTTCCGGACCCTGGAGCGACGTAGCGTGATCACTCGGCTCGGCGAGGCCGTCGACCGCCAAAGAGTTCTGTCACCCGAGGCGCTCACCAGGACCCTTTCGACCGTTGCCGATTACGCAGCAACCTGTGGGGAGTACTCAGTGGAGAAACTACGCGTCACCGGCACTTCCGCCGTCCGTGACGCTCTGAATCAGATGGATTTTTTTACAGGCGTCGAGAGTCTGACGGGCCAGAGGCCGAGGTTACTCACCGGCGATGAGGAAGCACGCACGACCTTCCTCGGCGCGATTTCCGATCTCGACGTCACCCAGCCTCATCTGGTGCTGGACATAGGCGGAGGCTCGACCGAGTTGATCTACGGACGCGATCATCCCGAGGCGCTCGTTTCCACCGACGTCGGGTCCGTTCGAATGCACGAGAAGTATCTGCAATCCGACCCCCCCAGCCGCGACGAAATCGACGCGTTGCGCGCAGAGGTCTCTGAGTCGATCGAAGAGTTCAAGGCAGATCTGAAAATCGAGAGCGGAACGAGGCTCGTCGGGGTCGCCGGGACCGTGACTCAACTGGCCGCTCTCAAGGCCGGACTGACCGTTTACGACGCGGAAGTAACCCACCATCTGACGTTGACGCACGGGGACGTCCGGCTGATGGTCAGGCGCCTCGAATCGCTTCCCTATGAAAAGCGGCGCCGGGTCAAGGGCCTCGATCCGGGCCGGGCCGATGTCATCGTGGCGGGCGCCCATATCCTGCTCGGCGTCATGGAGACCTTCGATTTTCCCGAGATCTTGGTGTCCGAGAAAGACATCCTCGACGGCCTTGTGATCGAGCTTTTCGATGGGTCTTGAGGGGCCGCCACCAAGGTCGCGATAGCCTCGGTATTCATGAGCGAGTATGTCTGGGAGCCCACGTCCGAGTACATCGAGAAAGCAAACGTCACGCGGTTCATGCGCGCTCACGGAATCAAAGACTTCATCGAGTTGGTGCGCAGGTCCCAGGAAGATATTGAATGGTTTTGGGACGCGGTCGTGAAGGATCTCGAAATCGAGTTCTTTACGCCCTTCGACAAGGTCCTCGACTCGTCCGGGGGCCCGGCATGGCCGCGCTGGTTCGTCGGTGGAACCGTAAATCTCACTTACAACTGTGTAGATCGCCACGCCTCGAACGACGAGTCTGCCTCCAGAAATGCCCTCGTGTGGGAGGGCGAGGATGGAGCCGTTCGCACCGTTTCCTATGGAGATCTATCCGCCGAGGTGAATCGCGTTGCGAACGGCCTCAAGGAAATGGGTGTGGGCGCGGGGGACGCCGTCGGCGTTTATATGCCGATGGTGCCCGAGGCAATCGCCGCGGCCTACGCAATCGCGAAGATCGGGGCGATCTACCTCCCCGTATTTTCGGGATTCGGCGCACCCGCCGTCTCCACTCGGCTCAACGACGCAAAAGCAAGGATTCTTTTCACGGCCGATGGGTTCCTCCGCAGAGGTCAGCGGGTGCCCATGAAACAAACTGCGGACGAAGCCGTATCGAACTCTCCCTCTATCGAAAACGTCGTCGTACTGGAGCGGTTTGAGGACGGCAAGGTGCCGATGGGAGACAAGGATGTGACGTGGGACGACGCCTTCGCAGGTCGGTCCACCGAGCTCGACCCCGAGCCGCTGGATCCCGAGACGCCGTTCATGATCGCCTACACCTCCGGAACGACCGGTAAGCCCAAGGGAAGCGTTCACGTGCAGGGGGGCTTTCTCGTGAAGATCGCCCAGGAGGTGGCCTATCAACTCGACGCCAGACCGGGCGAGCTTTTGTACTGGGTGACCGACATGGGCTGGATCATGGGTCCCCTCGAAATGGTGGGGGGTCACGCGAATGGAGCGACTGTCTTCATGTACGAGGGCGCTCCGAACCATCCCGGCCCCGACCGGCTCTGGAGCATGGTCGAACGTCACGGTGTAACCGTCCTCGGGATCTCCCCGACTCTCATCCGGGCCTTGATGCCGGCGGGAGAGGAGCCGGTGAGACGGCATGATCTCTCGAGTCTTCGGATCCTTGGTTCGACGGGTGAACCGTGGAATCCCGAGCCCTATCAGTGGTTCTCGGACGTGGTCGGTGGGGGCCGTTGTCCGATCATGAACCTCTCGGGCGGCACCGAGGTGGGTGCCTGCTTCCTGGGACAATCGCCGGTGATCCCGACGAAGAACTCCTCGCTCGGAACGGCGAGTTTGGGCATGGCCGTCGACGTTTTCGATGCCGACGGCAAGCCCGTACGGGGAGAGGTGGGCGAACTCGTCTGCACCAAACCCTGGCCCGCGCAGACAAGAGGGTTCTGGGGTGCTCCCGAGCGCTATATCGATACTTACTGGTCGCGCTGGCCGGATGTGTGGGTGCACGGCGACTGGGCATCGATAGACGAAGAGGGTTACTGGTATTTGCACGGGCGGTCGGACGACACGCTCAATGTTGCCGGCAAAAGAATCGGACCTGCAGAGTACGAATCCGCGGCCGTGAATCATCCTGCAGTCGTCGAATGTGCGGCGGTGGGGATTCCGGACGAGGTGAAGGGTACGGCAGTCTGGTGTTTTTGCATCCTCAAACCAGATGTCGATCCGGCGGAGGAACTCGCGGCGGACGTAAAAAAGGTTATAGCCGGCCAACTCGGCAAGGCATTTGCACCATCTCGCATCAAGTTCGTCGAGGAACTTCCGAAGACTCGTTCGGCGAAGATTCTGCGCCGTGCCATCAAGGCCAGAGTTCTCGGTGAGGATCCCGGCGACCTCTCCTCTCTGGAAAATCCGAGTGCTCTCGAGGCAATAGACAAAGTCTTGTCGTGACGACGTTCTTTCTCGTGCGACATGGTGCGACCGCGCATACAGGTCAGAAGCTGTCCGGGTGGCTCCCAGACGTGCATCTAACGGACGAGGGCCGCGCCCAGGCCGAGGCGGCCGCCGACTATCTGGCCCGTCTTCCGTTGAAGGCCGTTTACTCGAGTCCCATCGACCGCACCATGGAGACCGCGAGGCCTATCGCTGATCGCCACGGCCTTCGGGTGCAGACTCGGCGTACCCTGGGCGAGGTCGAGTTCGGACGCTGGACGGATCGGTCCTTCAAGACGCTGCGGCGGACCAAATTGTGGGGCGTTGTTCAACGTTTTCCCTCCGGAGCGCGATTCCCGGACGGGGAATCGCTACTCGAGGTGCAACAACGGGCTGTTCGGGAGGTTGAGTTGCTGCGAATGGCGCACCCAAGAGACTCGATCTGCTGCGTTTCACATGCCGACACGATTCGATTGGTCGTGGCGCACTACCTCGGGGTTCACATCGATCTGTTCCAGCGGATCGAAGTCGGGGCGGCATCGATAACAGTGATCGCCGTCGGAGACCAGGGCCCCCGGATCCTGGCGGTGAATTTCTCTCCGATTCGGCTCACCTCCGAAGAGGGGTTGGGACCGCCGGGGGACTCAAGGACCCGCCGGGTGCTGCGACGAGGTGGAACCCCGAGCGGATCGAGGTAAGGGGTACAGGCCCCATCGTCCTAGGGTGGTCGCGGAGTCCGCACCACGGCCACGAGGACGGGCGAGCAGCGAGGTGGCACATGGCCGAACTCGAGATAACCCCAGAGGTTTTCACCGCCGACTACACCGGCGAGCCGGGCCGGCGCGCCTTCTACCTGCAGAGTCGGGGTGAGGAGGGCGTCCTGTCGCTGGCGATAGAGAAACAGCAGGTGGCGGTCCTCGCGGAGGAACTCCGCAAGCTGTTGATCGGGCTCGACGCTGAAGACACCGTGGTCTCGGCTCCTCCCGCTCGGGATCCCGCGCTGAAGCTTTCGGACCCCGTCGAGCCGCGCTGGCGCGTGGGAGCGATGGGCCTCGCTTACGAAGGTGAGGCCGACAGGATCGTCCTGCTCGCCCAGCCCGCCGAAGCCGATCCAGAACCCGAAGTCGAGGAGGGCGGCCTGAGGTTCGTGTTGCGCCGCGACCAGGTACGAGCTTTCGTCTTGCACACGGTTGCCGTGGTCGATGAAGGTCGCCCGACGTGTCAGTTGTGCGGGCTTCCGATCGATCCCGAAGGCCACATGTGTCCGGCATCCAATGGTCACCGCGCCCTCGTATGACCTCGTCCGTTGCGTTTCCGGCATGACTTCTGGGGAGGGCGCGGCAACGCGCGACGACCAGGAGGGCCGAGTCCCGCCGGATGCAAGTTCGGCCGAGGCCACCAATGAGGTCCTGGATCTTCTGGCAACGGGCGAGATCGAGGTTCTCGGTCTTCTTCCCTACTCGTCCAACTACGTCTTTCTCGCTCGAGTGGGGACGATTCCCCACGATGTGCTCGCCGTTTACAAACCGAGGAGGGGCGAGCGCCCCCTCTGGGACTTCGCGTCGGGCACGCTCGCAACGCGAGAGGTGGCCGCGTTTGTTCTCAGCGAGGTGGCGGGTTGGAGATTCGTCCCTCCCACGGTCCTGAGAGAGGACGGTCCGC
Organism: Actinomycetota bacterium; assembly: GCA_030862065.1. Classification (GTDB taxonomy): domain Bacteria; phylum Actinomycetota; class CADDZG01; order CADDZG01; family WHSQ01; genus JALZEK01. The sequence continues at coordinate 12,655 of JALZEK010000086.1, read as the reverse complement.
TGGGGGAGGGATCCCTTCAACTGTTCATCGATCACGATCCCGAGCGTCATTACTACGTTCTGGCCGAGGAGAGGTTGAACGACTTCCCGCCCTTTGTTGCGTTCGACGTCATCGTTAACAATGCCGACCGGAAGGCCGGACACATAGTGGAGGACTCTGAAGGTCGACTGTGGGCGGTCGACCATGGGCTCACGTTCAACTCGGACCCGAAATTGCGAACGGTGATATGGGAACTTGCAGGGAAAGCTTTGGATGACGATTTGCGCGGCGTGATCCAGTCGCTCGTACAGTCCCTGAGGGGGGAATCGGGCACGCGTCTGACCGAGCTTTTATCTCCGGTGGAGGTCGCAGCAACGATCGCGCGCGCCGAACGGTTGCTGGAGGAAGGGGTGTTCCCACAACCGACGGGGGCCCGGCCGCTCCCCTGGCCGCTCATCTGAGTTCCGCGTCCGCTGCATTGACGTCGGACACTGAATGCCGGTTTGGTCTACCGCTTGAGGTCGGAGTTCAGATGTGAGCCGCGTCACATTTGTCGAGACGGTTCACTCCAGCCGGGCCGCGGATGCACCCGATCATCGCAAACTGTCTCCGTTAGGAAGGCCTTTCCGTCACACCCACTTCCTAAAGTCACTTCCATGCGTCGCAATTACTCCGACGAAGACATCGCGAGGGCAGTCTCATCTTCCCGATCGATAGCCCAGGCTCTAACCAAGCTGGGGTTGCGCCCGGTCGGTGGAAACTACGCAACGCTTCACCGCCACATAAGAAAATTGAAGCTCAGCACGTCCCACATGACCGGACAAGGGTGGAGTAAGGGCGTGGTCAATCCTGGAAAGGTTCAACCGACTCCGCTCGAGTTGATCCTGGTTGAAGACTCATACTTTAGGACGTCGACGTTGCGGGAACGACTCATTTCGGAGGGACTGAAGGCTCATCGATGCGAGTTCTGCGGTCGGGGCGAATGGAACGGTCGTCCCATACCATTGGAGCTGGATCACAAGAACGGTCTGAGGACCGATAATCGTTTCGAGAACCTGCGGCTTCTTTGTCCAAACTGTCATGCTCAGACCGTCACCTACCGCGGTAGAAATATAGGAAAGGCTAGAGCCCCCGTAGTCCAACGGGCAGAGACAGGAAACTTAAAATTTCCACAGTGTGGGTTCGAATCCCACCGGGGGCACTTCCAACAGTGCCGTCTCTTCGACCACAACGGCCTCCCGTCGCGCCGGAAGGTTCCCTGAAGTGCGTCATCGGTCCGTCACGCCCGCTATTTGCCCAGCGCCGCGGCGAGCTTCGAATCGGGACCGTGCGCTGCGATGATCGTCGTCTGAAGGATGAAATCGGCGATGGCCGCCAGGCAGCGCCACAATGCCGTACGAGTCATACCTGCGTGAACCCAAAAGCAACCGTTCTGATTGATCGGGCTTCTTCGCCAAGAGGCCGGGAGAACGCCAGTTAAGCTCTGCCCGATGGGACGCGGGGGGCGCATGGGAACGGGCATAAGGGTATGCGTGATGGTGGCGCTGACGTCGGCTCTTTTGACATCGAGCGCTTCAGGAAGAACTCCCGTCTCGAGGGGGCACGGACCCGACTCCTCTCCGAACATCCTCCTCATCATCACCGACGACCAACGGGTCGAGACTCTCACGGCGATGCCCAACACGCAGGACGCCTTTATGAAAGAGGGGACTTCTTATGCCGAGGCGTACACGGTCACCAATGCATGCTGCCCCTCGCGCGCTTCCATCTTTACCGGTCAGTATCCGCACAATCACGGCGTTATCACGAACGCCGACGCAGAGAAGCTCGATCAGGATTCGACGGTGCAACGCTATCTAGACGACGCCGGCTACAACACCGCGCTAGCCGGGAAGTACCTCAACCGTTGGAGCGAAGTTCCCCCGCACTTCGATCGTTTTGCTTCCTTGCAAGACGACCCGAGCGGTTATTACTTCGGCGGAAGTTGGAATGTCGACGGAACCGTGAGGACGGTGAACAGTTACTCAACGGACTTCATCGGGCGGCAATCCCGACGCTTCCTGAAAGATTTCGAGGCTGTTGATTCAACCCCGTGGTTCATGGTCCTGACCCCGACCGCTCCGCATCTACCGACGACTCCCGAGGAGTCCTTCAGGTGGAGTCCTGTCGAGCCATGGGAAGGTGATCCTGCAGTCTTCGAGGAAGACCGCAGCGACAAACCTCCGTATGTCCAAGAGTCTGAGACCAGCATCAAGGACATCAAACGCACCAGAAGGAGACAGATTCGGACGCTGCTATCGGTTGATGAGCTCGTGGCAGGTGTCGATTCACTGCTCGATCGGTTGGAGGAGGGGGAGCACACACTTGCCTTCTATGTATCGGACAGTGGCACTCTCTGGGGCGAGCACGGCCTGATGGGCAAAGCAAATCCCTATACCCCGGCGGCGAAGGTCCCTTTCATGATCCGTTGGAGCGAGCACTTCTCGGCCGGTACCACAAGCCATGAGTTGGTCGCGACCATCGACATCGCTCCCACGATCCTGGAGGCAGTCGGCCTTGTCCCCGAAGTGGACAAACCAATGGACGGCAACTCGCTACTTGAGCCTGGGGGTCACCAGCGGCTGTTGCTCACCAATCCAGCTCGCCGCACATTTTCGACTCGCACCCTCACTTATCAGTTCGTGCAGAACCGCAACCAGAACGAAGTGCCGGATTTCGAGGAGTACTACGATCTCTTCACGGATCCTTACCAGTTGTTGAATCTTCTGGGGGACCCGGACGACACTAACGACCCCGACAACCTCGCAATGCTTCGGCTCCAGCTGGCCGCCGACAGGATTTGCCGAGGTGAGCTTTGTCCCTAAGCCCTCTGTTCGGCTTCCCCGGGGCACAACCGTCGCCCTAGCCTTCCTGCAGAAACCAGCCCTTCCACGGTTTTCCCCGACGGGAAACGTCCGTTGAAGAGGTAGGGGATCGCCGCGTGAAAATCCCCTCCCATACCGCAGGAACGACCCATTGCGGGTCGAATAAATGGTCCATGCGACAAACCGGACGCGGCATCGGACGCGGCACCCGGGTCGCGATCATTGCGGCGCTCGCCTCCACGATGTGGGTGCAATCGCCCGCGGGCGCCGGCCCCCAGAACGACGCCCGGTCCGGCCGCGACGCGGGCGACACGTTCGAGAGCGCCACCCGGGTGAAGCCTCACGGTTACTACGAGGGCCGGCTTGACGACAAGGGCGGGGACTCGGACGACTTCTACAAGTTCAAGCTGCGAGAGGGCAGCTCGATGTCGGTGCTCGTAGAGCTCCCGTCCCCAGACGCCGATCCGGTCACTCTGCTCGACCCGAGCGGAAACGTGATCGACGTCGGGACGAAGGTCCGAGGAAACGGGGTGACGGTCAGCGGCGCCTTCACCAGCGAGCTCAGGGTCGTCCGACTGGCGGTCCATCGCGCGGTCGAGCCCGGCGATTACCGACTCCGCCTCAAGAGCAACTATTTTCCCACAGGTATCGATCTCAAGGAATACGCCCTGTGCTTCATGAACTGCGAGGAGCCGCAGAAGGCCCCTATTGAGCTCATCTTCGGCGGGTCTCTCCAAACGACGGATGCCCGGGTTCTGTTGGTGCCCCCGAGCCACGGGGACCTCGGAAATCCCGACGGTCCCACGGTTGTCGACTACATAGACGCCACTCTCCGCGGCATGCGCGAGTGGCCCAGGGTGCTGAAGAAATTCGCCAAGGACTACCCGCAATACTCATACCTGAAGAAGATCGACTTCCAAATCGAGATCTTCGACGGAGCCGATCCAGTGGATCCAGCGGGTTACGACGTCATCCTCGGATACGTGGCCGCCGGGCCGGCATTCCGAGGCGTAGCCGGCGACACGAATACCCGGGGGGCGGTCAATTCCATACTCGACCGGGTCGGCATTAGGGACCAGGTCAGATACAGCGGCCGCGTAATCGCCCTTAGCCTCTATGGGTCCTCGCCCCGGGCCGGCCAGGTCATGTACGACTTCCCAGAGATCAACGACCTTGAGATCGTCACGAAACACGAGTTCGGTCACACCTTCGGCCTCGGGCACACCACGACGTGGCACCACAAGTTGGGGCCCGACCTCATGAACAGTCCGGCCCCGTTCGTGTACGGAGACGGGTTCGGCTTCGGCGACGGGGGCGAGCGGACCAAGATGAAGTGCCTCACGAGCCTCGACCTCTACGGGATGGCCGAGCTCTACCGGTGGGTGCCCAAAGGCAAGTGGGAAAGCAGCGACGGATTTGTCGACCTCCCCAAGGGCATTCCCTACCGCTGGTACTGCTGAGTTCGACGCTTTTTCAGTTCCACGATCTTTCCCTCATGGCCGGCTCATTGATTTAGTCGCGACTCGATCCGGGGGTCGGGCACAAGCCACATCAACGCCACGAGGAAGTAAAACCCCAGGGCGACCCACGGACTGAGAAGGGCAGAGATGATTCCCCCGACGTACAGAAGGGGCGAGGTCTTTCCTTTCAAATCCTTGCCCAGCGCGGCCGCGAGCTTCGAGTCGGGACCCTGGTCGGAGATGATCATCGTTTGAAGGATGAAGTAGGCGATGGCGGCCAGCAGCGCCACGATGCCGTACGAGGCGGTCGGGAGTGCCTCGAAGTCGGTTTCTCCCATCCAGCCGGTTACGAATGGAAAGAGCGAAAGCCAGAACAGTAAGTGCAGATTCGCCCACAGAATCTTGCCGTTGATCCGTTCGACGACCACGAACATGTGGTGATGGTTGTTCCAGTAGATGCCGAGCGTAACGAAGCTGAGTATGTACGCCAGAAATACCGGCACCAAGGGGCGTAGTGCTTCCCACTCCGCGCCGTGAGGGACCCTGAGTTCCAGGACCATGATCGTGATCACAATCGCGATCACCGCGTCGCTGAACGCCTCCAGTCGTGATTTGGTCATCGCCTCTCCGTTTCCTCGTTTCCGGCCTCTTCTGAGACCTCGCCGTTAACTGCGCCGTGTGAGAGCCTCGAGCTGGCATCTCGAAAAGGTAACTTCGAACCACGTGAAGTGCCCGGTCTCTTGACACGGTCGTCTCTTTCCTCGGGTCCGCCCCGTCGCTCCCGGCTCCCCGTCGCACGGAAGGTGTCAAAAGGGATTAGCGCCTGCGAATGATTAGTCTTCGGTGGTAAGAACGGATCAGACGGCAGCTATGCGGGAGAAGGTGACCGAAGATGGAAGATCAAAAGAATCTGAGCATCGCCGTTTCGCTCGTCGAGGATGAAACCCACACCGAGGCTACGGCTAAGGTATCTATCGCGGGGACCGACTATTCGGGCTCCGGGCTCGCTCGACGCAATCCATCAGACCCGAACGTTCCGATGATCGGCGAGGAACTGGCGACGGCTCGGGCGCTTTCGGATCTCTCACATACCCTCGTCGACGTCGCGGCGAGGACGCTCGAGGATCACCTCGGACGGCCGGTGTCGATAGACGAATAGGTTCACGACAGACCGCGCGCCGGTTTCGATAGATGAACTCTCGTCGGTACTGCCGGAACCCTGTGAATCCAGTCGTTCCATTCCCCTAGAGGTACACCAGCGGTTCTCAGAGGAGCAGAGAACAGCCTTTAGCCGCGGCCCCCTCGCCACTCCAGGACGGCCCCCTCCACCACGGTGATCCGGCAGTCGTAACACTGTTGCCGGCTTCCGAAGTTCGGCACCTCGATCACCCACATCGATCGACCACACCGCGGGCATGGAACGCGGCCCTGATAGCGACGCTCTTTCGAGATCGCGCGAGATTCCGCCGACACGGGCTTGTACCAGATGTAGGTCCGCTCCTGGGCGTCTACCGACCGCCGACAGCTGAGACACTGTCGAACTGTTCCGAGGCCGGGCAGATCGACCAGCCACATGATCTGCCCACACTCGCGGCAGAATTTTGTCGAAGTGTCGCTCACCGGCGGATCATGCCACGGTTTGCCGAGTGGGCTAAGAACATTGCGGCTGGAGACGGGGTCGGCCCGGCTGGGGCCGTCACCTGGTGTGCCCTCTCGGTTTGACCCCTCCATCCGAGGGTAGAACTCCCCGGATGCATTGCGGACGGACGCGTCCCAACATCGCGGCGGCATTGTTGATCACCTGCCTGGCCGGCGCGGCCCCCCTCCTGTTGCAGGGATCGGCCCACGCCCGGCCCAGGCCCAAGCCGGTGATCGTGAGGGCTCGCGATTCCGTTAATTACAAAGCCGAGGTCACCATCGTCGGCAAACTCAAGCACGGTCGGCCGGGACAGAAGGTGTACCTGAAGCGCAGAGTCGTCGGACGCGGCTCGTCGATCATTCGTGAGAAGCGCGTCAAGGAGAACCTGAGGGTCAAGTTCTATCTCCAGGATCTCACCAGATCGGCCTATTACAGAATCATCTTCAAGCCGCGTCAAGGACACAGAAGGCTAAGTCGGCCGGCCTTGGTCGAGGTGCGACCGCAACTTAGATTCAACGTTATTCCCAACGACGCCATGCGCGGAAGAAAGGTCGACGCCGTCGGAAAATTCAAGCCCGCTATTGCCAATCGCACAGTGATCATTCAGCTCGCGCTCAAGGACGGGTGGGAACGCGTTCGGAAGGTAGGTGTCGGCGACGGCAAGTTCTCTATCCGTTTCGCTCCGGAGGCGCGCGGCAAATCGAGGATTCGAGCAGTGTTCAGAGGTGATGAACTGAACGGGCCCACTTCCCGCAAGGAGAGGCTCTGGGTCTATAACAAGGGCGAGGCAACCTGGTATGGACCAGGCTTCTACGGGCGGACCACCGCGTGTGGGCGGACCCTTCGCCGAACGACGCTGGGTGTTGCCCATCGCAGGCTGCCCTGCGGCACCGTCGTCAATTTCCTGTACCGACGGCGAACTATCGCGGTGAAGGTCATCGATCGGGGTCCGTACGGGGAGGCGGACTGGGATCTTACGAAAGCCACAAAGGACCGGCTTCATTTCGAGGGTCGCGATCAGGTGGGGTTCATAGTCGAGAGGTGACGATGGTGGTGTTCCCGCCGAAGAGCTACCACCCAACTTCGTCGAGGAAGCGACGAGGCGTATTAGGGGGGACGAAGGCCTGATTCACGAGCGCGCCAGCCGACTCGCGCTTTTCGCGTCCGTTCGATTTGTCCGGATTCGGGGTCCAGATTTGTTTAGGGCAGACCATTTCCTGGCATCTATCTACTAAAGCGAGCGACCGGCGGGCCGACTCTGAAAAGGAGGAGGCCCGAGATGTGGCGACGAATGCTTACTTACATAGTGAGAAACCGCAAAATAGTCGGTAGGTCAATGCGCAGCGTCGCGATCGGATTCGTCGTATTCATCGTGGCCGGGAATCTCACGATTCTGGGAGCCAACTTGATCGCGCGGGCGATGCTCGAAGCTCCAACTACCCCATCTCTACCGGGAATCGCCAACCTCGAGGCGGTCGACGACCACGTCTGGCGTGGAGCGGCCCCCAGCGAGACCGGCTATCGGGCTCTCGCTTCGCACGGGGTGGGCACCGTGGTCGACCTCCGCGCCGAAGAGGATGTCGCCGTCGACGAGCAGTTGCTTAAGGAACTTGATATCGACTTCGTGTCCATCCCCCTGCGTGACGGTCAAACCCCCACGCCAGGTCAGGTCGGTGAGTTCCTGGCCCAGGTTCGCAAAACCGACAAGCGGGTTTTCGTCCACTGTGGTGCCGGAGTCGGTCGGACCGGGACCATGGCCGCCTCCTATCTCGTTTCCTCGGGCCAGGCTGAACCCCTGGAGGCACTGGGACGCAATCTCGCGGTCGGCCCCCCCTCACTCGAGCAGATCACTTTCGTGGCGGACCTTGCCGGACGCGGCGCCGAGCGACCTCCCGCCATGATTAGCTTCGTAAGCCGGATCCTCGACGGTCCTCGTCGGGCCTGGGTTCATCTGAGCTCCGCCTACGAGTAGGGCCCGGCCCAAGGACGCCTGCGGCTCGCCGCCCGAACCACAGAATCAATCAGACACGGCACCGGCGCGAAGGCACTTGCGCCCGATTTTTGACTAGAGGTCGACGGCCGTTACCCGCGCCTGCAAACCGTCGATGATGCTGTCCTCGAAGCAGCCGTGCAGCCGCCTCATCGAGTACTTGCCGAGCGCGGGTTCGAAGCTGAGCAGTACCCGTCCGCCGGAGCGGCTCACCGCCGCCAGGTCGCTGGTGACGGACGCGCTGCAGGCCCCCCAGAGGCTGCGGGCCGCGGAAATCGGCGATCCCATGTTCTCGTTTCGAAGGTAGACCTCGAGCTCCACGTTGCTCATCCCCGAGACCACCGGGTCGGGCCGATTTTGCGTTAGGTCTCCGAGAAGGTCGACTGCCGCGATCATGAACAAAACCGCCAGTCCACCCGCCACCCACCGAGTGACGCGCCGCTTCATCGTCTCGGGTGGGATGGGAGTCCCGATGGGACTTGTGCCGGTCAGACCCCCCGCCGGAAGAGCGAGTGGAGTGAGCCTGGTGACGAGCCTTCGCTCGAGCACCGGCCGTGCCGTCGACGCCGCGAGCCGCTCGACGAGCCAGGCGATGCCGGACATGATGACGCCGGCCCCCATTAGAACCGGAACGAAGACGCCGAGTTTGTCGGAGTCGGTGAGCCACGCAAAGTGCTGCTTCGGATCCGGCGCGGTCCCGCGGATGTCGTCGAGTGCCTCGGCGTAGGCGTCGGCCTTCGGTTGCTCTTTGAGACGGTTCTCGATCGACTTCAAACGGTCGAGTACGAGTCCCGCGATGAGAGCGATTTCCGCGGCAATGAAGATCACCCCGGCCATGATCGCTCGGTTCCACTCCCACCGGTAGAGATAGATGAAGACGTACGCACCGGCCGCAAGCAGCGCCACCACTCCAATCAGGTAAGACAGGACCTTTGCCTTCACGCGGCATGCTCCTCTGCCACGGAGACCTCACCCGTCGTTCCGTCGACAATCACGGTCGAGCCGGTCGGAAAGCGCTGGAGCGCGTTCGACACACCGACCACGGTCGGTACGCCGAATTCTCGGGCGAGGATCGCAAGGTGGGACAGAACGCTTCCGGTCTCGGCCATCAGCCCGGCCAGCCCCGGCAGCACCGGCGCGAGATCGGGATCGAGCGTGCGGACGACGAGCACTTCTCCAGGGTGAACCGCCTCCGGATCGTGAGATACGACGGCTCGCGCCCGGCCCCCTCCTGCTCCCTGGCCTCGGTCGCCCTCTCCAGAGAGCTCGGCGACAACGTTTCCGTCGTTGGTCAGACGGAATCGGGCCGGCAGAGGCGGACTCTCAGGACGCGTCGCCCGCCTGTCGAGTTCGGCGGGGAACCTCTTTTGTTTCAAAACTCGTTCCAGCTCGGAGGGAGTCAGCAACTTAACGTCGGCTCGATCTTGGAGAGCACCGGCTCTGGCGGCCCGACTTCCGATCTCCTCGGACACTCGGGCGGTGAATTCCTGAACCCACCGAGCTCTGAGACGGGCCCGCTCGCGCGCGAGGGCCAAGGGGTCCGACGCGGTGGACGGATCGGGCATCAGCGATGCGATCGCAGGCAGGGATCGATGTCCGAACACGGCCGGCGGCGAAAGCGCAAGGACTACGGGATGACGCATGAGAATTCGGTCGTCGTCTTCCCCTGCCGCCCTCGCCTCGGCCAGGCTCCTGAGAGCAAGCGAGGCCGCGGTCGGCGCCGACGCGCCCGGAGCCATCAGCATTCCGGCCAGCACCTCGTGTCCATGAAGGGCGACCAGTGTTTGACGCCCCCGCTCGAGCATGTCCACGAGGCTCTCGTCGGTCGCCTCGGCCAGCGAGGGGACCTTCGAAAGTTCATCGTCCACCGACGCGACGAGATGTTCGACCAGGACCGGAAGACCGGCTCTGAGCCGTCCCACGTTCCAGCTCGCGGCGAGCCGCCGGGCCGGGGGAATCGGATTGATCTTTTTCAAGAACGATTTCTTGGTCGAGGGATCGCCGAGAAGTTCGAGGTCGGCGGCCACCCGGCCCTCGACCGTCGTGACGACCGGAGACTTTTTGATCTTGCGTGGAGAGGCCGTTCGGACGAGCAGAAGGGCATGGGTAAGAGCCTCACGCAGCGGCTCGACCCAGAGATGTTCCTCAAGCAGCGACAGGCTCCTCGGGAATGTCTCTGCAACGGGCCCCGGACCCAATACGGGACCGGTCGGCCGGGCAGAGGCCCCGGTTGCGGTTACCGGTCTTGACTGCAGCAGCCACAGGCTGCCGTCCAGGTCGATTGCCCACTCGACGTCCTGTGGTCCTCCGAAGGATCGCTCGGTGCGGGCCGCGAGATGCGCCAGGGCCCGGCGTCGCCATCCGCCGAGGGCTGCTCCGCCGCTACCGGTCGCGGCCTCTACCAGCCGGCCGTTCCGGCGAAGGGTGTAACGGGTCCCCTGGACGGCCCCACTTACGAGCCGGTCCGGACCGCCGCTAACGGTGGCGACCACGAGCCGGTCGCGAGATCCGGTGACCGGGTCCACGCCGAACATGACGCCTCCGAGCTTGGCCTCGAGATAGGGCTGCACGAGAACTCCCATGGGAGCCGGCTCCTTTTTGGATCCCGGAATCCTCGACGACGCCGCCACCTCCAAGACGGCCGACAAGAAGGCAGGCCACCCGTACACGTCGATTACCGAAGTGAACATTCCGGCCATGGATGATTCGGATCCGTCCTCGGCCACGGACGAGGATCTCACGACGACGGGCTTGGATCCACGTTCGGACAACCTGCTCCATGCAACTCGCAATGGATCGGCGAGAGCGCCGCGAAGCCGGTTTGGCGAGGCAAGTATCGATGCAACGGTCGGGGTCGTTATCGCAAAACCGGGAAGGACGGGCAACCCCAGTAAGGTCGCCCGGGCGAGTGCGGCGGCCTTGGCCCCGACCACCTCGGCGACGGCGGCCTCGCCATCGGAGAGTTCCACGACCGCCTGGTGCTCGGGGTCGGGCGCGCCGAGACCAACGGAGACCGAGAGCCGATCTTCGTTGGTGGCGCCAATGCTGATGTTGCCCGACATGATTGCGGTTTCCTCCAAGCCCAGCTCGCCGTCGCCGGGCAAAAGCAGACAACGTTCACGTTCCGTTCAGAATTTCCTTCACAAACGTAGCCACCACAGGTCGCTACGCCTATGCTCCGATGTGACTATTTTTTTGCCCTCTGTGACTATGTCTTTTGACCCAAAAGGACTAGTTACTTACGAACAGAGGGGGATGAGACACCTCGGATCGTGCACGACCGCCTGAGGGAATGGGAGGCCCGCGGCCACTACCTGAGCGTCGGCGACAGGCGAGTCTTTACCTGGGAAACCGGCGAGGGCCGCCCTCTCGTGGCGCTCCACGGATTCCCCGCTTCCTCCTACGACTGGCGCCTCGTGGCCGACCGTCTCCCCGGCCGTCGCTTCGTAGCCCTCGATTTCTTCGGCTTTGGCCTCTCCGACAAGTCGCCGGGGGCCGATTACTCGCTGTTCGGGCAGGCCCATATGGTGGAGGAGGTCCTGGCCCAGCTCGAGGTCGACCGCTGCGACCTCGTGGCCCATGACATGGGCGACTCGGTCGCCGCCGACTGCCGCTTTCTCCTCCGGTCAAAGTCTTTCGAAGGCAACTTCGATCGCTGTTCTCGACCCAACATCCCCCCTCAGACGAGGAGCTCGAGATGATGGAGCGGCTGCTTCGCCACGGCGGCGGATCAAGGTTGGTGCCGGTGACCATTCGCTACATCGAGGAACGACGTGTCCATAGCGAGAGGTGGACCTCCGGCCTCGTAGACTTCGCCGGTCCACTCGCAGCGATCTGGGGCGAGCAGGATCCGGTGGCGGTTCCCGCGATGGTCGGACGCCTCGCCGGTTTGCGCGACGACGTCGAGGTCGTGCGCTGGCCCGACGTCGGCCACTGGCCCCAGCTTGAGGTTCCCGATCGACTTGCCGCGGAGATCGACCGTCTGACCTCTGATCGATAGCAGGTATCAAGAGGGGACGAGTTGTTCCAGCGTTGCCTTAACGCGCACCTTTCTCTCGACCGGATCGCCGGCCACCGAAACTGGTGACAGTACGGGCGTCTTCACGCCGGCGTCTCGAAAAGACTGGAGCTTGCCCAGACATTCCTCTGTCGTTCCTGAGATGAACAAATCCTCGAGCAACTCGTCGGTCACGTATTCGTTCGCCTGTTCCCGGTCTCCGGCGGTCCAGGCGCGGGCAATGCCGGCGGCCTCGTCCTTGTAGCCCTGCGCGCTCAGTGAGTTGTTGTACACGTCGACCGCAGCGTAGGTCGTCACCAGTCGGCGAGCCATGAACTTGAAGATCTCCTCGTTTTCGTTCAGAGCGATGGGAATTCGGATCACGCAGTCGAGCCCGTGGGGATCGCGACCCGCGGCGCGGGCTCCCTCGGCAACCCAGGCCATTGCCTGTGACACCCCGTGTGGCGTCTTGAGAAAGAAGATCACTCCATCGGCCATCTCACCTGCGAGCCGCGACGCCTTCTCACCGAGGGCCGCCATGTAGATGGGGATTTCGCTTCCGGGATCCACCTGGAGGCGAAACCCCTTGACCGAGGTGGTTTCTCCTTCATAGGTGACCTTCTTGCCCGCCAGGATCTCGCGGAGGACCTCGACGTACTCCCTGAGCCTCGTCAACGGACGGTCGAAGCCGGCCCCCATCCACCGCTCGACGATGATCGAAGAGGA
>JALZEK010000083.1 GCA_030862065.1 Actinomycetota bacterium | reverse complement strand
CCGACCTCAAGGACCTGAAGATGTGGGACGACCTCACCGATCACATCGACTTCATCCGGATCTCAACCCGTCCCGGGATCGAGCGGATCCCCCTGGACGGTCACCTTGCCGACTCCCTTTTCACGGGTCTGATCCGGCGGGGGAGGGATGGAACCCTGTGCGACGTCTATATGTATTCCGAGGCCATCGCCCGGGACGTGACGAGTCAGCAGACGCTGTACTCCTACGGGAGGCTTTCGGCCCCCCCTCCGAGCCTGCGCGAGTTCTGGGCGGTCGTGCTCGCCCACGAGGTCGCCCACTGCAGCCAACGCGGTCAGCAGGGCGAGCTCAGGTCGGGTCGATGGGAGCGGCGGGTCCTTGACGCCTACGGTGCAGACCGGGCGGGATCCTAGGCGTATTTGAGTCTCCAGAGGTGGGGAGACCAGGCCGCCCTGTCCAGCTAGGCTCCGTTCGGACCCCACGAGGACCGGCTTCGGCCGGTCCTTTTTTGTTCCTCCGTCAGTCCGCCCGCGCGGGAAAATCGAGAGAGATGCCACGGGTACCGCTCACCACCTGGAGGCCTCCGAGGCCCGATGGGTCCATGAGTACCGCCAGCGCCTGACGGCGGGACGTCGCCCGTACCGCCTCGACTCCCTTTCCGCCGGCCACGGCGCGCTCGTGGAGGTCTTTCAGCTCCCGGTTGAGCCGGTCCGCTCCCAGGGCGCGCAGGACGTCACGCTGGAGGGCCGGCCCGGTGATCTCAAGGCCCGCTTCGTGGAGTATCTCCATTACTGGCCCCCAATCAACGTGATGGGTGATGTCTTTCTGACCCGCACGTTCGAGCAAGCGATCGTCCACTCCTGTCGCAGAGTATGCAAGGAGGGAATCCTCCCGACCCCGTCGACGTCCGTAGTCGACGAACACCACGGCCCCCCTTTTGATCAGTCGAGCGCATTGAGCCGCCATCTCCTCCGCGGCGAGACAAACCTCGAGCCGAGATGCTTTGAGCTCAGATCGGCGGGCCCTTTCGACAAGCTCCGGGTTCGAGCACGGCAACCACCGTTCGACCGGCTCCCCCTGGCGTTCGTCCACGTGAAGCTCGACCACTTGTTCGTCTCGCATCTCGATTACGTGGACCGGGAGATTGTCCAGAATCTCGTTGGCAAAGACGCATCCCACGACGGGGCCGACGGCCGCCACGGAACCCGCAAACGAAACTCGGTCGTCGTCAAATAGCTGTTTCAGCCCGATGCGGCGGGCCTCGGAGATTTCAACGAGAACGAATCTCAGGGCCTCTCCGAACGGTCCGGTTGCCGCGGTCAGCACGGCGGACGAAAACCCCCCCGCCCCCGGTCCAATCTCCACGAGAGTGAATTCCCGTGGACCGCCGCACGCCTCCCAGACCTTCTCGAATGCACCCGTCCACAACGTTCCAAAAGAGGGGTCGAGTTCCGGAGAGGTCAGGTAATCGCCGCGCCATCCCGCCGGCGAGTCAGCGGTGGAGTAGTAGCCGTGGTCCGGGTCGTAGAGCGCCACCTCCATGAACTCGGCGAAGGGCATCGGACCGTTCGCCCGAATCCGGTCGACGAGGATGCCGGTGAGCTCGGTCAACCCGTCGGCCCGGGGTTCTGTTTCGGAGCGGCCCGGGGTGCCGAGTCCCCGGCTTTAAGGGCATCGGATCGCATCCGTTCGTACCAGGCCCGCTTGTCGGAATAGGTCTGAACCTGGGCGATTGCAGCCTCGGCGACCCGGACCACATCCGAATGTGCCGACCGATTGGCGTAGATCGAAATGAGCCTGTCGTAGGGGCCGGAGGAGTCGAACCGCTCCTCGACGACGCGTTCGTAGAGGGCGACGGCTTCGTCCAGCTGGCCCAGCTGCTCGAGGTTCTGGGCTCGCAGGAAGGTATTGACCAGGTCGACGTTGCTCATGGCTCGATTTGGGCGATTGCTCTCGTGCGACTAATCTCTTTGTTTCACTCAAAACTACGTCACCAAGGAGGGAGCTGAGCTATGCCGCAGGGCTACGAAGGGAGTCTTTACATACTGGCTTTCGACCACCGCGGATCTTTTCAGAAGAAGTTCTTCGGGATAACGGGGGACCCGACTCCGGAGGAGACAAACACGATCTCGGATGCCAAGCGCGTGATTTATGAGGGCTTCAGGTCGGCTCTCGAACAGGGCGCTCCCAAGGACTCGGGCGGGATCCTGGTCGACGAGGAGTTCGGGGGCGACATCCCCGCCGAGGCGAAACGGGACGGTCTTCTCCTGGCGATGCCGGTCGAGAAGTCGGGACAGAAGGAGTTCGACTTCGACTACGGAGACCAGTTCGGCGACCATATCGAGAGCAACGATCCCAGTTTCACTAAGGTGCTGGTCCGTTACAACCCCGAAGGGGACCAGGCTATGAACAAGCGTCAGACGGAACGCCTGAAGAGGCTCTCGGACTGGCTCCACGAACGCGATCGCCGCTTTCTGTTCGAGCTCCTCGTGCCGGCGGAGGAGTCGCAGCTCGAGTCCGTCGGCGGGGATGAAGACCGCTACGACAAAGAGGTGCGGCCGAACCTGATGCTGACCACGATCCGCGAGCTCCAGGAGGCCGGGGTCGAGCCGGATATCTGGAAGATAGAGGGGATCGATCGCAGAGAGGACTGCGAGCGCATCTCCGAACAGGCCCGTGCCGGAGGCCGCGACAACGTCGTGTGTGTGGTGCTCGGCCGCGGCGCCGACGATGCCGCCGTCGAACACTGGCTCGAGCAGGGGGCCGGAGTCGACGGCTACGTCGGGTTCGCGATCGGCCGAACCATCTGGTGGGATGCGCTGAAGGCGTTTGTAGACGGAGAGATCGATCGCAGCGACGCCGCGAAGCGAATCGGCGAGAAGTATCAGCACTTCATCGATGTTTATAACTCGGCCTCATAACCAGAGATTGATTGAGATTGTGAAAGCTCCCTTCTGTTGCATCTGAGGAATAGCAGCTGGATGTAGGCGCCTGCCCAGGGGGCGGAGAACGGCTGCCCCCGGAGCCAAGGTTCGGCTTGATGGGAAGGCCTCTGATAAGTCGAGGGCCCAGCTGGAATCGCAGTTATCGAAATCCAGCAACGAACGCGACCTATTGAGAACGCTTGACTCGTGTTCTGAGAGGCGTTTCTACGCCCACTCGGGAACGCCAGTCGAAAGCATGCTTATCCTGAGCTATCAAGACGTCTGGCGTCGGCTCCCGGTGGTGAACTTGGCAATTAGTTCCCGCGCAAGCCCACAGCCTTCTGTGGTGAACGACCTCTGAGATAGAGCCAGTGTGAATCCTCGATTCTGCCTACTCGCGCTGCAAAAACAGTGGTCCGTGCGATCTGTCGTTTAAAGACGATGGCGCAATCGTTTCCGGGATCACGAGATGCTATCTCAACGAAACGTCCATGCCTAAAGACGAGTAGCTCAATGGGCTCCCGAGTGGTTTCCTCTCGACATGTTGGGGTCACGACCGCCGATAGCCGAACCCTTTCGGTGGGCTCAATTGCACGTGACGAGGGTCTCAGACTTACCTTCGCTTTTAAATGGAAACGACGCTCAGGCGACACTGCCCCACCGCAGGAGGTCATGTCATCAAGATTGAGTTCCGCTCGGTACTTCCCGCTATTCCACGGAAGAAGGGTTTCTGTGAACTGGCCGTCTTGAGTGGTTCGTACCTCTCCAACCTTTTCCCAACGAACCGGTTGGTCATCAACTACGTTTTCCAAGATACTGACCTCGACCCCAGAGATACAGACAAACTCTGTCTCGCCCAGCGCAACGACGCGGCCTGAGGCTTGTATGGGACTGCCAAACGGCACCACGGAATCTGACAAATGCAGACGTATGTCTACCAGAGGGGTCTGGGCGGTCGCAAAGCCATATGGGTCGACCGAGAGCGCGAGTAAGACAAGCAGCCCCCATGCAAAACGCTTCATTCAGGTTGGTGCCACCACCTTCCCCAGAAATCACAAGGTCCGCTCAAGCGGCCGATCAGCCCTTTGTGATAGTAGAGGCTATCCCAGGCAATATTTGTAATGGTGGACAACCCGTTACCTGCACCCGCGTTGGGTGTCCAGTACGTATCCCTTTTGCAGTCAGCGTATGAGTCACCGCCGGAGGATGCATGTAAGCCGAATCTCGCTCCCGCTTGGCAATCCGCGCCGCTTGGATCTTGTCGACAGTAGCTTTTGAGGCCATTCGAATCGGAGTTAGCGGCTTGTGGCATTCCGTAACCAGGGGTGCTTTATGGCGGATTCCGGGTGGCCGGAGTATTTACCTCCGACGGGAGGATTGGATGTCGAGAGGTGTCGCTTCCAGCGGGATTGTGGGACACGGCTCACGGCGCGGGGCTACTTCGATAACTGGATAGCATCGGGCGATGCCGGTTCGAGTAGTCACCGATGGCACCCGGGACGGGTTCGCGCTCGCCAAGCAGGCCGGAGCGCAGGCTCCGGTCGCGCTCGTGGTCGAGGGTCGACCGCGCGATCTGTCGTTCGTCCCGGGGCCTGGAACGAATGTCGAGATCCTCACCGCGACGGAGGAGCCGGGACGGGAGGTGCTCCGGCACTCCGCCGCGCACGTGCTCGCCCAGGCGGTGCTGCGCCTTCATCCCGAGGCCAAGTACGCGATCGGTCCCCCGATCGAGGACGGGTTCTATTACGACTTCGACGTCGAACGTCCGTTCACGCCGGAAGATCTTGCCGAGATCGAGGCCGAGATGGTCAAGATCATCGCCGACAACCAGCGGTTCGAGCGGGCGGAGGTCGCTCGTGCCGAGGCTCTCGAGGTCTTCGCCGACCAGCCCTACAAGAAGGAGATCATCGAGGGGGTTGCGGAAGGGGCCGAGGCCCTCGAGCAACAGGGGGCGGACGGCGAGGTCATATCGGTCTACCGCAACCGAAAGCCTGATGAGGACCTGCCGACGTTCGTTGATCTCTGCCGCGGCCCCCATCTTCCCGGCACCGGGCGGATCAAGGCCTTCAAGTTGTTGCGCTCCGCCGGCGCGTACTGGCGGGGTGACGAGAAGAGGCCGATGCTGCAGAGGATCTACGGCACGGCATGGGAATCGAAAGAAGCGCAGGATGCATACCTTCACCGGCTGGAGGAGGCCGAGAAGCGCGACCACAGACGGCTGGGACGGGACCTGGAGCTGTATTCGTGGCCCGACGAGGTCGGACCGGGCCTTGCGGTCTGGCACCCGAAGGGCGCGATCGTCCGGATGGCCATCGAAAATCTGTCGCGCGACATGCACCTCGACCGCAGTTACCAACCCGTCTACACCCCGCACCTCGGAAAATCCGTCCTGTGGGAGACGAGCGGGCACCTCGACTTCTACCGGGAAAACATGTTCCCGGCCATGGAACTCGAGGGGGCGGAGTACTACGCGAAGCCGATGAATTGCCCCTTTCACCTTCTCGTCTTCCGGTCCAGGACGAGGTCCTATCGAGAGCTTCCCCTGCGGCTCTCGGAACTGGGAACGGTCTATCGGTACGAACGCTCCGGGACGCTGCACGGCCTCTTGCGGGCGCGTGGGTTGACCCAGGACGATTCGCATATCTTCTGTCGCCCGGATCAGGTCGTCGACGAGATGGTCGAGGTCATCGACTTCTTGCGGGAGCTCTACGGCACGTTCGGGCTCGGTCTGGATGCCGTCAGGTTTTCGACCAGGCCCGAGAAGGCGGTGGGCGCGCCGGAGTTGTGGGACCATGCCGAGGACGCGATCCCCAAAGCTTTCGACAAGGCCGGCCTGGAATACGAGATCGTCGAGGGAGAGGGGGCTTTCTACGGCCCGAAGATCGACTTCGACATCCGAGACGCGATCGGTCGCTACTGGCAGGTCTGCACGATACAGGTCGATTTCCAGATGCCCGAGAGGTTCGAGCTCGAATACGCCGACGAACACGGACAACGAGTTCGACCGGTGATGATCCATCGCGCCCTCTATGGATCGATCGAACGCTTCACCGCCGTACTGGTCGAGCATTTCGCGGGAGCCTTTCCGACCTGGCTCGCTCCCGTCCAGGCTGCCGTCATCCCGATCGCCGACAGGCACGTCGACTACGCAACCGAGGTGGCCGGTGTTTTGAGGGAAGCCGATGCCAGGTCCGAGGTCGATTCCTCAGACGACACGCTTGGGGCCAAGATCCGCCGTCACCAGTTGCAAAAGGTTCCCTACATGTTGGTGGTGGGAGACTCGGAGGCCGCGGACAGAACCGTCGCGGTGAGACGCAGGACGGGCAACGAAACCCGTGGGGTCCCGATCTCGCAATTCGCGAGCGGTCTCATCAAAGAGATCGAAGAGAAGAGCGTCGAGCTCTCCGTCTAGATTCAGAATGGAACGCTTGTGGAGCCCCTGGAGATCCGAGTACATCGAAGGCGCGGGCAAGAGCGAGGGTTGTTTCTTTTGTGATCATCTCGCGTCCGACGATGACGAGAAGAACGGTTTACTTCATCGTGCCGGGAGAACGTTCGTCGTTTTGAACGCCTATCCATACAACTCGGGACATCTGATGGTCGCCCCCAACCGCCACATTGGTGAACTCGAGGATTTAACCGAAGATGAGCTCCACGAGTTGAGTGAGGTCACCCGCCGCGGCGTCGAGGTGCTGAAGAAGGGGCTGGAGCCGGACGGGTTCAACATCGGAATGAACCTCGGACGGATCGCGGGGGCCGGAATGCCCGGCCATCTCCACGTGCACGTCGTACCTCGATGGAGCGGCGACACGAATTTCATGCCGGTGGTGGGGCAGACCAAGGTTGTGCCCGAGCTGATCGCCGAGACCGGCGCGAAGCTCCGCCCTCTGTTCGAGACCGCCTGAGCGGGCGCGGCCTTCGCGCGTGAGTGGTCGTTTCACCGGAATAGTTCCGCGCCCACGACCACTCGGCAGGAGTTCAACTTCGACGAGCGAGTACGGGCTGTGCTAGTGGGCCCTCGCCTCGGCCTTCTCCTGCTTCGCCTGGTCGATGATCTTCTGGGCGAGGTCGTGCGGGACCTCCTGGTAGTGGGAGAAGCGCCACGAGAAGGTCCCCTTGCCCCCGGTAAGAGAGCGCAGGTCCGTCGCGTAGTGAGTGACCTCCGCGAAGGGCACCTTGGCCTTGACCAGCTGCCGACCTCCGCCGACCGTGTCGATCCCCTCGGGGATGCCGCGCCGGCGCTGCAGGTCTCCCATGACGTCGCCGGTGAGGTCGTCGGGCACGAGAACCTCGATGTCCCAGATCGGCTCGAGGACGCTGACCCCTGCTTTCTCCGCGGCGTCCTTCATCGCCAGGGTCCCCGCCATCTGAAACGCGAAGTCGGACGAGTCCACGCTGTGGTACTTCCCGTCGTGGAGTTCGACCTTGACGTCCATCATCCGAAAGCCGGTTCCGGCTCCGTCCTCCATCGCGGCCACGACTCCTTTTTGGACCGACGGAATCCACTGCCGGGGGATTGAGCCGCCGAAGATCTTGTCCTCGAAGTTGAACCCGGCCCCTCTCTCGAGAGGCTCGGCCCTGATGTTGGCAATGCCGTACTGCCCGTGGCCTCCGGACTGTTTGACGTGTCTCCCGAGGGCCTCGGCCTTCGCCCGAAGCGTGGTCCTGTAAGGAACCTTGAACGGAACCTCCTCGACCTCCACTCCGAATTTGCTGTGAAGACGGTGAAGGATCACGTCCAGGTGGGCATCACCCATCCCCCAAAGAATCGTCTGATGCGTCTCGTCGCTGCGCTCGAGTTTTAGCGACGGATCCTCTTCGATCAGCTTCTGGAGCCCGATCATCAGTTTGTCTTCATCGCCTTTGGTCTTGGGCTGGATCGCTTTTGGCAAAAGGGGCTCCGGAGGTTCGATCCCGGGGAGCGTGATCGGGGCGGACTTGTCGGCAAGCGTGTCCCCGGTCACGGTGTGGTTAAGCTTCGCGATCGCCCCGATGTCTCCCGCGGTTACCTCGCTTATGGGTTCCTGGTTCTTACCTCGCATCGTGAAGACATGGCCGACGCGCTCGTCCGTCTTTCGCGTTGCGTTGTAGATCGTGCCGTCGCCTTTGACGACGCCCGAGTAGACCCTGAAGAAGCTGATCCGGCCCACGTAGGGATCGGTCGTCGTCTTGAAGACGAGGGCGGACATCGGCGCGTCCGGTTTCGCCTCGCGAGCATCGCCTCCATCTCCCTCCACCGGAGGGCGGTCGAGAGGAGAGGGGCCCGCGGAGACGAGCAGATCGGCGATCCGATCGACCCCCACCAGATGCGTTGACGAGGCGCACAGAACCGGAAAGATGGTGGCCTGAGCCAGTCCCTCCCGCAGTGCGGGAATGATCTCGTCGCGCGTCAGTTCACCGGCCTCGAGATAGCGCTCGAGGAGGTCGTCACTTGTCTCGGCAACTGAATCGAGAAGGGCCGTCCGCACCTCGGCGACCGCGTCCCTGCTCTCTTCCGGAACCGCCTCCTCCTTCGCCTTGCCAGAGTCGTCGTAGACGAAGGCGGCTTCATCGACGACGGAGATGATCCCCCGGAAATCGTGTTCCTCGCCGAGGGGAAGCGAGAAAGGCGCACATCCCATCCCAAAGGCGTTTCGCAAGTCGTCGAGGGTGCGCTTGAACGACGAGTTCTCTCTGTCCAACTTGTTGACCACGATCAGACGGGGGAGGTCCAACGACTCGGCCAGGTTCCACGCGACCTGGGTCTGCACCTCGATGCCTTCGACTCCGGACACGACGAAGACCACCAGGTCTGCGACTCGCATTGCGGCCCGCATCTCCCCGACGAAGTCGGCGTAGCCCGGAGCGTCGAGAAGATTGATCTTGTGGCCATCCCACTCGATGGGGGCCAGGGCCGTGCCGACCGAGATCTGCCTCCGGATTTCGTCCTCGTCGAAATCGCAGGTGGTGTTGCCGTCGGTCGTCTTCCCCATGCGCGTTATCGCGCCGGATCGAAAAAGGAGCGCCTCGGCCAGGGACGTCTTTCCGGCCCCGCCGTGGCCGACCAGAACCACATTGCGGATGTTCTCTGTGGGATACGTCTTCACCGACCCTCCTGATGCTCGAACTAGGTATGAGGGGCCATCGTAACGACCTCTACAAAGAGGCGACCAAAACCTGTATGAATAGGATTCGGCGGTGCTGAACGCCAAGGTTCGTAACGGGTGGGACAGGCTCATGAGCCCCGTCGGGCGGTCGCTGGCCCGGTGGCGGATTGGACCGAACGCGATCACATTGGTTGGGGTATTGATCCAGGCCGTGGTCGCCTATCTGATAGTCGAGGATCGTCTGACGGTGGCCGGGTTCGTGGCCATAGCGGCGGCGTTCTCGGATGCGATCGACGGGGCGGTGGCCAAGGCCGCCAATCTCACCACCAAGTTCGGAGCCCTCCTCGATTCGACCGCCGACCGGCTGAGCGACGCCCTGTTTTTCATACCGGTCGCCTGGCTGTACGGGGTCTCTCCCAACCCGGCTCAGGCCGACGAGCGGTGGGTGGCCTCTCTTGCCCTAACCGCCTTGGTCGTTTCGTACCTCGTCTCCTACGTGAAGGCGCGCGCCGAGGGACTCGGTTACGACTGCAACGTTGGAATCATGGAGAGAGCGGAGAGACTGATTCTCGTAATTGTGGGCCTCGTCTTCAGCGCGATCCTTCCTGTGATCCTCGGAATACTTACCGGCCTGTCTTTGATCACGGTTGTTCACCGCATCCTTCACGTCCGGGCACAAGCGAAAAGTGTCGGCTGAGGACGGCTCCGGGAGACCCTCCGGGGAGGGGCGGCTTCTCCAACTCGTTTATTACGGCTACGTAGCGGGGTCGCGCCTCGCGCTCGCGCTGCCCGAACGTTTTGCTTATGGGGCGGCCCACTCCCTGGGGTCTGTGGGCGCAAGGTTGTCGCCCAAGAAGAGGACGGTCGCGCTGAACCTCGCCCGGATCACCGGCCGGCCGGTCGATTCCCCGGAGGTCGAGGCGCTCACCCGTGAGGCATTCCGGTCTTACGCCCGCTACTGGCTGGAGACCTTCAGACTTATTCGAGAGGATGCCGAATTCTTTCTCACCCGGTTTCTCTGTGTGGGCGAACACAAGATCGACGCGGTGCTGGGCCGTGGAAAAGGGGCTCTGGTCGTCGTCGGACATCTTGGAAACTGGGACGCCGCGGGGGCTTGGGCCGGGGCCCGGGGAAACACCTTGGTCACCGTGGCCGAGGTTCTGCGGCCTCGCCGGATGTTTGACTTCTTCGCGGCGCACCGGGCCAGGTTGGGGATGGTCATCCACCCCGCGCAGCCTGGAGTAACCGACAAATTGGTTGCGGCGATCGAGGAGGGAGCGGTCGTCGCGATCCTCGGCGACAGGGACCTGAAGGGAACCGGTCCCGAGGTCGATTTTTTCGGGGCTAGGGTCAACTTCCCGGCCGGTCCCGCTTCGGTGGCCCTGCGGGCCGGGGTCCCGATCCTCGTGGCAGGGGTGGGCGGGGCCCAGTTCGCCGACGGGCGCCGGGGATGGCTTTGTGAGATAAGCGACCCCATAGAACTGCCCGAGCGTAGGGACGGAACCGAGATCGCGCGACTAACCCAGCAGACCGCCGATCAGCTCCAAAGATTCGTGGCCAAATTTCCGGCCGAATGGCACGTGTTCCAGCCCTTCTGGAAAGAGGACCGGCAGGCGTGAAAATCGCGATCGTCTGCCCTTACGCATGGGACCGCCACGGAGGCGTTCAGAGTCATGTGCGATCACTGGCAACACAACTTTTAGAACGCGGTCACGAGGTCACCATCGTTGCACCGGGTCGGTCCCGAGACACGGGAGGGGACTTGCCCGTTCGGATCGTGGGCCGAACCGTGCCGGTTCCGGCAAACGGATCCGTGGCCCCCATCTCGTTCGGTCCTCTTGCGGCCAGACGGCTGAAGAGAGTGCTCGACGAATTGGATCCCGATGTCGTCCACGTACACGAGCCGCTCATCCCGAGCCTCTCACTGCTCACGGTCTGGACCGGAGGTGCCCCCATCGTGGGAACGTTCCACGCGTCGACGCCGTCGTCGGCCGGTTACCGGCTGGCGCGGCCCGTTCTGGCGAGGGCCGCGGAACGGCTGGCGTTGAGGACGGCGGTGTCGGACGCGGCGCGAGAACTCGCCGGCCGCTACTTCCCAGGCGATTACCGACTGACTCCGAACGGGGTGGACGCAACCAGGTTTTCCACGGCTCCACCCATGGACTTCGGAGGTCGTCCGGCCATCCTCTTTCTGGGCCGGCTGGAGAGAAGAAAAGGAGTCGAGGTTCTCGTCCAGGCGGTTTCCACGGTCTCGGATCTGAACCCCCTTCTGATCGTGGCCGGGATGGGGCCTCGGGAGAACTCCGCCCGGACCCTCGCCCGCCGACTCGGGGTGGACGCGCACTTCCTCGGCTCGTTGGACGATCACAATGTGGCGGCGGTCTATCGCGGGGCCGACGTCTATTGCGCGCCCAATCTCGGCGGGGAGTCGTTCGGAATCGTCCTCCTCGAGGCGATGGCTGCCGGAACCCCCGTGGTCGGCTCCAACCTCGACGCGTTCAGAGCGGTCGCAGCAGACGCCGCCCTGTTCGTTCGTCCGGGCAACCCTGCCGAGCTCGGCGCCGCGCTGCGACGGGTGTTGACCGACCCGGGCACGTCCGAGGAGCTTGGAAGGCGGGGTCTTAGACGAGCCAAGATGTTCGATTGGGGACGGCTGGTGCCGAACGTGGAGACGGCCTACGCCGACGCCCTGGAGGCGGACCGTATTAACCGGGTGTATTCATCTGGTTTATAGTGCCCCCGATCGGCGGGTTCGTCCGTCAGGCACGAGATCTCAACAAGGAGGCGGCGTGAGCGTCCCCTACACGCTTCTCGGGTTGCTGGAACCCTCCCCTCGCCACGGCTACGAGCTCAAGCGCGAGTACGACTCGCTTTTCAAGAACGCTCGGCCGGTCAAATTCGGACAGGTCTATTCGACCCTGGCGCGCCTTCAGCGCGATGGGCTGGTGGCGGCGACGAGCGAGGAGCCGGGCCGGGGGCCCGATCGGAGGCTTTACGCGATCACGGACGAGGGCGTCGCCGATCTCGACCTCTGGCTGCGGGAGCCGGAGCCGGCCGAGCCCTACATTCGCAGCATTCTGTTCTCGAAGGTGGTGCTCGCCCTTCTGTCGGGGCGCTCCGCCAAGCGATTTCTCGACGCGCAACGAGACGAGCACCAGCGGAGGATGCGCGAGCTCACGCGCGTGAAAAGAAAGGGTGACCTCGCCGATCGCCTCGTGGCCGATTACGCCTTGTTCCATCTCGACGCAGACCTCAAGTGGATCGAGCTGACCTCGGCCCGGCTGGAGCGCCTATCAAAAGAGATAAGAGAATGAGCGAACCACTCCCCGCCGACACAGCTACATCGTCGCAACCGGCTGCCGTGGACCTTGCGGTCGAGGCGACGGACCTGACGCGCACCTATGAACAGGGAAACGAACGGATCCATGCTTTGCGCGGGGTGGACCTGTCCGTTGCGCCCGGCGAATTCGTCGCCATCACGGGCCCCTCTGGATCGGGTAAGTCCACCCTGCTCCACGTAATCGGGGGCCTAGACCGGCCGGATACCGGAACAGTGCGAGTGGAGGGCCGCTCGCTGTCGGATCTATCCGACGACGACCTGGCGACCGTTCGTCGCCGCCGACTCGGTTTCGTTCTCCAGTTCTTCAACCTTCTTCCGACGCTCACGGCGGTCGAGAACGTGGCGTTTCCCCTGATGCTGGACGGCGTCCGCGACGCGCAATCCCGTGCACGCGGGGCCCTGGCAAGTGTCGGTCTCACCCAACGCGCCGAACACAGGCCGGTGCATCTTTCGGGAGGAGAACAGCAGCGCGTCGCTCTGGCCCGCGCGCTGGTGACGAAACCCGCGGTCGTCCTGGCGGATGAACCCACGGGGAACCTCGACTCCCTTACGGGCGAAGACATGCTCAATCTTTTGCGCGAGAAGGCCGACGGCGGTCAGACAATCCTCATGGTGACGCACGATGCGCGCTCGGCCTCCTATGCCGACAACACGTTCCGACTGGTCGACGGCCTCATCGTGCCGCCGACGACCGAAGGGCGCCGACGGTGATTTGGGCTCCGGTTCAGCTCTTTCGGAGATTGAACCTTCGCCACCTGCGGGCCCGCAAAGTGAGGGTCGCGCTGACGGTATCGGGAGTGGGGGCCGGGGTCGCGCTGGTCTTTTCAATTGGATTGATCAACGACACTCTCGTCTCGGCGGTTCGGTCGAGCAGCCGCGCTCTGGGGGGCGCGGCCGAGATCGAGGTGGCGGCCACAGATCTCACCGGACTTCCGGCAACGACGACCCAGCGGCTGATCGACGTCGAGGGCGTGCAGGACACGATCCCGGTCGTTCGCACTGTGTCGCGCACATCGGTGGACGGTCGGGCTCTGGAGGTCTTGTATCTCGGGGTTACTCCAGATTTCGCCTCGCTGTTCCCCAAGAGGCTGGGGGAGTTCACGGACTTCGAGGTGTCGGGAGGTCTCGGCGCACTTACGGGTGGGGCCATCCTGTCGGAAACGGTTGCCGACGAACTCAACGCCTCTGTTGGGAAGCCTGTAACGGTGCAGACGCCGCGCGGCCCCCGCGCCGTAGAGGTGGCCGGGTTGGTCTCGGGCGGCGCGCTCGAGGTGGTCAACGGCGGCGACTTCGCGGTCATGTGGTTGCCGGCCGCGCAATCGCTGTTCGACAAAGCCGACCGGGTCGATTCGATCTACATCGTTACGGATCCCGACGTTCCCGTTGCCTCGGTGGAGGATGCACTCGCCGACGAACTCGATGGCGCGGCTCTCATCGGGCCTCCCGGGGAGCGGGCCGAGGTCTTCGAGCGCACCTTCTCGACTCTGGCCTTTCTGAGTTCGATGGCGGGGCTCGTCGCTCTGTTCGTCGCGGTCTTCGTCGTCTACAACACGATGTCGATGACGACCTCGGAGCGACGAACAGAGATCTCCCTGGCGCTCGCGCTCGGCGCAAGCCGCCGGCAGGTGTTCGCCAGCTATCTCGGCGAGGCCGCGTTTCTCGGGGCGATCGCCTCGATCGGAGGGGGGCTGGCCGGGCTGGCGCTCGCGCAGGTGCTGGTGAACAGCGCCATAGAGGGGTATCGCTTCGTTCTGCCCGAGACGACAAACGGGATGCTGTCGGTTGAACCCGAAACGCTGGCCGTCGCCGTCGCGAGCGGCGTCGCGGTCTCCGTGCTCGGCGCATTTGTCCCGGTTCGGCGGGTCCTAAGCGTCGCGCCGATCGAGTTCCTGCGTCCTCAGGCACCGTTCGAGCTCGGCGAGAGAGAAGTGCATCGAGGGTTGACGACGATCCTGTTCGTTGCCGGGCTGATAGTCACAACCGCGCTGGTGACCGGTTTTGTGGCGACAGATCTCACCTGGCTCGGCATGGCGAGCATCGGTACCGCCCTCGCCACCACGACGTTCTTTCTTCCGCTCGCGGTGCCGGTGGGGATCGCGATCATCAGGCCTTTTCTGCACAGGATCTTTTCGACGGAGGGCCGGCTCGCCGCCGATGCCCTGGCCAAGAACGTTCGCCGGACGACTATGACCGTGGCCGCGCTGTTGCTGAGCCTCGGGATGGTCGTCGGTGTCGGAAGTGCAATCGAGTCGCTGAACGCGCAGGTCGACCGCTCGGCCCACGGATGGTTCGGCGCGCCTCTGTATGTCAGCGCGAGCTCGTACACGGGGTTTGCCTCCGACCAGCCTCTACCGGGCGACCTCGAGGGCGAACTGGAGAAGGTGGACGGCGTCGCCCACGTCTATCCGGGCCGGTACTCGTTCGTGAACGTCGGCGGCGAGCAGGCGGTCGTGTACGCGCTGTCGGTTGCCGAGGCGGCCGAGGATGGCTCCACCGATGTTCTGTCGGCCCCAGGGACCGATCAGGACGAGTTCCTGCGCGACATGTCGGCGGGGGGCGTGGTCGTCTCGAGGTTCACGGCTCGAAGACTGGGACTCGAGGAGGGAGATCGACTGTCCCTGCCGACCCCGTCGGGCCGCCACTCGTTTCCGGTGATGGGAGGGTACGACGATCTCGTTCCCTTCGATTCGATGTACATGGAGTACAGGACGTACCTCCGCTACTGGAAAGACGAGAAGGCGGACAGGTTCGCCGTGCTGCCGGCCGAGGGCGTTTCGCACAGCGCCCTGATCGACCGCCTGGAGCGAGTTCTCGCGTCCGGCGATGTTCCGGCCGACGTTCAGACCCGCGCGGAGGTCATAGGCCAGGTCCAGGATCTGTCGGCCGGTCTCATCTCGATAGCGCGAGGGATACAGCTGGCGGCGCTCGTCGTGGCCGCCCTCACGATCGCCAACACCATGTTCATGGCGGTGCTGGAGCGAAGGTGGGAGTTCGGATTGCAGCGCGCCGTAGGGATGGGCCGGTCCCAGCTCGGGCGCGCCGTCGTGGTGGAGGCATCCGGAATCGGAGCGCTCGGTGCCGGCGGGGGCGTGCTCCTCGGAATCTTGTTCGGAGGCCTGATGCTGATGATGATGGAGCAACAGTTCCAGTGGAGAATCCCCTTCACCCCACAGTGGTTGTTGATGGCTGGGGCGGTCGCCGGCGGGATCGGCCTTGCCGCCGCGGCCAGCCTCTACCCTCGACGCCTGGCCACCTCGCTGCCGATAGTCGAGTGTCTGCGCTATGAGTAAGGGGATGGTGAGGATCATGCGACTGCGGTCCGTGGCGTGCGCCGTCGCCTTGATGGCGACGGCGTGCGGATCGACTACCGATACGGCTCCCGAGACCGCCCTTGAGGAGCGGTCCGTCGAATCCTCGCCTGATGGGTCCACGTCCGAGAAAACCGGGCCGAAGAGCTCCGAAGGATCGAAAAAGACCGGTCCCAGAGGCTCCGGCAAAGACGGGAAAGCAAGGGGCGAGCCCGGGCGGGGCGAAGCGGCCGGGGGCAGACCGGGGGCTGCCGGCGATGGATCCGGCTCCGGGGGCATGCGCGTCCCGCAACCGGGGGGAGACACGAAGAGATCCGGCCGGGGGGGCGGTGCGTTACATCCGGCCGAGGGCACCTTCGTGTACGCGCAGAGGGGATTCGAGGAGTTCTGTACGGCCTCGTGCGATCGTCAACCTCTTCCGAGAAAACAGCAAGTTCGCAATTACGTGACCTCCGCGACGCGCGACTCGGCGACGGTGGTCTCCGAAGCCCAGGCATCGGAGGGGCGTTTGGTGCGTACGACCCTGCATTGGACGAGGTCACGGGCCCTGATAACCAGGGTCTACCTTCGCTTCGCCTATAGCGGGTTCACCTTTTCGAGAACTTACGAGCCGAGGCCGGCCGTGCTAAGCGCGCGGTTCCCCTTAAGAGGAGAGTGGCAAGGATCGTGGAAGGGAAGGGTCTCCGGCAACTATCGCGTCTCGGTTCTGGGGCCGGAATCGGTGAGAGCGGCGGGAACCAATATCGACGCGATCAAGGTCTACACGCGAACTAATTTCCGGGGAGATTTCGAGGGGACCGCCAACGCGACCGTGTGGCTGGATGCCGGAACGAAAGCGATCGTGAAGACGGCCGGCAACGTCGACGTCCGCCGCAGCTTTGGACGCTACATAAGCGGGTTCAAGACGACTCTGGTGAAGGGACCGGGCTATTGACGACCGCCGCTCGAGACGCGGCGCGCCACTGGAATGTCCCGCGGCCCGCCTCGCCCGCCGCCGTCGAGTACGCGTGGGCGGCGGTATTGATCGGCGGCCCCGGGCTCGTCCTCGGGGTCGCGGCCGGATGGCTAATCGCTCCCGCGGCCGGAGTAGCCGTGGCCCTCGCCTATGGCCTTGCGGTCGCCCTGTGGATGGGGATGCAGGGACGGCGGGTGCTGCGCAAGCTCGGGGCACGGCCTCTGGAAAAAAGTGAGGCTCCGCGGGTCGTGAACCTCGCCCGGGGCCTGGCTCGGGATATCGGCATCGGCGAGCCGACGCTCTGGCTCATCGACGACCCCGAGGCCAACGCTTTGGTCTGTCGGGCCGGCGGCAATGCTCTGGCCGTAACCCAAGGTCTGCTCGAGAGGTTCACGCGGACCGAACTCGAGGCCGTGCTCGCTCACTGCATGTTGAGGCTGGCCGGCGGTGATCTGACGAGAGCGGCCTTGGCCTCCGCCCTGGGGGGTCTCGCCGGTCCGCTCGCGCCCCATCGCGATTTGGCCGAGGATTCCTCGGCGGCCGCGCTCACGCGGTACCCGCCCGCTCTCGCCAGCGCGATAGGTAAATGCAAGGCACGCGACACCGGGTGGGGCGCTTACTGGTTCGTGCCGCTCGGGACCAGGTTCCCCTCGGCCGCGAAGCGCATCCAGGCCCTGACCGACCTCTAGACCTGTTTTCCCATTCGTCCAGGTCACACCGGATTTCCGCGGCATCGATGGGGCCGCGTGATAGCGTCGGCGCCTGGAGAATCCGGCTCCGCCGGAGCGGCCCCTCGTGGCGATTCGGCGACTCCCGGCTCACCCGGGAGGGCTTTTCCTGCCTGGAGCAGAAAAAGCGGTCAAACCTGAAGAAAAGAGTTAGAGGAGGCGCGTGCGCGTGTCGCGCAGGTCGAAGGCAATAGCGGCGATAACAGCGGGGGTGATAGTCGTCGGTGGGGGCGCGGTCGCGTTCATCTTCTTCGGCGACGAGCTCGGCGACAAGATTCCGATCATTAGCGAGATCACCGAGCCCGATACCTGTCCGCTGAACGGCGAGGAGCCGAACAATGCCGACCTGATCGGACGGCCTGCCGTCGCGGTGAAGGTCGAGAACGCTCAGCTGGCCTACCCCCTATCGGGCCTCGGGAACGCGGAGATCGTGTACGAGGAGGTCGTGGAGGGCGGCGTCACGCGGTTCATGGCGATCTACCACTGCACCGATTCCGACAAGGTGGGCCCGGTCCGGAGCGCTCGAGCCGTGGATCCGGCGATCATGATCCCCATTACTCGGATCCTGGCCTACTCGGGTCAGAACGCTCCGGTGCTAAGGGCACTTGAGGAAGCGGACATCGTCCGCATCGACGAATCAAACGCGAAGGGGTCCATGGAGCGGGTCCCGCGCGAAGGACTGAGTTCGGAGCACACCCTTTACGCCGATACCGGAAAGGTCAGGGAGGTGGCATCCGACAAGTTCGACGAATCACCTCCGGAGGAGGTCTTCGAGTTCGGGGATCTCGAGAAAGACGGAACCAAGAGCGGAAAACAGGTAAACATCTCGTTCAGCGACTTCACGAACGTGCGCTACGAGTTCTCGGATGGGACTTACAAGCGCTTCCAACCAAGAGATAACTCATTCGACCTCGAGGAGGGGGGCCAACTGGAGGTCGACAACGTCCTCATCGAGGAGCATGAGGTCAACAACTCCGACATCGTCGACGTCCAGGGAAACCCCTCGACCGAGATAGCAGACGAAACCGGGAAAGGCAACGCGGTGCTGTTCCGCGACGGCCGCGCCATCGTCGGCTCCTGGGTGAGGAAGTCGACGGATGACCTGGTCCGCTTCGAGACGAAGTCGGGGGACCAGATGGTGTTCAAGCCGGGCAACATCTGGATCCACCTGGTGCCGAGCGACAAGGGCGAGGTGAAGGGATCCTTCACCTTTGAGTAGGACGTCTCGACTAGCGGTCGCGGGCGCGATCGCGACGGCGCTTCTGACGGGCGCGTGCAATCAAGACGAGGGCCCACCGCTACGAGGGTTTGCGAAATCGGCGGCCAAACCGAGGGAAAACCGACCTGCGCGGCGCGTTCCGAGGTCCCGTCCAACACCGACCCGCTGCGACCCGCGGTCGCCGTCAAGGTCGAGAACGACCCCGCGGCGAGACCGCAGAGCGGTCTGGAGGAGGCGGACGTCGTCTTCGAGGAAATCGTGGAGGGCGGGATCACGCGGTTCATGGCGATCTATCACTGTGGCGACGCCAAGGAGGTCGGTCCGGTGCGCAGCGCGCGCTTCGACGACCCGAAGATCGCACTTCCTTTCACGAGGATCCTGGCCTTTTCGGGCGCCAACTCGATCGTGACTCGAGAGCTCAAACGAAACGACATGGCAACCCTCGTCGAGGGGATGAAGGGCGACGCCTTCTACCGGATCCCCGAGGGTTCCATCAGTGTGCACAGCGTGTTCGTGGATACCGCCAAGCTGCGCGAGGCCGCACCGCCGAGCCGGCCACCCCGCCCCGACGTGTTTACGACGGGGCGGCTTAACGACAATGCCACCAGGGCGCGCCGCGTCTCGATCAACTTCTCCTCCGACAGCGCGATCGAATACCGCTGGGAGAAGAACGAGTGGAGGAGATACGAGGGCGGCGAGAAATTCATGGCCGCCTCGGGCGGACAGATCGGCGTCCCGAATCTCCTCATCCAAGAGGTCCAAGTGGACAACTCACCGACGATCGTCGACATCGAGGGCAATCCCTCACCGGACATAAAGCTCCGAGGACAGGGGCGGGCGGTTCTCTTCCGGGACGGCCACGCCGTCAAAGGTAAGTGGACGATCAAAAAAGAAGGCGACCCCGCGAAGTTTGTCACCGAGGGAGGCGATGAGTTCACGTTCGCCGACGGCCCGGTATGGATCGAACTGGTTCCGTCGCGTCGCGGCCAGGTCAAGGGGCGCTTCTCCTTCAAGTAAGTGATGGGCCGGCGGGCCCGGCTGATAGCATCACCATGGAGGAAATTCGCAGGTCAGGCTGCTTTCCGGCGGCCCCCGAACAATCCACGACGGTGATGACATTGACCCAAAACCACCACGAAACCGGAGGGCTCCGGGTGAAGCGCGGGCTCGCCGAGATGCTCAAAGGCGGCGTGATCATGGACGTCACCTCCGCCGACCAGGCGAAGATCGCGGAGGAGGCCGGCGCCGTCGCGGTCATGGCGCTCGAGCGCGTTCCCGCCGACATCCGGGCCGAGGGCGGCGTGGCTCGCATGGCCGACCCCGAGAAGGTGACGGAGATTATGGCCGCCGTCTCGATCCCGGTGATGGCCAAATGCCGGATCGGTCACTTCGTGGAGGCCCAGATTCTCGAGGCCCTGGGCGTGGATTACGTCGACGAGTCCGAGGTTCTGACTCCGGCCGACGAGAACAACCACGTCGACAAGTGGGACTTCAAGGTTCCGTTTGTCTGCGGCGCGACGAACCTCGGCGAGGCACTGCGCCGGATCGGGGAGGGAGCGGCGATGGTCCGTTCGAAGGGTGAGGCCGGGACCGGCAACGTCGTCGAGGCCGTTCGGCACATGCGCGCGATCACCGGAGAGATGAAGAGACTCACAACACTCGACACGGGTGAGCTGATGGGCGCGGCCAAGGAACTGCGGGCTCCGTTCGAATTGGTTAGGGAGGTCGCGGCGTCGGGTCACCTCCCCGTCGTGCTGTTCACGGCAGGAGGGATCGCAACGCCGGCGGACGCCGCATTGATGATGCAGCTCGGCGCCGACGGAGTGTTCGTCGGCTCGGGCATTTTCAAATCGGGCGATCCGGACCGCCGCGCCCGGGCGATCGTCGAGGCGACGACTTACTTCAACGAGCCGGAGATTCTCGCCAAGGTGTCGCGCGATCTAGGCGACCCGATGGTGGGGCTCAACGTCAGCGATATGCCCGAGTCGGAGCGTCTCGCCAGAAGAGGCTGGTAGCCGCGTGAAGATAGGCGTGCTGGCCCTGCAGGGCGACGTGCGCGAGCACGAGCGTGCACTGCGGGAGGCGGGCGCGACCGCCCTGGTGGTGAAGCAGGGGCGCGATCTGGACGAGGTTGGGGCGCTCGTGCTGCCCGGCGGTGAATCGACCACGATCGGCAAGCTGATGGATCGTTTCGGCCTCCTGGAACCTCTGAGCGAGCGAGCGCCCGCCGGCATGCCGCTTTATGGAACCTGCGCGGGGATGATCCTGATGGCCAAGGACATCGTCGGACACGACCCCGCCCCGCATCGGCTCGACCTCATGGACATCTCGGTGCGACGCAACGCCTACGGACGGCAGGTCGATTCTTTCGAGGCCGATCTCGACGTTACCGGTTTGAAGAGTCCATTCAGGGCTGTGTTCATCCGGGCTCCCGTCGTCGAGGACCACGACTCCGACGTCGAGGTCCTGGCGAGATGGGACGACCATCCCGTCCTCGTTCGGCAGGGCAATCTGCTGGCATCGGCCTTTCATCCCGAGATGACCACCGACTACCGGCTCCACGAACTGTTCGTCGATATAGCAAGGACCTCGTAAGTGTCCGGGCACTCGAAGTGGTCGACGATAAAGAGAAAGAAAGGTGCCGCCGACGCGCAGCGATCAAAACTGTGGGCCAAGCTCTTGCGCGCGGTCGAGGTCGCGGCGCGCGAAGGTGGCGCCAACGTCGACGCGAACCCGACGCTTGCCTCGGCCGTGCAGAAGGCGAAGGAGAGTTCGGTACCGAACGACAACATCGAGCGCGCCATCAAGCGCGGCACCGGCGAGTTAGAGGGAGAGTCTTACGAAGAGGTCTCGTACGAGGGCTACGGACCGGGCGGCGTCGCTCTGTGGGTGAAGTGCCTGACCAACAACCGCAATCGGGCCGCTCAGGATGTACGCGGCGTCTTCAACGGGCTGGGCGGGAAGCTGGCCGAGCCCGGAGCGGTGGCGTGGATGTTCGAGCCGAAGGGCGTGATCGTGGTTCCCGGCCGCTTCTCGGAAGAAGAAGTGTTTATGGCGGCGGCCGACGCGGGGGCCGAAGACGTCCGCGCCTCGGCTCAAAGCATTGAGGTGGTCACGCCTCCCGACCTGCTGCGATCGGTGCGGGATGCGATCGAACAATCCGGGATCGATGTCGAGTCGAGCGAGCTCACGCAGGTCCCCAAGACGACGATCGAGCTGGACGGGGGAGGGGCCAAGAAGGTATTGCATCTGGTGGACGCACTCGAGGAGATCGACGACGTCCAGGACGTCTACGCGAACTTCGACATACCCGACGATGTCCTTGCCTCTGCAGTCTGAGTCGCCGGGCTCGTCTCCGGTCGAGCCGAGCGACCTTCCGGAAGATCCCCGGCTGGCCGAAATAGCGCGCGTTGTGGCGCGCACCCGGTCGGGGGCCGCGCTTTGCGATCCAAATTGGAACCTGGTCTGGGTGTCCGACGAGTTGAAGCAGTTGCTCGACGAACACGACAAAGAGCGCCTCGGGTACGGCAAACATCTCGTTCAGGTGTACACGAGTGAGGCCTGGGGATCGAAGGTCACCGAGGAGAGCCAGCTGAGGTTCTTTCTGGAAGAGTTCCCCCTGCTGATCCAGGACACTCCGGGCGGAAAGCGAGGACTGGCCGACGCGCTCAAGTCGGCCTCCGATTACTGGGAGGATCCACCCGCGTGGGCCGGAGGCGAAAAACCGACGGACGAGTCGATCGACCAGCTAATCGACGCGATCCGCCCGGTTAAGCCTCCACCGATATGGACGACCCACTTCGACTTCCTGCAGGGTGATCTGCCCCCGCTGCGGGTCGTGGAGCTGCACGTTCGGCTCTACGGAGACGACGGTGAATTCCTCGGGACTCTGATCGCGTACGAGCCGGGGCTGTCGGCGAGCGTGATGACGCTCGTGGCGCGTGGCGACGAGGCGATGTTCGAGCGGATGGCTCGTCTGTTCGAGCCGGGACGGAGGCAGGCGGCGGTCTTGTTTGCAGATTTGCAGGAGTCGTCGGTTCTATCTCGGCGCCTCCCGAGTGCGGCGTACTTCAAGTTGATCAAGGAGATAACCACTGCCGTCGATCAGGTCGTCGCCGACTGCGCCGGCATCGTCGGGAAGCACGCGGGGGACGGGGTTACGGCCTTCTTCCTCGCCGACGAGCTCGGGTCATCGTCGGCAGCGGGGAAGGTCGCGATCGAGGCGGCGCGCGACATCGTCGTCGCGGTGCGCGACGCGACCAAGACCGTGAGCGAGGAAACCGGGCTGGTCGACCCCGACGACTGTTTGTTCAACGTCGGCGTTCACTGGGGCGGGACTCTTTACATCGGCCAGCTCGTGACCGGGGGCCGCCTCGAGGTCACAGCGCTCGGCGACGAGGTGAACGAGGCCGCCCGGATCCAGGAATCGGCACGCGACGGCAAGATCCTGGTGTCGAAGGTGCTGGTAGAGCACCTGACCGAGGACGATGCCGCGGCCCTCGGGATCGATCCCGACCGGGTGCTGTACCGAACGATCTCGGAGCTGCCCGGCGCGACCAAGAAGGCCGTGCGGGACGCCGGGGGCGTACCGGTCACCGTTCTGTAACAAGGGGCCGAATCGTGGGGAGCCGATTGGAACGGGGGCCTGCCCAACATGACCCCGAGAGCATGTCTGACAAACTCCGGGGCAATGTATGACACGCGGGGGCGTTGATGCCGGTGCTGGCCGTCTCTGAATGTAGTTGCTTCGAAATGATTGATCTCTCTCCTTCCCCTGGACGACGGGTGTCATACATCCAGGCGGGGTTTGTCAGACATGTCTTGGAGGACATATCGGCGACGACATCCCCCCGACGAATCCAACCTATGCGTGGGGCACGCCGCGCCGCCTGACGAAATGGGTGGCAAACCGGCGAAAAGCCGGGGTTTCGTCGCACCTCTGTTCTAGCCTGTAGCGAACATGCGTTCGGTCGCGCCCGGAATCACTCGAACATGAGGGTCCTCGGACTGGACCCAGGGCTGGCCACCACGGGGGTGGCCGTGGTCGAGCGCGCCTCGCCGCGGCCGAAGGCGCTGATGATCGGGGCTGTTCGCACCGCCGCCGGAGTTCCCACCGAGAAGCGCCTGGCCGCGCTGAGGGCCCGGCTGGCCGAGATCCTGGACGAGTACCGGCCCGAGATCGCGGCGGTCGAGCGACTCTTTTTCAACGTCAACGTGAAGACGGC